>NZ_DBHHRH010000029.1:0-57435 GCF_057240785.1 Alloprevotella sp. | reverse complement strand
AAGTTAAGCCCGGTCGCGCCGATGGTACTGTCCACAAGACGGGAGAGTAGGTCGCTGCCTTTTTTGAAATAAGAGACTCCTATCAGAGCAATCATCTGATGGGAGTCTCTTTTTTGTGTGTTTGAGGCAGAGGCTTGCAGATTTACTTTTCTGAGTGGAGAAGCTGGGCTGAAGAGGATTGGAATAATCTGCTGTATTGTTGTTTTTGATTGAGATACTTTTAATTATTCCAAAAATTGAGGAGGGATGAGACTGTTTCATTTGGTGAGCTGTTTTAGTCTGTGTAAATTTGCAGGCACTAAACATGATAAATATTTAAGATAAAATGAAGAGAAAAGTATTTTTGGCAGCTGCGGTGGTTGCTGCTGGGTTCGCACTGACATCCTGCGGAACAACGAGTAGCGCTGCGCTTTCTAATATCCTTGGCGGAACGACAACTACAGCGAATAATAGTGAGAAAAGCGGAGGTACTACTGGCTTGTTTGGTAATATCCTCAGTTCTTTTTTAGGCAACAAGGCGGTAACAGAAGAGGACCTGTATGGCACTTGGAAGTACACTGGTACCGATTGCGTTTTTGAAACGGAGAATCTCCTGAAGAAGGCAGGTGGTGCTGTGGCTGCCAATAAAATTGAGAGCGAAATCAATGAGCAGTTGAGTAAGGTGGGTATTAAACCAGGAGCTTGTACGTTCACTTTTAATAAGGATAAGACGTTTAAGGCCAATGTTGGCGGCCGCAACCTCAGCGGCACTTACGCTCTTGATAGCAAGAACAAAACGATCAAGTTTTCTACGCTTTTTGGCCTTGGCTCTATGACTGCAAACGTAGCTAAGAGCAACGGCAAAATCAGTTTGCTGTTTGATAGCGATCGCCTTCTCAAGCTTGCCGCTCTCCTTGGTTCGGCCTCTGGGAATACTACCCTCTCCACGCTTTCTAAACTCGCTGGAAGCTACGATGGTATGAAGCTCGGTCTCCAAATGGAGAAGTAAAAGATACCGTTATATCTGTATAAAAGAACAAGGAAGAAGTCCATGTCGACTCCGTTCCTTGTTCTTTTTTGTTGATAACTTGTTAAACTTCAAACAAAAAGAGTAAATGGATATCTACATCAATAGTGGTGCAGGTTCATCCTTGTCCTTGTTTCTGAAGGATTTCTTTTAGTTTTGTATCAAATATTTTAGTTTTCTTTGGTATATTGAAAGAAAAAAATATCTTTGCGATGTGAGCGTATTATCTGCTCATATATTTTGGTAAAAGAGGCGTTATGCCCTATTCTTGTATGCTCGAAGCCTGAGAAACTTAAAGCAATAATAGACAAGAAAGGTCGTAATGGTCTCCACGCATATAGCGTGGGGCTGTTATTCCCACATCTGTCTATTAAGGTTTTCTCAGGGCCTGAGCATTAGGACGTGGAGCATACAGTTCCACGCTTCTTGCATATTAACCTATTAAATAAAACGGTCCATAGGAATTGTACGACCTAAAGAAATCTATTATGGCTATTTCAATGATTGAACCCCGTAGTTCTTGGTATGACATTATCAACGAACAGGGGAAAAAGGTAAAAACATTATCGCAAACTATTGGTGAAGTGGTGGGTTATGGTCCACACTTCTTTATAGTTAGACGTAGCTCTTGGTACGACCTCTACGATGAAAGTGGCAAAAAGTACAAAACGCTAAGTGAGACAATTGGTATTGTTGTCAGTGTTACAGGCGACACTTTCGTTGTGCGGCGTAGCTCATGGCTAGACACCTATGATCGCTTCGGGAAGAAGATAAACACACGTTCTGCACGTTAAATCCATTCTTTAGCCTCCAATTCATAATTTTGAATTGGAGGATAAAATAAAACATCATTATGGAATCATCAACAAACATATCAACACTGTTGGCAGGAAAGTCAATTAGTGTGCCTAACTATCAACGAGCTTATTCCTGGGATACAGATCTCTCAAACAAAGGCCCAAAACAAGTCAACACATTCCTGTCAGACATACAAGATTATGTAAACAGCCACTCCTCTACACCATACTATTTCGGTCACTTTCTTTTTGAGGAGAAAGGAGAAAACAAGTATGCTATTATAGATGGACAACAACGATTGACAACAACCGTTATATTTCTGTCTGCCCTCTATAAACGATTGAAGGAGATTAGAAGCATTGTAAAGGTAGAAGATTTCGATGATGACTTGTATATAGCCTATTGTAACACCATTAAACAGAGAAGTAAATATCGCTTTTCAACAGTGGATTATGACAACCAGATGTTCCGTGACTATATCATAGACCAAACGTCCACTGATCGTAGTGAAATAGACACTCTTTCAAAAGCGAGAATTGCGGATGCATTTGATTATTTTAAAGCACGCCTCGCAGACATCGAAGAGAAAGATCTCTTAGCTCTTCTCAACGCCATCACCCATGCTGCATGCACTACGCATGTGGTAAAGGATGCCGCCGAGGCTGTACAGATGTTTATCTTTCAAAACAATCGTGGGAAGAAACCTACCAAATTGGAAATCATTAAGGCTCAGTTTATGTATCATATACATTTACATGCGCCAGCTGAAGAAACAGAATCTATATTGGCAGACACAACAGAAAGATTTGAGCATATCTATAAATCAATTAGTCTAATAGAGAACTATCTCGATGAAGATAATATTCTGAATTATACCGTTAAGATTTATAGAAATAATTTGGACGATATCAGTTCCACAGACTTCGTAAATGAAAATTTAAATAAAGCCGATAGTATTGCTTTTATACGTGACTTCACACGTTTATTGGCTTCTTGCTTTACCCAAGCAGCTAAATTCCTCCAGCAAGAAAGAGGAAATATGGTCTATCATGCTTTGTTGGTGTCGGCAGACAAAGGTATCATGTTCCCATTTGTCATTAAAGCCATGCGTAATGCTATGGAACAAGATGGACTAAACCTATTGGCAAAATCTCTGGAACAAATATTCTTGCGCAATCGTATTATCGGTACTCGTGCTAATTTACTGTGGCGTCTCAATAAATGCTATCAGGAAATGGGATCTAATGCCATGACGGTTGTCAATCATATTGAATGGATGAAAAACCGAAATGATTGGTGGGGATATTGGAATAATGAAGAGCTTGCTCGTTGCCTCAATATGGGGATGAATCATCAAACCGCAAAGTTTCTCTTATGGAAATACGAAAACTATCTGATAGCCAGCGGAAAGTCTGGTTATAGTCCTGTCAGATATGACAGCATTGAGACTCCACACCTCGAGCACATCGCACCACAAACCGAAAATAAAGAAGCTGATAATGGTTATTGCCCTTATGATGAAGACTTCTATAACCGATATTTGGAATGTTTGGGCAACTATTTGCTGCTGTCTGGCAGTCATAATATGTCATTGAGCAATGGCAGATTTCAGATAAAGCGTGATAGTTATACATACTTACAACAGCAGTTGGAAGTTCAGCGAATGACGGAGCAAGACCAACTTTGGGACAAAGAAAAAATTCGTCAGCGTCACACAAAGATCGTTGATTACTTAATGCAAATACTTTAAAAAAATATTTTTATGAGTGATAAATTAGAAAAGGCCATAGAGTGGTGTATCTTTCAAAGTCGATGGCTTCAAGTTCCTGTGTATCTTGGAATGTGCGTAGTTATGGGAATGTACTCTTTCGTTTTTTGTAAAGAAGTTGTACATAGCTTGATACATATAGGGACGTTCACAGAAGAAACCATCCTGATGTTGGCTATAGGTATGGTGGATGTTTCTATGGTTTTGAATTTAATCATCGTCTGCGTAATTGGAGGATACTGGTCGTTTGTCAGCAGATTGGAGATTATTGAGAAGGATAAGGACAATAATCAGTTCGGTTATCTTGGAAAGATAAATCCAAATGCATTAAAGCACAAGCTGATGATATCGCTCATTAGTATTTCTGCCGTCCATTTGTTGGAAACATTTGTAGCCGAGAATATTGACACACAACACACGATTATGCAAATCAGTATTCATGTCGTATTCGTTTTGTCTGCTTTGGGTATTACATACATGGATAAAATAGGGCATGCAGAACATTAAATAACGGATAGAGAGGAATGTTCGGGCGAAAGAAAAAGTAAACGTTTATAGCTACATTTCTGCCATTCGTTTTATCTCATTTCTTCTCCATGGGTCAATCCGTATCCTTTGAACTCTTCAGGTCGGTAATTTTACCACAACTTTGTGTACTGATTTTTATTCCATTCTGCAATATTAGGCAAACTAAAAGGGATAGTTACTATCGTGTAACTATCCCTTGCTTTTATCTTTCTTCGCTATGAAGCGATGGGGTTGGCTTACATCATGCCGCCCATGCCGGGAGCGGGCATTGCGGGAGCAGGATTTTCCTCCTTCTTGTCGCAGATGACACACTCGGTGGTGAGGAACATACCAGCAACAGAAGCAGCGTTTTCAAGTGCAACGCGAGCCACCTTTGCGGGGTCAACAACACCAGCAGCGCGGAGATCTTCGTACTTCTCAGTCTTGGCGTTGTAGCCATAGTTGCCCTCGCCCTCGCGAACGTTGTTTACAACCACAGCACCCTCGATGCCAGCATTATAGCAAATCTGGCGGAGCGGTTCTTCAATAGCGCGGCGGATGATGGCGATACCCGTCTGTTCGTCCTGGTTGTCGCCCTTCAGATCATCGAGAGCCTTCTGTGCGCGAATGTAGCTTACGCCGCCACCTGTCACGATGCCTTCCTCGATAGCTGCACGCGTAGCGCAGAGAGCATCGTCGCAGCGGTCTTTCTTCTCCTTCTGTTCAGTTTCAGAAGCAGCACCCACTTCGAGCACGCAAACGCCACCGCTCAGTTTTGCAAGGCGTTCCTGGAGTTTCTCCTTGTCGTAAGAAGATGTGCTGTTAGCAATCTCGTTCTTGATTTGGTTGATACGATCCTGAATCAGGTTCTTCTGACCAGCACCGTTCACGATGGTCGTGTTCTCCTTAGAGATGGTCACCTTATCGGCAGAACCGAGCATTTCGAGCGTAGTCTGTTCGAGCTTCAAGCCCTTCTCTTCGCTCACAACAACGCCACCCGTCAGCACAGCGATGTCTTCCAGCATGGCCTTGCGGCGATCGCCGAAGCCAGGAGCTTTCACAGCGCAAATCTTCAAGCTACCACGCAGGCGGTTTACTACGAGCGTAGTCAGCGCCTCGCTGTCCACATCCTCAGCAATAACGAGGAGAGGACGGCCGCTTTGTGCTGCTGGTTCGAGCACGGGGAGGAAATCCTTCAAGTTAGAAATCTTCTTGTCGTAGATGAGGATGTACGGCTTCTCCATGTCGCACTGCATCTTTTCAGAATCGGTTACGAAGTAGGGAGAGAGGTAACCGCGGTCGAACTGCATACCTTCCACAGTCTTGAGTACCGTGTCGCGACCCTTTGCGTCCTCAATGGTGATAACACCATTCACGCTGACAGCGCGCATACCATCGGCAATGAGCTTACCAATTTCAGCATCGTTGTTAGCAGAGATGCTTGCCACTTGCTCAATCTTCTCGTAGCTTTCGCCCACTTGTTCGGCCTGTGCCTTGATACCTTCTACCACTTTTGCCACAGCCTTGTCCATACCGCGCTTCAGATCGAGCGGGTTAGCACCAGCTGCCACATTTCTCATACCCTCTGTCAGGATGGCCTGCGTCAAGACGGTAGCAGTCGTAGTACCATCGCCGGCATCGTCGCCCGTCTTGCTCGCAACGCTCTTCACGAGCTGTGCGCCAGCATTCTCGAAACTGTCTTCCAGTTCGATTTCTTTTGCCACTGTAACGCCATCTTTCGTGATGCGCGGAGCACCAAATTTCTTATCAATAACCACATTGCGACCTTTAGGGCCGAGGGTTACTTTCACTGCGTTTGCCAAAGCGTTAGCACCTTCGCGGAGCGCTTCGCGCGCATCCACATTGTATCTGATATCTTTTGCCATGATAAATCTTTATTTTGAAATGTATAATGTTAGTTCTTGAAAACGATTATTTCACTACTGCCAAAACGTCACTCTGACGCATGATGAGGAAACTCTCGCCGTCCAGTTCCACTTCCGTACCGCTATATTTTCCATAGAGTACCTTATCGCCCACTTTCAGAACCATTTCCTCGTCTTTTGTGCCTTGCCCAACGGCCAGCACCTTACCTTCGATGGGACGTTCTTTCTTTGCGGTGTCGGGGATGATAATGCCGCCGGCTGTTTTCTCTTCAGCCTCTTGTGGCTGCACCAGAACTCTGTCTGCTAATGGTTGAATGTTCATAATACTTGTATTTTAGTTTTGATCATTTACGTATTTGTTTGCGACAAAGCCTTTATACTAAAAGCGTGCCAAAGGTAGAAAAAAGAAGATGGATTTAGGAGAAATGAGAAAAAAGCTATGTTGTGTACCATAAGAAAGGCAATGTTCGGTCGTAAAAAACTCTGAGTCGCAGCTCCTTTATCCCTGCAGCTGGATTTTCGTATGGTAACTCACGCCTCTGGGGACAGTGGACAAAAACTGTTGCTTCTATTTTCACTCCTACCCGTAAAAAAAATATTTGTTGTCACAGCATTGTCATGTTGTTGTAGCGCGTTCAATTCTTACTTTTTCAGTTTGTTATGCTCAAACTATTCTCGCAGTTCTGGGATTAGTGTACAAATATTTGAAATACATTTCAGATAGTCTACTTTTGCTTCATTTGATTTCACTATTCCCTTCGCTCTTTGACATACTGATACACAACGGAAACGGAAAACTCCTCTGATATTTGGAATTGTTGACGGACAATTGTATATTTGCAGAAAACAGAAGGCAAGAATATGACACAGATTTTGGTAACACTTGACGAAGACTCTACCGCACAGAGCATACGACGCGCAATAAGCATGCTTCGTGGCGTGGCTTCCACTTCTATCTATAAAGGAGAGGAGCAGGCACGCAAGGCGTACGTGAAGAAAACACTGACACGCGCCGTTGACGAATTGAAGACAGCGAAGGAAAAAGACACGAAAATGCAGACGGCTGAAGATTTCATCAAGGAACTTGAAGAAGGCGTATGACTGTGGAGATTTATCTTGGCGAGGAGTTTAAGCGACAGTTCAAGCGATTGGCGAAGAAATACCATTCGCTCACAAACGACTTCAAGGTTTTTATGCGAGCCATGGAAACTGACCCTATGCAAGGGGTAGACCTTGGCAATGGCATGCGCAAGGTGAGGATGGCTATTGCATCGAAAGGCAAAGGCAAGAGTAGCGGTGCAAGAGTGATAACCTATCATGTGGTTCTTACGCACGAGCATATTGAAGTCAATCTGCTCACCATTTATGACAAGAGCGAACTCGCCAACGTTTCTGATAGCTATCTCAAGAGTTTGCTGACCGAGCTGCTCTGACCTCAGAACTTTTTATATAAGAATAAGACTAACTGGATTACATTTTGGTAGGAAGATGAGTCTAATCCAAATTTTAATAGCAATTGTAGGGATAGCGGAAATATGCGAGAGTATTTAATGTTATCCCGAATTGGGATTATTATCACTCCTACCAAGAAAAACTTATTTTTGTTGTCACCTTGTTGTCACGCTCTCAATCCATATATTTTCAGTTAATTATGCTCAAGGTGTGACAACGTGACGACATGACAACGAAAAAATAAATATTGGGGAAGAGTATGTTCCCTCTTAATTGCCTCCTTATTGTGTCAGCTGACGCAATAAGGAAGCCAGCCGACACAATAAGGCTATCAGCTGACAACCTTATTCAATACAGAACACTAAATCTTTACTGTTAACCCCAATTCGGGATAAGCAGTTCTTCTTTTTCCTCAAAAAAGTTTCAATAAAAGCCTAAAAAGAGGATTGTTTTTTGTATATTTACTGTTGATAATCAATCATATAACAAAATAACAATCCTCATGAAACTTGTCAGCAAAGTTACGGAAATCTATTGTATTGCAGATGATTTTTGCAAAGAATATCATTTAGAATTAAACAAAACCTCTCTTTCTCCCTCAAATCCCTCTGCCGATAGTCCAAAACACCGCAAGAGAAAAGGGCGAATGAGTGATGCTGAAATGATCACAATTCTCATATTGTTCCACAGCAATACTTTTCGGAATTTCAAACATTTCTATCTCTTTTATGTTTGCCGAGAACTAAAAAAAGAGTTTCCCGACCTGCTCTCTTATACACGCTTTGTTGAGCGTATACCTCGTGTTGCAATACCCTTATTGCTATTTCTCAAACTGGGATTAATGGGAGAGTGTACAGGAATAACCTTTATCGATTCTACACGTATTCCAGTGTGTGAAAATAAGAGACAATCCCGTAATCGCGTATTCAAAGGGTACGCTCAAAAAGGAAAAAGTACTATGGGATGGTACTATGGCTTCAAACTTCATCTTTTGTGTAATGAACGAGGTGAACTACTCAATTTTGCTCTAACCCGAGCCAATGTAGACGACCGTAATCCAAAAGTATTCAACGATTTAACGAAGGATTTATTTGGAAAATTATATGCCGATAAAGGTTATATCTCTCAATCACTGTTTGCTTCACTCTTTGATAGAGGTGTACACATCGTAACAGGAATACGAACTAATATGAAGAACAGATTAATGGATGTGCATGATAAAATCATGCTTCGCAAGAGAAGTATCATAGAGACTATCAATGATATGTTGAAGAACGTTGCACAGATAGTTCACACACGCCATAGAAGTATCTCTAATTTCATCGTTAACCTTTTAGCTGGCATTGCTGCGTATGCTTTCTACGACACCAAACCTTCCATCAATATGGAGTTTGAGAGGGAAGAAAAGCAGGGTGTAAAACAGCTCACTTTATTCTAACCTATAATTTGCGTGAAACAATTATACTTCGGTTTTAGGTCAAGGCCGAAAGGATGCGTGTGCGGTTTAACAAACTCATGAAAGAGCGTTTCTTAAACCGAATTGGGGTTGTTAATTCCCTTGTCCACCATTGCTTGTGAGAGGAAAGGAAGTATAAGCTGAATGATGCAGCCGGCAATCAAGCCAAAGATAAGCTGCAAACCGAGCGACTTGAACGGCAGTAGATATTTTGCGAATGAAAATAGACTTTCCCGTAGTATTTAGCTATCATCCGCAAGCAAGATGGTCCGCAATCGGCAGCTTCTTGTTGTTGGTAGTGGGGAAAAGATTTCAATGACATTCAATTTCTATTTTTTCGGTTGTCGGCTGAAGTGATAGACGGCATGTAGCATAAGGTAGTTTGGAAGTGATCGATTCCATGTTACTGTTCTTCCTTGTGCGTTGATGACATACTGGGTTGAAGACAAATGATGCAGCAAGTCAAAGGCTTCAGCACTTATGACGAACGTACCTTTCATGAAGGGCTGGCTAATGGAGGCGTTCATCACGAAATCATTTCTGTTGATGTCTTTGCTACCATATCCTTGGCGGCTATACATGTTACCATCCACTATAATTGACGTTCTTATAACGGGTACGGTATAGCGTGCTGCTATGCCGTACTGATAATCGAAAGTATTAAGTATGGAAAAGTTACGCATCTTGCCCTCAGAGTGCCGCCAGCGGAAGTCGCCGTTTACTCTTATGCTGAAATCTTTATATTGATATTGCAGCCAAACCCCATCGTGTAAGGTTAGCGTATTGACAGCATTGGGCGTACTTTCCGTCATGCCGGTTTGCATCACATGGTCAATGGAATGGTGGTAAGCGGCATCTAGATCCGTCTGCCAAGACCAATATTGTCGCTTGTCAAGGAAACGGGTGAAGTCAAATCGGATCGAGGCGTCATAAGCTCCACGTACGTTCTTGGGCTGATAGGTGTATTGAGAGTTTTTCGGATTGAATATTACTGATTGTGCCACTTGTCGGTGGTAGTAGCTGAAATTTCCATTGAGGTGGTATTGTTGTCCCTTCCGCTTGCTTTCCCAGTCGGTAAAGTTAACGCTGAACGTGGTAGATGCAGAACCTTTTAAGTGGGGGTTCCCGAGTTTTACAATCTGTGGTGTAGCATCGTCCTTGTAGTTAAGCAAATCGAAGATGGAGGCGGGGCCCTGATTATATCCCAGCTGGAAACTCAATTGTTCACCTTGCTTTTTTGTTGGAAGAATCTTGAAGCTGAACGAGGGGGAAAAGTTATAGCTTATACGCTTCTTTTCCTGCGTAATATTGTTGCGACTGTACGATAGATGCTCTGAACTTAATATGTTGGAAAAGACAAAGTTCCAAGAAATATACTCCATCTTCATGTATTTTCCCGGAATAAATTTCTTCCATTTTAAAAAGAAAGTCGGTACGTTGTAAAATTCTCGAAAATTGCTTTCATAGGAGTTTCCGGGGTCGGTAATAGCTACCAAGGCATCCAATTGAGAGGGTAGAGCAAGCGTGTCGGGATGATATAGATTATCGCGCTCATACTTTTTGATATACTCTTGACGATCCTGTATCTCCAACCGAAGGTTCTTATTCAGCTCTCTATTCCAAAAAAGATGGACACTTGCGGAGGTTTCTCTGTGGTGATAGTCGTTGGCATTGTACTGTGTGTGGGTTGACGGATTCATAAACTGTTCGGTAATGAAGCCTCGAGCTGTTTCGTTCTTGTCTTCGTACTGTTTGAAGCCGTATGCAAAATCCAATGAGCGAAGAAAATTATCGATTTTCGGGAAGATCATTCCGCCTATATTCAAGCGATAAGAATAGCCATCATTATAGCCTGTGCTGCGCAAACGAGTGTTGATGTTATCAAGGAAATCTTCTGAAATGGACATGCTATTACCTTTGTATTTATTATAAACAAATTCCACACCTGAATCAGTATAGATTTTTTTCGGAATAGTCAGCTTGAAACTGTTCTTCACCAAGAGACGGTTTTCGTATGATGTTCTGAATGTTTTGACAGTGGAATATGGTCTACTTCCATCTAAAAATAATTCTCGGCGTTGAACAGTTTCTTCATAGTCTTTCGAAGCTAAAAAATCAACCATGAAGTTTTCTTTTACATTACCATCCTTCGACTGATAGTCCACTTCACCAGCTACGCTTTTGGTCGTAAGTTGAGAGCGTGGCATTTCTTCCGGTTTCCAACTGCTTGATTCTCCGATATGTCGTTTTTCATTCACATTGTTTGCGTTCGCCAAAAATGTAAATCTGACTTTATCTATATAGTTCAGTAAGAACACGCGTCCAAGCCAGTGTTCTTTTGTGCCTCCGGCCACTTCTGCATTACCAATATAACCTTTTCGGTAGGCATCTTTGAGATTTATGTCCATGACGTATGTCTTTGGATCTATCTCGTACCCAACGGCTCGGCTGCGGTCACTCTCTTTTTCATAAACCTTCAAATTTTTCACGGTATAATAGGGAAGATTGTCGAGTAATACTTTGCTGTTTCCACCAAAAAATGAGCGTGAACCTAAAAGCAATTCGTCAACTTTACGCCCGTTGACGAATATTTCACCATTATCGTTCATGGTAACTCCGGGCATTTGTCGAATCAAGTCGTCAAGCATGGAGCCTTCCGGCAACTTAAAGGCCGATGCATCGTAGACCAAGGTGTCACCTTTATAAAACATTTTGAGTTTTGTGGCTGTGACAGTAGCCATACCAAGTGTTTTCTCACGAATGCGACGTAGTTCGAGCGGTTTATCCAATCCCCATGCATCATCTATTTCTGCTTTGACGGAAAGGGTTTGCCAAGCATCTGAATATCCGTCGAGGGTTGCCCGAATCAGATAGGTGGAGGTCTTCTTGGGCAGTTTGATGCAGAAGTCGGCACTGCCCCAACGTTTCCCTTCAGGTTTATTCAGAGTGACTTTAATGGAATCTTGCACGATAACACTGTCTGTGGTAAGCAACGTTACGCGAGCTTTTGCGAGTGGAGTTTTTAAGAATTCATCGCGCACTGACCCAAAGATGAGCTGTTGGGCAGAAGATGCGATGAAGAATATACATAAGAGTAACGTGAGCCAGAAACGTTTCATAATTTCGATTAAACTTGTATATTTAATTTAAGGGTATTTATTCTATTTGTGGCAAATATAAAGAGTTCTTTTTTATTATGCAATAATTTATAAAAAGAAATTAACAAGAGGAAACTTTAGAGCAATTTATATTTATTTTAGAGTTTTCGGATCTAATTTGTTTGATTTTACAGCTCTCTCCCTCAACAACACCTTAAAAACACAGCATTATATTAAGTGTTATTGATTGTCAGGAAGTAAGAGCTAATAGTGTCGTTGGGAACATCATATTGAACGGTAGAGAAATCTTTTGGAGGGAAAGAATAAACGTCCTGTTTTTCGGCAAATGTTAGGGAAGTGAAGAAAGAGGGTAGTGTGCAGATAGTCTTTATTCCTTTGTCTGTGTAGCGTTTTTTTCTTGTCTGATTTATGCTTATTTTTGCAAATAATAAAATTGAATACGATATGGACAATAGAATGAAAGATTACCTTCCGCCTATGGATACAGAAAAGCTCAATGCGCTTTTCGAGATAGAAAATGCCTTCAAAGCTGGTAAACTGTTGGCTGCCGAAGCCCAACAGCAGATCAAAGAACGTGTGGGAAAAGTTAGTGCCTATCATGTGGCCTACATAGAACAAACGATGACGGAAGAAAGTAGCGATGAATGTATCCGCGAGGATGTGCACTCCGTGATAGATATGCTGGGCGATGCCATCGACAATAGTTTGCCCAATCTTCCAGCCGACCACCCCATTATGCACTATCTCAAAGAGAACGAAGAGATGAAGCGTTTGCTCTTGGCGGTGGAGGATTTGGTGCAATATCCCATGATTAAAAACCAATGGTTAGAACTCTACGAGAAAATCAGTCAATACCCCTTACACTACAAGCGCAAGCAAAATCAGCTCTACCCCGTGCTTGAGCAGAAAGGTTTTACCCGTCCCACTACTACGATGTGGACTTTCGATGACATGGTGCGCGATGAAATCAGAGAAGCCGAACGCCTGTTGCGCGAGGATAACGAAGATGCTTTCATCAAGCAGCAAGAACGCGTGCTGCTATACGCGCGCGATTTGATGCAGAAGGAAGAATTCATCCTCTATCCCACATCTCTCGCTCTCATCAGCGCCGAAGAATTTGAGGATATGAAGAGTGGTGACCAAGAAATTGGCTTTGCCTTTTTCGAGGTGGAGCATACCGCTACCGAAGTGAAGCCGCAAGCTGCCCCCGCTGCTCAGAACGATTTTGCCAACGACCTGCAAGCCCTGCTCGCTAAGTATGGTTATGCTGACAAAGGCAACAACATTTTGGACGTTGCAACGGGAAAACTCACCCTGGAGCAGGTGAATCTGATCTACAAGCACCTGCCCATCGACATCTCCTTTGTGGACGAGAACGAACTCGTTTGTTTCTATTCCGACACCGACCACCGCATTTTCCCGCGTAGTAAGAACGTCATCGGGCGCGAAGTGATGAATTGCCATCCGCGCAAGAGTGCCCACATCGTTCGCGAAGTGATCGACAAACTCAGAAGTGGCGAGCAAGACAAGGCCGAATTCTGGATCAATAAGCCAGGATTGTTCATCTATATCATATATGTGGCTGTGCGCGACAAGGAGGGCAACTTCCGCGGTGTGCTCGAAATGATGCAGGATTGCACACACATCCGCGCTTTGGAAGGTTCGCAAACGCTGCTCACCTGGAGCAATGGCGATGCCCCAGCAGCTGCCGAAGCACCCACCCAAGTTGAGACGGAACAAACCGAAGTTGCCGAAACGCAAACCGTGACGGAGATCACGCCACAAACGCGCCTGAAAGATCTCCTTACGCAATATCCCGCGCTCAAAAGTCGTTTGCCCGAATTGGATTCCAAATTCAAAATGCTCAATACGCCGCTTGGTCGGCTCATGATAGGAAAAGTAGACATACAAGCCATGAGCGACCGCACAGGTATGCCGCTCGAACAGCTCATCGAAGGGATAAAGAAACTCATTCGCTGATTTCTTGTAAGAATCATATTGTAAAACTTCTTCCGCCTATGGACGTGCCTCCCTGCATCTCCATAGGCGTTTTTCTGCTTCCCAGATAGAGCCAGCGCGGCAAAACTTCTTTTGGTAGGCTGCCTCGATGGGACATCGTCCAACTCAGTGGCTCATATCGGTTCCAAGGTGCTAATCCGCGGCGGGGATACTTTCCTATTTTGTAGTTTTATGCTATCTTCGCCGAAAATGACAAAACAGAAAGATATGACAACAATACAAATCCCTTCGCTGGAGAAAATGCCGCAAGCAGTTGAGCAGTTTATCGCCGCTATGGCAGATCGAAAAGTCTTTGCCTTTTATGGAAAAATGGGGGCAGGGAAGACCACATTTATCAAAGAACTCTGCAACGCGCTCGGTACGGACGACGAGGTGAATTCTCCCACCTTTGCCATCGTTAATGAGTACGCCACGCCGCAAGGTCCTATCTTCCATTTCGATTTCTATCGCATCAAGAAAGAAGAAGAGGTCTACGACATCGGTTATGAAGACTATGTTTATTCGGGTAACCTCTGTTTCATGGAATGGCCCGAACTCATCGAAGATATGCTCCCCGAGGATGCCGTGCGCGTCAATATCGTGGAAAACGAGGACGGCACTCGCACGCTGACAATGGACGACCCGCAATAATCCCGCACATATCCCTCAAAGTAACGCATAAACATGAAAACACTTTCCGCCTTTTTCCTGGCCCTACTCATTGGTCTCCCAACCAGTGCGCAGAATTTCCGCCAACTGCGCGACGTGAAGGTGAACGAAACCTCCCTCGACCTTTCTAAAACCAACTGCACGGTGATTCCCCGCAACGCCATGCACTCGCGCTATCGGCTGCGGTCGCTCGTTTTGCCGTTGCAGCTCGACTCCGTGGGTAGTCAAGCTTTCTTTGCCTGCAAGGGCATCGGTGGACGCTTGCGTTTCCCCGCCACTACCCGCGTGGTAGAGGCTTCAGCGTTCAACGGTTGCAGCAAATTGCGCGAACTCTCCTTTGAGGGAACTACGCGCCTCGCTCCTTTTGCCTTTGCCAATTGCAGCGGCCTCCGCACTGTGCGCCTCTCGGCCCTTGTGCCACCCGTTTGCGCCGACAATGCCTTCGACGGTATCGACCTCCGCCGCGTGGAACTCATTGTTCCGGAGCGGGCTCGCAAGGACTACCGCCGCGCACCAGGCTGGCGACATTTCTTTGGCAAAAAGGAAATGGCAAACGTGTGCCGTCCCGAGGAGATTCTCGTCCCCAAACCGCTCACGCTGGAGGTGTTTCCCGAAGAAACCTTTGAGGAAGCAGCGGAGAGCAGCGGCAAGCGGAAACGCATCCGCCATCGTCCCCTCCGTTGGGCCGATGTGATTGGCGTGGAAGCCCCTCAGGGATTGAACAACGAGAAGTTGCAAGCTGAGCGCATACTCGCAGAGCGCACGGCCTATATGAAAGTGCGTCGCAAAACAGGTCCGACCATTCAGCTCCAACTCGACGCCTCTCTTCCCAATGATGAGGCCTATACCTTGGATGTTTCTAAAAAAGGCGTAGTGCTCAAAGGCAAGACAGCCGCCGGCGTGTTCCGCGGACTGATGACGCTCGAACAGCTCTGCATCGGTAACGGAACAGGGGCGCGCTCTGAGAAAATCCCCGCCTTGCACATTGCCGACCAACCACGCACGCAGATCCGCGAATTGATGGTCGACCCCGTGCGCCATTTCATTCCCTTTGCCGATCTGAAAGCCTTTGTCGTGGAGATGGCTCGCTATAAATACAATGCGCTGCACCTCCATTTGGTGGACGATCAAGGCTGGCGCATCGAAATCAAGAAGTATCCGCAGCTCACGCAGAAAGCCTCCGACCGTGTGGGCATGGATGATATGCCCGAGCGCATCAGTGGTTTCTACACCCAAGCGCAGATGCGTGAATTGGTTCGCTTTGCCGCGCAGTATCACGTTATGATTATTCCCGAGATAGAACTGCCGGGGCATGAGGTGGCTGCCGTCCATTGTTTCCCGCAACTGTCGTGTGCCAAAAAAACTGTACCCATTCGCTTGACGTGTGGCGTGAGCAACGAATTGCTCTGCCCCGCCGAACCTTTCGTCTATGAATTTCTTGACAACGTCCTTACGGAGTTGGCCGATGTTTTCCCAGCTCCTTATGTCCATTTGGGAGGTGACGAAGCCGGTCAGCCACCTTTGGGCGCATGGAGCGATTGTCCCGCTTGTCAGGAGCTGAAACGCAAGGAGGGATATACGGAAAACTGGCAGTTGCAGCAGTATCTCTTCGACCGCGTCATCGATCGCCTCAAGGCGCTGAAGAAGACGCCGATGTATTGGTACGAGCAAGAATTCAAAACGATACAACCTGGTTGCGTTGTCTATGCTTGGCGCCATGGTCTGACAAAGACGGCCATCGATGCAGCCGTGCGCAACAAAGCTCAAATCATGCTCTGTCCTGGCGAACACTGCTACCTCGACTATCCGCAGCAGCGCGGCGATATGCCGGAGGTGAACTGGGGAATGCCCGTCACCACGCTTCAGCAGACTTACTGCCTCGATCCCGCATGGGGACAGGACAGCACCTTTGTGCGTGAGAATCTGCTCGGCGTTAGTGGCACACTTTGGAGCGAATGTATCAACTCCACGGAACGTATCTACTATCAGGCCTTCCCCCGCGCCGCCGCCTTGGCCGAAGCCGGTTGGAGCTATCCTTCGCGCCGCAACTACACCGATTTCCTCCGCCGACTCCGTCCCCTCACCGACGACCAGCAGCGTCGCGGAATCGCCGTAAATCTGTCGGAAGAACTAAAGGAGAAATAAAGGAGAATAGGGCGTCTTTCAACACAATAATAGCCGCGGTAAATGAAATTACTGCGGCTATTATTATGTGTGTATGTGTCAGCGTCAGAGCTTCGTCCCTACGCGAGCATAAGCTTTGAGTTCAACGTCGAAGCGGAGCATGGAGTAGGCCGGAATACCGGAGCTGCCAAGCAGGTTGTTAGATCCATACGCCAAATCGCTGGGGATATAGATGCGCCAGCGGTCGCCGATGTGCATGTGTTGCAGAGCTGTTTGCATACCCGATATTTGGGCGCTCACGAGGAAGTGGCGCGGAGCTGAATGGGTTGTGCTGAAAATGTCCTCTTCACGGATTGTCTGACCAGAATGGTCGATGAGTTTCCCCGTGGGATAGCTGGCCGAAGGGATGAGGCGCACCATATAGTTCATGCTGACGGAGTCGGTATAGAGTGGGCATCCACTGCCAGTTCCCTGCTTCACAATCTCCACGCAGATAGAGTCGTTGATGGAAGCTTTTGTATTGTCCGTATAGCCGAAGTAGCGATAGATGCGATAGTTGCAGTGGGCTTCCCAATCGGAACCATACTGCGCCTTAGCCGTAGCGATGGCCGCTTTGGCTTGCTTCATGTGTTCGGCAAAGGCAGCTGTATTCTGTCCTTTCCAGTTGTTGGCGAAATCGTCGTTTTCGGAATTGAGATGTTCCGAGCAAGAGGCGAAGGTCAGCACCAAGGCTGCTGCCGTCAGCAGGATTTTGAAAAGATTTTTCATAATGCTGATTGTCGAAGGAAATTACCTGTCCCACTCCTCATTGGCTGAGGAGCGGGACAGCTTTGTTATTACTGCAATTTTTTGAGGAGGCTAGTAATGGATACTTTGTCTTCGATGAGCGAACGAAGCTCGCTGATGGGCACACGCTCCTGCTGCATTGTGTCGCGATCGCGAAGCGTTACGCAGTTGTCAGTCAGCGTATCGTGGTCGATAGTGATACAGTACGGCGTACCGATAGCATCCTGTCGGCGATAGCGCTTACCGATGGTATCCTTTTCTTCATATTCGCAATTGAAGTGGAACTTCAGATCGTTCATGATCTCACGCGCCTTTTCGGGCAGACCGTCTTTCTTGATGAGTGGCAGTATGGCCAGCTTCACCGGAGCAAGGGCAGCGGGCAGTTTGAGCACTGTGCGCGTCTCGCCATTCTCGAGCTGCTCTTCTTGGTAGGAGTGGCACATCACCGAGAGGTACATACGGTCCACACCGATACTTGTTTCGATGACGTACGGCGTGTAGCTTTCTTTCGTTTCAGGATCGAAGTATTTGATACTCTTTCCGCTGAATTTCTCGTGCTGTGTGAGGTCGTAGTTCGTACGGCTGTGGATACCTTCTACCTCTTTGAATCCGAACGGCATCTTAAACTCGATGTCGGTGGCTGCATTGGCGTAGAAAGCCAGCTTCTCATGGTCGTGGAAGCGATAGTTTTCCGCACCGAAGCCCAGAGCCTGGTGCCATTTCATACGCATCTCTTTCCAGTTTTTGAACCAGTCGATTTCAGTTCCGGGCTTCACGAAGAACTGCATCTCCATCTGTTCGAATTCGCGCATACGGAAGATGAACTGACGGGCAACGATCTCGTTGCGGAAAGCCTTACCGATTTGGGCGATACCAAAAGGAATTTTCATGCGGCCCGTCTTCTGCACGTTGAGATAGTTGACAAAGATACCCTGTGCCGTTTCGGGGCGGAGGTAGATGTCGCTTGAACCATCAGCAGTAGAGCCCATAGATGTTTTGAACATCAAGTTGAACTGGCGTACATCGGTCCAGTTGCGCGTGCCGCTAATGGGGTCGACAATTTCCTCATCGAGGATGATTTGTTTGAGTGCTTGCAGGTCGGTGCCGTTCATAGCTTCTTTGTAGCGCTCTTCGAGGGCATCACGCTTTGCTTGGTGTTCAAGCACGCGTTCGCTTGTTTCGCGGTATTTCGCTTCGTCGAAGTTGTCGCCAAAACGTTTGCGTGCTTTGGCCACCTCTTTCTCTATCTTCTCATCGTATTTAGCAATTTGATCTTCAATGAGAACATCGGCGCGATAGCGTTTCTTTGAGTCGCGGTTGTCGATGAGGGGATCATTGAAAGCATCCACGTGACCGCTGGCTTTCCAGATAGTGGGGTGCATGAAGATGGCACTGTCGAGGCCTACAATGTTATCGTGGAGCAGCACCATGCTCTGCCACCAATACTGCTTGATGTTATTTTTCAGTTCCACACCGTTCTGACCGTAGTCATATACAGCGCCGAGTCCGTCGTAGAGTTCGGAAGAAGGGAATACGAAGCCATATTCCTTACAATGAGATACTATTTTCTTGAAAACGTCTTCTTGTTGAGCCATGATAGCTATTTAATTGATTGATTATTGTGTGCAAAGATACCATAAGCCCCTCGGAAAGCAAAGCAATTAAAGATTTTTGTAGGTCTTTCGGATGAGGAGGCATAGAGAGGCAGCTCACTGCTTTGCCAGCATTTGATGCACAAAGAGTTTCACTTGTTCCCAATCGTAGTAGGGAGCAGTGTCGGAAGGGATAGGGATGCGAGTTTCGCGTTCGTTGAGCAACACCTTCACAAGTATGCGCGGATTTTTCCGAGAACGGTAGAACACGAGTTGCAAGTTTGCACCCAGCGGAAAAAGCTGATAGCTACGCCAATGCGTGGCCACTTCCTCCGAAGTGGGGGCTTGCAGCGAGCATCCGTTGAGGTTGAGCGCTTCGCAGAGGCGCAGCAGATTCTCTTCGTTGCCAAAGCAGAGCATTGCGCTCGGCTGCTGACAGTCAAAACTCTTTTGGGCTTGTTGCTCGATGCGGCTCATGAGGAGTTCAGTCATTTCCTTGCCCGATTCGAAGCGCGGGGAGCGCATGTATTTTCGGAAGATGCTGTAGTTGTCGTCCCGCCAGTAGGCGTAGCATTCGTCCCGTGTGAAGATGCGGAAAAGGTCGAGGCGGCAATCCAAACTCTGGATGTTGGCTGCCAGCAAGAAGAGCTGTTGAAATAGAGAGCAGGCCTCGATGTGTTGGCGGATGTAAATCGTGTCGTTGAAAAGGCAACCCATCAGCCGATAGGGATTGACGGAAGTCAGTTCCGTTGTGTGGGCACTGATGAGGCCTGAAAACCAGCTGTGGCTGGCGATGTCGGTGGAGAATTGCAGGTGTGGGTTGAGTGCCAATAATTGTGCGCATTGGCTCTGCATAGATTGCTGACAGTGGAGCGAAGGCGTTGATACCACCTCTATGGTTTTGGCGCGGCCGAATATCTCTTTGTGTCGATAGAACATGCGGCGCGCAATGCCCCGATGCTGTTCGATGCCAGCCCGCGTGATTTCTCCGTAGTGGCCTCGTGCCAAAGTGGCAAGCGAATCCACCTCTGCCAGCACCTCTCGGCCCAAGGCTGTCAGTTTTCCCGCTGCCTGAGCACGCTGCAAGATTTGGCGCGGCCGCTCATAGTCCGTTTTCTGCATCAAATAGCGCGAACCGTTGCGTGCAAAGAGTTGGAGCGCAATGGGAGTATAGCCGCGGGGTATAGGTGTGCTTTTCTCTTGGCGCGGTTCCTTGTAGACATATAAGCTCCCCGCCGCACGATAGAGATCGGCGTAGATTTCCTGCCGTGCATCCGTAGCGGGTGTGTCGTGCCACGGCCACAGCAGGACAGAAAGCAAGGTTGTCAACAAGTTCAATAGCATCATGTTGCGCAAGATACGTGTTTATTTTCGTTAGGTCAAAACTTTTCCTAAAATAATTCCTATCTTGCGCTTTCAAAACTCCGACGCATTGAAAATTCTATCTCTCTTTTTGTCCCTTTTCTCCCTCTGCGCCGTGGCTCAAACCGCGGTGCCAACGTTCCGTCCCGATAGTGCCCATCTGGGCGTGGCACTGGAAGTGATGCCCGGCCGTGTGCTCAAAATCGACCCTTACGAGCGGATGTGGCTGCATGGAAACAAGAACATCAGCGTAGGGCTGGCACTGAACTATCGTACGCGCCCCGAGGATGCCGACTCCTTTGCGGCGGACTACAACTACCCGACGTTCTCCGTTGGGTTGCTTTGGGGAAATTACCATAATGTGACGATGCACAAAGAAGCAGCACCCGATTGGGGACAGGCCGTACCTGTCGATTATGTGTCGCGGATGGGGCAGGTGTGGACGCTCTATGGCGGTTTCTTGCGCCCTTTGCTCCGCCGCCCTCATTGGGAGGTGGACTATGCCCTCAATTTTGGAGTTGGCATGGCTTCGCGTTTCTACAATCGGCATAATAATGTCGATAACGAACTCTTGGGGAGTCGTTGGAATATTTATTTCGGTGCTGGTCTTCGCGCTTCCTATTGGTTTTCGCCGCATTGGGCGATGCAGTTGGGCATGGAATTTCGCCACCACAGTAATGGTGCGCTCGATCGTCCCAATAAGGGGGAAAACTCAGTGGGACCGAGTCTGACTCTCCTCTATTATCCTTCAGCTCCCGCGGAAGATCTCCGACTGCAGCAGGTCGAGAGCGGAGCGCCGTCCTCCTTTGTGAGCCGCTTCTATTGGGGGGCGCAGTTGGGCATAGGCGGAAAATCTCTTTTGGAGGATTGGCTCAAAACGCAGTATAACACGTCTCCGTCGCACCCCGACTATCGTACGGGACATTTCCGTATCTATCCCACTTACAGTCTGCAATTCAATTTCATGTATCGCTATGCGCGGCGCTGGGCAAGTGGCCTGGGGCTCGATCTCAACTATGCGCAGGCGGCGCACCATATTGCCGCGCTCGACCGTGCAGCAGGTATTCAGTTGCCCCATTCCCCGTGGTCGGTGGGACTTGCCGCGCGTCATGAAGTTTTCTATCACAACCTCTCGTTAGCTATGTCCTTAGGCGTTTATCTCCACCGCCAAATGGGGCAGGAAGCCAAGTGGGAGGAAAAGCCCTACTATGAGCGCATCGGTCTGCGCTACCATTTCCCGCGCTGGAAGGGTTTCTATCTCGGCGGCGATGTGAAAGCCCATCTCACCAAGGCCGATTTCACCGAATTTGTTATAGGCATGGAGTTTTGAAAATCCCATACAGTAGTCTCCCACTTACTCTCCCGTTTGTGTGGCTTTTCTGTCCACGCTTTCAGTGCGGCACCGCCGGTGTCGGAGGATGGTGCTGCTTACAGTCCACGGGTTCTCCCTCGCTCTGCTCGGGTATCACCCGCGGTTACGCATGGTGCGCCTCCGCCGGAGGCGTGAGTTATTTTTGTCCACTATTTCTTTGCGATCTCCCTCCTTTTGTGTACCTATCACCTTTTATCGGAATGTTCTCATCCACTGTTCCCGGCGGGGACACCCCATGCTTAACCGCGAGTGATGCCCGAGCAGAACGAGGGAGAACCCGTGGGTAAGTGATATAGAACTTTCCGACACCGCCTGTGTCGCACTGCATCCACGTTGCCGCTAACTCTGTCATTCGCTCCAGTGCTTTTTCTACACCCTTTCTGAAGGAGCAGAAAAGGTGCGATAGAGCGCGGCGTAAATATCCTTATAGCGTTTGAAAATACAATAAGGGCGTCAGCTGACAGCCTTATTGTGTCAGCTGACGCAATAAGGATATTTTTTGCTTCAGTAAGTTGATGTGTTAGTTGTTTATAATCAGTGGTTTATGTGTGCGGGGTGTGAGGCTACTTTTGCTTCTGCCTGTTATAGGGGCAGAGATCAATGGTGAGTTCCTTGTGTTGCTTATCTGATAGGTGCATATTTTTCAAGAGGTTTAATAGTTCCTCTTGGCGGGGTTGCCCTAAAGTCATACGATACCAAGTGAGCACATCGATGAGGCGTTGGTATTTATATTTGTCGCGACTGAGTGGGTAGAGCGGCACTATTCGTTCGATGCGTTCGAGCTTTTCGCGCTGTTCCTCTGTGAATTGGTCCATCGGTAAGCACCAGTAGGGAACAATCTCGGAATAGCTACCTTTCAATTCGGCGTATCCCATGTCGAAGAGTTCGTCCCACGTGTGATAAGTTTCACTACTGTATAGTTTTGCTACATTTCTGCGAATGGCCAAACATTTATAGCGGTTGATGCGGCCTTCACGTTGCTCGAGATCAACGGGGTTGGAGGGGAGATTCCAATGCACTATCTTGCGGGCGTACCAATGGAAGTCCAATCCTTCTTGCCCAATGGATGTGGTGGAAAGGATGAAAGGACGGAAAGGTGAGTTGAAAGCCATGCGAATGTTTTTGGAGCGCGCCACGGATTTGTCTGTGATGGTCTTGTCGATAAAAGGAATGGCGAAGTGGCAGCGCATCTGCAGTTTTTTCTCCTCCTTCTCCAAGGACTCCTTGGTGTCGATGCTCAGATTGCTGGTGCCGATAATCGCCTCGGTGATGCTTTCGCCCAAGAAGTCGGTTTCTAGCATGTGGGCATACTCATCAAGCACAGCTTGCAAGTTGCCCACGGCGCAGTAGTCGAGGACGGATTCGTAATACTTCTCCTCGCTTTTTTTGCTGTATAGAACATCAATAACGGCAGCACTTTCGGGTTTGTTGAAAACCGAAATAATGGCTTTAGCCACCTTTTGGGCGTCATCTTTATTCTTTGATTTTCGGTAGGCGCAGACAGCCGGCGAGGCGATGGCGATATTTGTCAGAACGTCTAAAGCATTGGGCGGTATGTACAGATTGCTTATGTCTTCGGGCGTCTCCCTATCGAGAATCTTCATGATAGTGAGGAGGTTTTCTGCTTTGTTTGGTCCGCGTTGTGGTAGCGAACTGAGCAGTTCGTGTTCGGAAAATTTCTGTTGAATCCTTTGCTTGATTTCTTTTCGAATGGTAGAAAGTTCTTTGCCGTAGAAATCGGCAGGGGAGAAGACAGAAGCCAGTGTTTGGCAAGGATATTCTAAAAGATTATCAGCTTTCAAACGATTCTCACCATAACGATTCTTCTTCTGGGCGGTATAGCGTATTTGCTTATCGCTTTCTCTCAATTTGCCAAAAGTGTAAAGTTCCTCGTAGTAGGACATCATCACGGAAATCATTCTGGGTACCATTTCCCATGAAGAGAAGAGTAGAATCTTAGAAAAACTTTTGGCTTCGTCAGTCTCAAAAACGCCTTCCGCCTTATAGTAGGGATAAGAAGCCGGAACCCACAGCAAGAATTGTGTTTTCTTTTCGCGGTGTGCCCCGAAAATGAGGTCGTGGAGATAGTTTAGTTTGCCGCTGCCGGCTTTTATAGGCCTATATTTGTTGATGGCCGACTTGGAGAGCAGCAGCGTATCCATCTTGTGATGTTTTTTTGCATCAGATTGTTGTAGAGCCTTCACTATTTTTTCCTTCAGTTCGTATTTGTCCATGAAGGAAAGCAGATACGGCGAAGATTTGACATACTCCATCGGAACATTTCCTAAGCGATTTTTAGGATTCTCCTCCGAAAGAGAATCCATCAGCTTTTGGCATTCAGCAAAGGAAAGAATGTCCTCAGGAAGTACCTGCACATCCTCCACATGGTCATCATTGATGATATGACTATTGAAACGCTCCGTGCGGCACATCACGCTGTATAGTTGTTCTTCCGCCGAGTTTTTTGCCGTGATAATTGGTTGCAAATTGACCACATCGGTGCGTTTGAGCGCAGCAGAATAGCGTTGCCAGATGAGCTGGAACTGTTTTGTCTTGTCTTTGCTGGCAAAGAGAAAATCCATCACTTTCACGAAGTCGTTGTAATGTTCATCCTTGCCGTCAGTGTTGAGCTCTTCGAGTGTAGAATAAGGTTTGTAGGGAGTGGCCGAAAGCAGCAGAATCTTCGTGTTGGAGCGTTTGTCGTCGAAGAACTTGTTTGCCAGCATAGATTGTTCGTCCTCGCCCTGTTCCAAGAGCGAGTTGAAACGTTGGAACTCATCCATGACAACTAAGTCGGGATCGAGCATATCAATACTTATCTCTGCAAAGATGCGGCGCAGCGTGTTGATGATGGAAGAGCGTTGTTGATAGTCACAACCATTTTGGGCGCACTCCAAGAGTTGGTTCACTGTTTCGTTGGAGAGCTTTGTTTGTAGTTTTTTATGGATCTCTTGTAGATAGTCCTCTCCACATTGTTGGATGGAGGAGTTGTAGCTCTTGATAAGTTCTTGCCAATGTTTTACGCCACAACTGAGAAATTTCTGCACTTCACTTTTATGGACAGTAAAGCAATCCATCCGGCACAAGATATTACAAATCAAAGCGCGTTCTTTGGCTATGCCTTGCGCACTATAGAAGCGGAAAGAGGTGGACGGAGTGAGCGGAATGATGGATTCGGGCATATTTCCCGTGCTCTGCTGCTGAGCGATGCGCTTTTCGGCTAACTTAATGTGGAGGTGCTGCATAGAAAGCCGGCTATCGCTGATGCTCATGCAGTTGTCAATGCCTAATTTCTTTATGTTTTGGTCGGCTATGTTTGCATTAGAACAGATATAGACCACTTTGAAGAAATCATCGTTCATCTCCTTGTGCCACTCTCTCACCAGCTGGATGACCTGTCGGGCAACAAAGGTTTTGCCCAACCCCACTTCATCGGCCAACAACACACGGCGATGCCCCAAATCTTTATAGATGTGGAGAATGCGTTCGGCAGTGGCGCGCTGGAAATCTTTTATGTCTTGGCTCATAAGCGTTTGATCTGTTGGATAACTTTTTCAAAAGTTTCGTACATCTTTTTGAAATTCCCTGGGATCACCTTTTCTTCTGCCTTATCGAGGAGTTGCCGAATGGCAGCGATACGGTCGGGGTTGATGTAGGCTTTTCTGACCATATCTTCGTAGAGAGAAGTGCAGATTATTTGTTCCAAGGAGGAAGCTTTGTCGCTGTTGTTTTCGGTTTCCAACAGCTGAGTCTCCACGATGTATTGTTCTATGTCGTCGGTGAGCATGAAGGAAAGATAGTTGATGAACTTTGCCTTGGTGTTGATAATAGAGCGGAAAATAGCTTTGTCGCGTTCTTCAGGCATTCCAGTTGTTGGAATTTTTATCACACGGCGTAAGTCGCCTGTTTGGATGACATAGAACTCAGTGAGCATTGATAGCTCCAAATCAGTAAATACTATTCCATCAGCTAAGTTTGATTCTATTCCTTCGCACCCTAAAGGATAGAGAGAAAGGGACTGTTTGGGGAGTTGGTTTTGGCGGCAGTGAATGGTGACGGAATAAAGAGAGTTGCACGGCTTTATTTCTGCTTCTTGTATGGCAGCAATGGCAGTGCGCAGTACTATTTCGTTGGGTACGTCTTCCTTTGTTGTATCATCATCGGGGATTGCTACCACCTTTTCAAACATACATTCATCGCTGTCATTGATCAATTCGCTGCGATATTTGCTATAAGATGTTTTATAGGGAGAAAACTGCAACTGGAGTAGGAACTCAACATTGCGTCCAAAACCATTTGTCGTAGCATTGGTAGAACCAAGATAGAGGCGGTTATAACTTTGGTTGCCTTCTTGAGAGCGAATGAAATACACTTTTTCGTGCAAGTCTACTATCACGTCTTTTTCCTCTTTGTCCGTCAAAATATCTTTTGGCGTATAGATGCCATCATTGAACATTTGTATCATATCTGGCTTGATGGAAGAGTGTCTTGTGATCAAAGTTTTCTTTGCGTTGGGAGTACAGTTCACCATTTTCTTGAGCACGTTGTGGTCTACAAACGGAGAGATGATGAGCATCTCCGCCGCGTGCTTCAAGATGTTTTGTTCTAAGCATGCTGTGGTTCCATCGTGCTGGGAGATACCCATAGGAAAGAAGCTGTAGTCTTCAAAGGGAGAGTCCTCTAAATTGAATCTTTCGATGTAACGAATGTCTTTGCAAATGGCTTTTATTTTCTTCTCCATCGTAGGGCTATCGACTTTAGCGATGAGCCATGTGAGGAAGTCGGCAAGTGGGGCGTGTTTTTCCTGTGCCTTCTTAGTGGCAGGTTCCGTTTCGATTTTCCCAACCATTTCGCACACTACATCCAAATCGTGCGAACAGGTTAGATTGCGCGAGAGTACTACCAGCTTGATTTGTTTTTCGCCCGTTTCGGGATTTGTCTCTTTGATGACCCATACTTTCGGGTGGAAGTTGATGTAGCCGTTACCTTTATTGGGCAAAGTCACTTGCACAATGCTGCGTTCCAGAAGTGAGTATAACTTGGAGTTGGCTGGTGGTACTGCAATGCACCCTGCATTACAGAACACTGCAAATTTATCCGCGGAGCGGTTGATGGTTTCTAAAATGAAGTGTGGTGAGCGCATGGTGTCCTCGGTCAAGTCTACCATGGTTCCCAACATGAAAGGAACAGAAAGCAGCGTAGGCATATCCAGACTATAAGTGGTACAGATTGCATAATCCACTACAAAGCCATCGCTCTGCATCACTTCGGTATAGACAATATCATTCCATAAAGTATCCGTCATGGTTTTATGTCTTTTCTTAGTTCATCCGCAAAAATCTTCACTGTTTCCCATCGATAGGAAAGTTTGTAGAAGTGGATGCGTTTTTTAGGATTGTAGGTGTAAGCAGGATTTCCTATTTTTCGGCGCGACTTCTTGATGTCTCTCTCACGCTTGATGATGAGTTGATCCAAGGCGCCTCCCGCTTGCGTTTCGTTGGCAAAGAGTTGTTCCGTAATGTTTTTACAAAATCTCTTACTGCTATTCTCACTGATGGTAATAGCATTTAGAACCTTGTCGATATCTGTGCCGCTATTGCGAAATTCCGCGAGCTTCTCCTCAAAGAGCGTGCGCAATTCTTCGTCTTGATATTGAGAGAAAATATAGTTGTAGCGAATATGTATCATGTACATAAAGTCGGCGAAGCGCCTCGCTAAGTCTTGAGTTTCTGCTAAATCTGCGGGAAGAAGAGCGGCCGGGATTTGCTCAAAAGTTTCAGCTATCGGGAAATCTGGATTGTCCACAATGTAGCGCAACAAAGAGTTTTTGCACTCTTTGGCATTAAGAATATGGTCAATGATAAAAGCTTTATCCTCCGCAGTGAGGTCTAAAGAACACCGCTGCGTGAAATCATAATCAACATTGGGGAAGGAGCAGAACTGAAAGATATTGGGCTTTTCTCCCGTGTCATTATTCGTGTCTTCATCCTCGCTCTTGATAGCTTTTGGTTCATTGTGAAGAGCTTTTGAAGCCGAATAGATAAGCTCGTACAATTGCGTGCTACGTAAGATTTCAAAGGTTTGCAGCCCCGTATTGTAGATGTAGGCGGGGTCGTATTTTACATAATTATTGGAGTTCTTATTGATCATGTCGCTCCCCGTAATGCCCCGTTTGTCTGTGCTTCCCTCATAGAGGTTTTTTGTCATAATTTTCTCCAACCGTATTATTTCAGTTTTCACTTCATTGGGGCGATTGTAGCGTTTCTCCGTAGCTTTGCGATAGAGCTGCGGCATGAGCGAAAAGTATTTTATATGTTTTTGCAGGGTGGATACACCTGGAAACATCTTGTCGGCAAAAGCGTCTCGAATACGCCCAATACCCAGCTCCTCAAGTGCGACCGACTCCGAAGTCATCTTCAAAACTTGCAACACTCGAGCCTGTTCTTCTTTGTTGCTATGTATATATCCCAGTTTCATTTTGTTTCTCGTAGTAGTGTCTTAAAAGTGTCTACATTTACAGTAGCGGTAGTTGAGAGGCGATATGTAATTGCTATACTCAGCACTTACAGATGAAATGCTCAATTATTAACATCTTCGTTTTCTCTCTCTTCGGTTCTTGCAGGGATGTTAAGGCTCTACTCAAAGTAGAAGCAGAGGGAGACCATGTTGAAAGTGGCACGGTCAACGCTTTGTGTGAAGAGATATTGTGAAGAATCGGTCAGGTCAGGGCGATTCTTACGGAGAATATTGTTGAGGCCGAAGCTGAATTTGAGTTCGGGGATGAGCTTGAAGTAGGGGAGGTAGAGGTCGCAACCGAGACCTATTTCAAGGGTTGTGGTGTAGGGAGTGGAGCGAAGCAGTGTTTGTTTGCCGCTCGTGAGGTCATACATGGGCGCGATTCCAGCAATCACGTAGGGGCGGTAGTTGTTGAAGCGGGGGCCGGATACTTTTAGGTCGATGGGCGTTCCGATGTAACAGGACTTCATGTCTTGTGTCTTGGTTTCTCCATCTGAGAGGTTGCGGAATTTGATGTGTTTCGAACCGAAATGGAGTCCCGGACTGAGGCGCAGGTTTAGCCAAGAGGCCAGTTTCCAATCGCCCAAGATGCCTACGCTGAAGCCGAAGTTCTGCCCATCGTTCTCCGCCGTCCATTGTGCTCCCGAATTGGGGTCGATGTGGCCACTATTTTGCAGTCTTATACCTTGATCGTGAACGCCAACGAAGAAACCGTAATGGAATTGCCGCTCATCGATGTAGGGCTTGTTCTGGATTTTGCGCTCTTGGGCGATGCCGTTCAGAGCGAACAGCATAGCGAGCAGTAGGCAATATATGTGTTTGAGTGGAGTCATATCTCTAAACTTAACGGCGGGTCGCGGTATTTATTGTGTATGCTCTGCCCTTCTAGAATGTGTAGTTTGAAACGCACTGTTCCTAATCAGAAAGGAACATGAGAAGAAGAACGGTATGCTTTTGTAGTGGCGCGATAAAAAAAGAACGGCTCCAAGTCCATATTAGACTTGAGCCGTTGAGTCTGTTGTTTTGTTGAAACAGAGGATTACTCGCCTGGAGCGATTGCGCCTGATGGGCAAACGTCTGCACAAGTACCGCAGTCAACACAAGAGTTAGGATCAATAGAGTAACGATCGCCTTCGGAAATTGCGCCGGAGGGACATTCGTCGATGCAAGTGCCGCATGCAACGCAGTCTTCGCTAATTACATAAGCCATAGTAGTAAAAATTAAAAATTTAAATTGTTGTTATGTTATGTTTCCAAAAGGAAATGGACTGCAAAGTTAGTGGTTCGCTCGAAACTCTCAAAACTTTTTCTGCTTTTTTATGAAAGAAAGGACGTATAGCAGTTTTCTGATGGTTGGAGCATGGGAGAATATGTTTTTTTTGCTTCTTCTACTTGTCGTTTTCATAGAAAGTGTTTGCGGACAAGGCGTTTTTAACTATTTTTGCGACTTGAATTCACATTCATATACATAAGGAATGTCATGACAGACCACCAAACACAAAAACTAAGGAGTATTGTGCAGACAATGTCGCCTATTTCTCTGGAGGAAATGTCCTCCATACGCCTCATGAAGCGTATGGATCAAAAGTTTGTTACCGATGCGAATACGCTGATATGCCTACTCGCGCTGCTCCATGAGGACTATTTCTGTCAGGAAGTGAAAGGGTTGCGCATCACCTCGTATCGCACTGTGTATTGGGACGAACTTACCGAGCATCTTCTCTATCATACTCACGAAACAGGCCGCTTACCACGCATGAAGGTAAGGGCACGAACGTATGTGGAATCGAAGCTGTCGTTTTTAGAAATAAAAAAGAAAAATAATCACGGTAAGACACGAAAGAAACGTATAGAAGTGCCCTCCATTCAAGCCGTTGCCGAAGAGGGAGTTGGGGAAGAATTTCTCAACGAACAAACGGGGCTTTCGTTTGCCAATCTCGCTCCGGCCGTGGGAAACCGCTTTCAACGCATCACGCTGGTGAACCGTGCGAAGACGGAGCGTCTGACGATAGATTTTAACCTCCATTTTGACAATTTTGAGACGCAACGCCGAGCTGCTCTTGAGAACGTTGCCGTCATAGAACTCAAGCGCGATGGCCGCGTGGCTTCGCCCGTGCTCGACCACCTTCGCCTTTTGCGCATCAAGCCCAGCGGATTTAGCAAATACTGTATTGGTTCGGCACTTACCAACGATGCCTTGCGACAAAATCTCATCAAAGAAAAACTACATACCATTCAGCGCATCGCTATGCGAGGAGCTGAAGACAATCCAACGATATAAATTTAAAAAACATCATGATTCTCTTAACTAACATCTCTGAGCTTCTCACTCCTCTCGACCCTGAAGAAACTTTCGCAGGGCTTGAACTTCTCAAATTAAGCCTTAGCTTTGGCCTTAACTTCTTAATGGTATGGGTCATCTGCCATTTCCTCTATTATCCAAAAGGTCATCGCCGCGACTACTATTTCACGTTTATCCTTCTGAGTGTGGCCATCTTCATGATGATTTATCTGATGAATGGATCGCAGATGGAGATTGGTGCTGCATTGGGACTTTTTGCCGTATTCGGTATTTTGCGCTATCGCACAGAGAGTGTGCCCATTCGCGAGATGACCTATCTTTTCTATCTCGTTGCAATCTCTGTGGTGAATGGCTCCACGGACCACATGGACCTCTTGGAGAAACTCATGGCAAACGTAATCTTTCTCGGTGTGGTATGGGGGTCAGAGCGTTTTGCCTTGCAAAATAAAGTGGGATGCAAGTACGTGAAGTATGATAATATCAAACTCATCACCCCCGACAAGAGCGAAGAACTCAAGGCCGACTTAGAAAAGCGACTCGGCGTGAAGGTTCAGCGTGTGGAAGTGGGAGCTGTGGATTTCATCAAAGATATGACCATGCTCCGTGTCTATTATATCGACAATTCCGACCGCCTAAAGACTGTGGATCACATGACTAACCTCAAAGACGACAATGCGTTTGAATAAAACATTTATATTACTGGTAGCCACCATGCTGTCGCTGCCCGCTGCCGCCGATGATTTCGGCCTTTGGCCCGAAGTGGGCGTAGAGAAAAAGTTGGGGCGCTTCTCTGTTGAGGCTTCTGCTGGCATGCGCTTCGATGATGCTGTGAGCCGCCTCACGCGCACCGATTTGGGCGTAGGAGTGGACTATAAGCTCCTTAAGTTTCTGAAACTCGGTGTGGGATACGACTTCATTCGCGATTATACTGGACCAGAGGAGGAAGTTCACTACAACAGTTCCAAAGGGATGAACGGCTACGACGTGAAACAGTCCTATTGGCGCACAAAGCATCGCTTCCATTTCGATGCTACAGGAAAATACCGTGTGGGACGTTTTACCTTCTCTCTGCGCGAACGCTATCAGCTCACTCGTAACATGGCTGTCACGGTGACGGAGAACAAATACCGCGGCATAGTGTCCGATCCCGCCACCTATGAGGGAGCAACCTATCAAGGCTCTTTCAACGACAACGTCTATGCTTACAGAGAGAGCAAAACAAAGGAAAAAGATGCTAAAACAAAACATTTCTTGCGTTCACGCCTCGGAGTGTCGTACAACATAGCGCGCTGTCCCATCACGCCTTTCACCTCCTTTGAGATTAGCAACAATTTGGCAAATGGCTTTTCTCTCGACAAACGCCGCTGGATTCTGGGCGCCGATTGGAAGGTGGCGCGCCAGCACTCTGTTTCCTTGGCTTATGTCTTCACCAATGGCGATGATGGCGACAATGATGCCAACTCCTTCGCCATCAATGTTGGCTATACTTTCAGTTTTTAAGATTCTATACTCTCGCTTATGCAACGTATTTTTACCCTCGCTGCCTTTTTGCTCCTCACGATGGGCGCAAAGGCACAAACTTATAGCTATCTGACGTTCCAGCATACAGATGGAACGCAGAAAAGCCTAACCGCCAATGGTTTGAAGATAACATTTTCTGGAAACACACTGACCGCCACCAGCATGGAAGGAACAACCACACTGGCTCTGACGGATCTCTCCAAGATGTTCTTCACCTCCGAAGTGTCTGGTGTTCTCAATCCCACAGATGGGCAAACGCTCGTCACGATAGGGGAGGGAAGCGTCAGCGTGTCGGCTCCAGTGGGCACCACCATTCGTGTGTATACCACTGACGGTCGTTTGCTCACCACCTTCCGCAAGCGTTGGAACGGGACAGAAGAGATATGCGCTGGTTTGGAGCGCGGTCTCTACCTCGTCAGTGTTGGCAGTGTCACCTCTAAAGTTTACATCCGATGAAAAAGCTTTTTCTCCTTTTGATCACAATGTGTTGCGCCTTGGCAGTTGAGGCACAAACACTCAATATCTACCAAGGTTCGGTTTGCGTGGGCGTTTCAGCCGCCGATGCCGCCGATATGACCTACGACAACGGTACAACGCTGACCGTTGCAGGGCGCACATATACCATTGCCGATATTGATTCCATCGTTGTCAATAGCCGCCCCGTCACGGCAGGGCAGGTGGAAGTGTCATACTCCAACGGCGGTGCGCGCGTGTTTATGGCGGGCGATGTTGCCCCTTATCTGACGACCTCCGTCAGTGGTGCGCACGTGAGCATCACGGCAGCCGCAGGTCTGACGCAGGAAGTCAACTACGTTCTGAGCGGAACAAGCTCCGATGGTAGTTTCACGCAAACGGGTAGTTATAAGATGCGGCTCACGCTCCAAGGGGTGGATCTCACTTCTTCCTCTGGTGCTGCCATCAATGTGCAGAACGGCAAGCGCATCAAAGTGGTGCTGGCTGATGGAACGACCAACGCGCTGACCGATGCCGCTTCTGGCTCTCAGAAAGCCTGCTTCTATGTTCGCGGACACGCCGAAATTGCGGGTGGTGGCACGCTGACGCTAACAGGTCGCAAAGCACACGCCTTTGCTTCTGGCGAATACACCGAACTGCATTCTTCTCTGGGGCATATCTATGTGGCTTCTGCGGTGACGGATGGTTTCCATATTGGGCAGTATTTCCGTATGGCAGGAGGAAAACTCACGATTGCAGGCGTAAAATCAGATGCTATCGATGTGGCGGCAACAAACCATTCCACGGATGAGAACAACGGACAAGTGAAGATCTCTGGCGGAACGCTGACGATAGCTCTCGATGCTGCCCATGATGTGAAGGGACTCAAAGCTGACAGTCTGATAACGATCAGCGGAGGTAACATTACCATCACTGGTACGGGCAACGGACAAAAAGGCATAAAGACTACAACCAACTTGCTGGTGAACAACGCCTCGGGAACTGCACCAACCCTTACTATCACGCTCACGGGTACTACCTACAACAAGGGACAGGCAGATGAGAGCAAGACGCGCGGCATTAAGGTGGATCGCGACTTCACTTTCGATGGTGGAACTATCAACGTCTCCACTCCCGGCCCAAAAGCAAAAGCCGTTGTTGTGGACGGTACTTACTATTACAAGAGTGGCACTATCAACTGCCCCGTTTCTGCTGCAATAGTTGGCTAACGCCCAATTGCTATCGACTTCTTATTCCGAGAGATTTTTAGCCTCGTCTAAAGTCTCTCGGCTTTTGTTTATAAAGAGTTGAGCCGAGCCTATTGCGCATAATTTCTTTTTCTATTACTTTCCCCACGGGTTCAAACTTCGGGTATCACCCGCGGTTACGCATGGTGTGTCCCCTCCAGGGACAGTGGGGACACCCTCGGGATTCCTCCATCTATCTTAGTACACATAATCTCCCTTTACTATCTCAGTTGCACCCTCGCAGAGCAACTTACGCCTCCGGTGGAGGCGCACCATGCTTAACCGCGGGTGATGCCCGAGCAAAGCGAGAGTGAACCCGTGGGGATATGGACTAAGAAACCTCCGACGCCGGCGGCGTCGCACTGAGAGGGGGGAGGGAAGGGGGTGCCTCTCTTTACAGGATGGGGCACAAAAGGGAGAAGACTTTCTCGATACATTAAGTGGATATTAAAAACTAAAAGAGTATATCACAAATACCCCCTAAACGCACGACGGAGTGCAATATATCGGATTGCTCAAAATGAGTGGGTGAAACTTTACGCTTAATTTTACTGTTGAAGATAATAGCGTATCTGATTTCACCGCCAAAAACAAAGCTTTTGCGGAAGGTTATGTGAAAAGGGGATATTACTATACAAGTCCCCGATGATAGTTCAGATATTTATCATCTTAAATATACTGAGAATAGCTGTACGTTTGCGAGGAATGTAGAAAGGACATTTGCAAAGATTGGGTTTGCTTTTATTGAACCGAACCCAACTAATAGGACATAAGAAGAGGGTAGCTTAACGGCTACCCTTTATTATTTCTATTGATTATTACATTTAATAAGCCGATTATTTCATTAGCAAGAGTTCCATTTGTACCACACTGCAAACGAATTATTGGGGTTGAGAGGCTATCTATATTCACTAACACCGTATAATCATGAATAATTTTATCACCTTCCTGTATGATAGTACCGTCCTTCTTTGCGGTAACTCCGCCAGCCAATGCACCTGCACCGCCAAGTAAAACGCCACCGACAACTGCACGTTTCGCCATATTGCCTGTATTTGTTTTAGTTTGAATAGTAGACTTTCCTTTTATAGTTTTAGATGCATCAGAAAGGTTACAACTTAATATGCTGCTCATTGGTAAATCGTTTCCAATAAGCCATATTCTTGAAACTTTTGAGAAAACTAAAATCACATTATCTTTATTATCTTCTAACAATGTGATTTCTTTGTCTATCTGACCATATTTTTCGACAAGCTCAGATTTCCATTTTTTATAGTCTTGTTTTTCTATTTCTTTTTGTTTAGCAAGTTCTATTTTCTTCTCCTCATCTTGCTCTTGCTTAAGTTTCTTCCGTTCTGCTTCTTGGAAAGAAACGACTATCATAAGAATTATTAAGCCTACAGAACCAGCTATAAGAATCCAACCTAATGTATTCCAACCAACAATAAAACATATTGCGATAAAGAACACGAACAATAGTAAATATCCCATATATTTATGTTTTTAGTTATCGTTTACTTTGCGAAAGTATGGATTATTCCATAAATGTGCAAACTATTCTTTATTTTCTTTAATCTCCTGCACTATTATATATAATTTTTCTATGTCTCTTCTTTTTTGTGATTTGGCAATATGTGATCACTTGCCTTTTCTTTTGTTATAACTGAACGTCCGAGTTGCTTTTCCAATTGATTTCGTGCAGCTTTGGCAACACTTCCACCTTGTCTTGCTACCTGATTATGAGTTTTGAAGTCCTTCGGATTATTCTGCTTTGAAATTTCGGTAGCTGATGCTTCTGCAAGGGTATTAAGAGCAAGTTCTACGTTAGTCATATTATCCCTAAGGCTTTCTTTTGTCAATCCTTTCAGCTTCTTATATCCTTTGGTAGTCAACTCACTCCATTCGCGGGTAATTGTATTTGTAAGTATAGCATATAAATTATGCTCTGTTATTCCTCCACGTTTCCATTCGTCAGTTAAGAGCTTTCTTACTTCTATACTTTTCAGACGTTGGTTAATCCACGCATCAGAATACCCTAATCGTTTATAATCCTCTACTGCTTGGTTGATAGAAAGCTCAGGGTCTTGCATTTGGTCTATGCGTGTGCTGGCAACTTGTGCCATCCACTGCTTAAATGGCTCTGCTTTAGGAGACGGTATTGATTGTATTAATCTGAATAGTTGCTCCATATCCGCAACATCTGTCTTTCGCATTTTCCCATCAGCCGCAGGAAGTTTCAAAGCGTTACAATTTGTAACGGTTTCATTTCCCTCCTTTTTGAGACGATTTTTTAACACTCTCCAGTATGTTTGCGGATTATCGCTATCTGTTAATACCGTAACCACATCAACAATAGAAAAGTACCATTTTTCCTCGTCTTCATTCCAAATTGTGCGTACCTTTCGGTCGTCGAATAATTTAACAATGTTCTTGTTTCCCATTTATTAATCTCCTTTCAGTTCGTTCACTATTCTTTCAAGTTTCTCGACAGAAGTTACTTTCTTTAGTTCCCATTGTTCCTCTATGGTAAATCTTTCAGAGTACAAGTACTATAATAAAAAGAAGTTGTTCTCAATGCCGAATGTCCTATTGATACCACATCTGCATTACCTTTATAATATGCATTTCGGTCTGGATACATTTCCATAATTCCAAATTCAACATTATATTTTATAGTATCCCCATACTCCTCTTTACTTTTAATCTTAATAGATGGTACTTCAAAATGGACATAGGTATCTGAGTTAATAGCATCTTCCTTATATTTGTAGTAGATGGCGTTTGTAATAGCTTTTTCTTCTTCACTATCACCACAGCTTGATAAGAAAAATATTCCTACCAATAAAAATAACAGAAACTTCTTCATATTATTCAAAATTTACAAATCGTTTACATATTGTTTCAGTTCCTCCTTTGAAGTAGTATTGAAGAACTTCCCCTGATATCTGATACTTGCAGTAAGTTCATCCCCACCCCCTGCTACTTCATTAGGAGAAACGAACAACTGCCATATAGGGACATTGAGAGCGGTGGCAATTTCTTCTGCTTTTTCTACAAGCAGCTTTCCTGCCACTTGGCGACTCAATGCTTGACGGCTTACGTCCATAGTATCAGCAAGTTGCGAAAGAGTTAACCCTTTTCTTTTAATATTTCTTTTATTCTCATATTGCAAAGATAGCTATTATATTATAATGTAAATACTGAGCCGAGCCTATTGCGCATAGATTCTTTTTCTATTACTTCCCTACGTTTTTCCGTTGTGATATAGAGGCAGATAATGCCCGAAACTCATAATATATAGAGAGAATCGGCTCAAAAAGAGCCTTTTTTTGATGTGTTTTTAGCTCAGCTTGAGCCGATTTATATGAGAAAATCACCAAATTTGCACCGATTTGATTTTTAGTCTATGGATAATAATTACTTTGCAAGAGATAGTATTTCCTCTTCCAAATAGTAAGCATGATCTTCGTGAAGTCCCGCCTCTGGCGGAGGCGCACCATGCTTAACCGCGGGTGATGCCCGAGCAAAGCGAGGGTGAACCCGTGGGGATATGGACTAAGAGACCTCCGACGCCGGCGGCGTCGCACTGCAAGCGAGGAGAGCGAAAGTCAATCATGCAAAGAGCGGGAATCTCACCTGTTCTCTACCCGTAAAAATCATTTTTGTTGTCACGTTGTCACGGATGAAATAATGCGCAGATATACAATAAGCCAGGCGTGTGACAATAAAATTTTTGTTGTCACACTGTTGTCACGCGTATAACACAAACCATTTCAGCGCTTTACCCCTCGAGTGTGACAACGTGACGACGTGACAACACAAAAACAATATCTGGAGAGGAGAGAGATTCTGCCCATATTCAGCTTCCTCTTTTGCCCCCCTCCGCTACAATAAGCGCATCAGCTGACAGGCTTATTCCGTCAGCCGACGCGCTTATTGCATTCTCAAACGCAATAAGGAAATTTGCGCTCAAGTCAGGACGCCTTCTCTCGTAGATATATGGAAATGCTTGCTGGGGTTTGCTCTTGTTTGAGAAGCAAGAGGAGCTGCAAAAGATAGCTATTGAGGTGTTGGCAGATTGGAATGCTGCGGTGAAGCGGAAGAGGCAGGGAGGAGGGCAATAAAAAGTTTTTCAAAAGTTTGTAGGTAATAAATTCATTACCTATATTTGTGGCATAATAAAACAACTAAAGACGATGCCTACGCTTTTCATTCTATTTGGTTTCAAGTTTATGTTCTACTCAAACGATCATACCCCCATTCATATTCACGCAGTTAGAGGAGGAGTAAGTGCCAAGTTTAATGTATTGCCCGATGTCGTGTTGGTAGAAAACAATGGAATGAAACCAGCTGAGTTAAAATTGGTAGAATCAATAGTTGAAGAGAACAAGGACATTATCATTGAACGTTGGAATACGTTCTTTAATGGAAATAAGTGATTATGAAAGTAAAAGTATGGACAACCGACACTGAAATCTGGATTGAGCGTGAGGATGGAACACGAGGCTTTGAACGCTTTGCCGATTATCCACGCTTGAGAGACGCAACGCAAGAGGAGCGGAAAGCTTATGAAGTGCTTCCTTATGGCCTGCACTGGGAAGCTTTGGATGAGGATTTGAGTTTTGAGGGATTTTTCAACAAGAAAGAGCATACCGCCTTATATCGTTTCTTCATGGAGCATCCAGAACTCAATGCTTCTGCCATTGCTCGGCGTTTAGGTATCTCGCAAAGCTTGTTTGCTCAATACATCAGTGGCAATAAGCATCCATCAGCAGAGCGTGAAAAGCAAATTGCCGAGCAGATACGCCATATCGGTGCGGAATTGATGGCTGTAAGTTTGTAGAACAGTATCAGGAAAGGCGCTTTTCTTCTTCTGCCAAACCATTATGGAATAGAAAAATGCGGAAATCTTTTTGAGGGATTTCCGCATTTTTATTTTGTTGAGCGATGGAAGGGAGGACTTATTTGCGCTCCTCAATCCATTTGCGAGCATTCACGAAGGCTTCCACCCAAGGAGTGACCTCGTCGGCGCGGCGTGGCTCGGGATAAGTGCCACACTGCCAGGGGAAGCAAGAGCGTTCGAGGTGCGGCATCATAGCCAGATGGCGCCCATCAGCCGAGCAGATACCTGCCACGCTGTAATCACTGCCGTTGGGATTGCCGGGGTATTCGTCGTAGCTATACTTCAAGACAACGTTGTATTTGTCCTCTGCTTCGGGTAATGAGAATTTGCCTTCGCCGTGTGCTACCCAGATGCCGAGGCGGTCGCCGCTGAGGCTGCCAAACATCACGCTGCGGTTCGTCGGGACAGTAACGCCGAGGAACGTGCTCTCAAACTTGTGGCTGTCGTTGTGAAGCATACGGGCGCGCTGCTTGTGTTCGGGGTTGATGAGGTTGAGTTCCACCATCAATTGGCAACCGTTGCAAACGCCTAAGCTCAAGGTATCCTCACGAGCATAGAAGCGATCAAGCGCTGCCTTTGCTTTGGGATTGAAGAGGAAAGCTCCCGCCCAGCCTTTCGCCGAGCCGAGCACATCGGAGTTGGAGAAACCACCGCAGAACACAATCATATTGATGTCGTCGAGGGTTTCGCGGCCGCTGATGAGGTCGGTCATCATCACGTCCTTTACGTCGAAGCCCGCCAGGTATAAGGAGTAGGCCATTTCGCGCTCACCGTTCGTTCCTTTCTCGCGGATGATGGCAGCGCGGATACCCGTAGGCGTGCGGCGTTCGGGTGTGATGCCGAGGCTCTCAAATGTGCCCTTCCAGTTGGGCTGAACAATGTTGAACTCAATCGGTTGTTGCTTGTAGTTTTCATAACGTTTACGCGCACAGCCGTTGAAACTCTGTTTCGTGTCGAGGATATAGGATGTTTCGTACCAAACATCGCGGAGGTAGTCGATACCAAACTGATAAGTAGCACCATCCTTTGTGGCCAAAATGTGGCGTTCGTCGGTGGGTTGTCCCAGTTTGACGTATGCCACGCCAGCTTCATCGAGCACTTTCTTAAAGGCCGTCTTGTTAGCGTTGCCCACCTGCACCACCACACCAGGGTTTTCAGCGAAGAGCACCTTGATGAGGTCGTCGCACTTAAAGTTGTCGAGGTCGATCTCAAGTCCGCCCTCCGTATTGGCAAAGCACATCTCGAGTAAGCAAGTGATGAGACCGCCCGCACTAATGTCGTGACCCGCCAAGATGAGGCCTTTCTCCACCAATTGCTGAACGGCGTTGAAAGCATCGCGGAAGTATTCGGGATTCTTCACCGTGGGCACATCGCTACCCACCTTCTTCAGCGTTTGGGCAAAGGCCGAGCCGCCGAGGCGTAGGTCGTCGAAACTGAAATCAATGTGATAGAGCGAAGTCTTCGGGTTGTTCTGAACAACGGGGGAAACCACTTTGCGAACATCGCTCACCTCCCCGCCAGCACTCACGATGACCGTACCCGGAGAAATGATTTTCTCACCATTGGGGTATTGCTGTGAGAGCGAAAGACTGTCCTTACCCGTGGGTACATTGATTTGCAGCGCGCAACAGAAGTCGGACAGAGCCTGCACACCTTCGTAGAGACGAGCATCCTCGCCCTTCTGTGAGCGGCAAGGCCACATCCAGTTGGCCGAGAGGGACACGCTGTCGAGTCCCTCAGACAGAGGTGCCCACACGATATTGGTGAGCGATTCGGCCACAGAGAGCACACTGCCCGCAGCAGGGTTGGCCAGTCCGGCTTGCGGCGCATGACCCAGCGCCGTAGCGATACCCTTACGGCCGCGGTAGTCGAGAGCCACCACGCCGCAGTCGCTCAACGGCAGTTGCAGTTCGCCCTGACATTGCTGGCGCGCAATCTTGCCCGTTACCGAACGGTCCACTTTGTTAGTGAGCCAGTCCTTGCAAGCCACCGCCTCCAATTGGAGCACATTGTTGAGATATTCGTTGAGATGACGCGCCTCGTAGGTGGCATCTTCGTAGTGGCGAACAACTGTTTCGTCCACCATGACCGTCTTCGGCGAATGGCCAAACATTTGTGCCACATCGAGGTCGAACGGACGAACGCCGTCTGCTTGCACAAAACTGAAATGAGCATCGCCCGTAGTCTCGCCCACCACATACATTGGTGCGCGTTCGCGTTCCGCAATCTTGCGCACGTGTTCGAGGTGTTTCTGGTCGATGAGGAGGCCCATGCGCTCCTGGCTCTCGTTGGCGATGATTTCCTTAGCCGAGAGTGTCGTATCGCCAATGGGGAGTTTCGCCATGTCGATTTGTCCGCCACATTCTTCCACCAATTCGGAGAGACAGTTCACATGACCTGCCGAGCCGTGGTCGTGGATCGAAACAACGGGGTTTACCTCCTCTTCGCAAAGCGCACGGACAAGGTTGTTGGCGCGCTTCTGCATTTCGGGATTAGCTCGCTGAATGGCGTTGAGTTCTATACCGGAGGAGTAGCGACCCGTATCAACGGAGCTGACACTACCGCCGCCCAAACCGATGCGATAATTGTCGCCACCGACAACCACCACTTTATTGCCTTTCTCCGGCGTGCCTTTGAGGCAATCTCGCTTGGTGCCGTAGCCCACACCTCCGGCCAGCATAATCACTTTGTCGTAGCCGTATTTCTCATTGTTTTCCTGATGCTCAAAAGTAAGCACCGAACCCGCAATAAGCGGTTGGCCGAATTTGTTTCCGAAGTCGGAAGCACCATTCGAAGCCTTGATGAGGATTTGTTCGGGCGTCTGATAGAGCCATTGGCGTACGGGGAGCACATCCTCCCAGGGGCGACCGCCATCCAGGCGCGGGTAGGCCGTCATATAAACAGCCGTACCAGCTATCGGCCAAGAGCCAACGCCACCGCCCATACGGTCGCGGATTTCTCCACCCGTTCCTGTGGCAGCACCGTTGAAGGGCTCCACAGTTGTGGGGAAGTTGTGCGTTTCGGCCTTGAGAGAGATGACACTCTCAATGTCGCGAATGATGAAATAATCGCTCGTAGAATGGTCTGCTGGTGCAAACTGTTCCACAATAGGACCTTGGGCAAATGCCACGTTGTCCTTGTAGGCCGAGATAATCTTATGCGGATTTTCCTTTGTTGTCTTTTTGATGAGGTTGAAGAGCGATGATTCGCGCTCCTTTCCGTCGATGATAAACGTACCGCCGAAGATTTTGTGGCGGCAGTGCTCGCTGTTGATTTGGGCAAAACCGAACACCTCTGAGTCGGTGAGTTTGCGTCCCAATTGTTCTTCCACGTGGTGGAGGTAACCAATCTCTTCGGGGCTGAGTGCCAAACCTTCCTGCTCATTGTAGGCTTCGAGATTTTCTACATACTCAATGGGCGCGGGCTGGTGATGGATGGTGAAGATGTCTTGGTTGAGACCATCATAGAGGCGCTGAAGCATCGGGTCGTGGTCGGCATCCTTGCCTGTCACGGGGAAATACTCCTCTATACGAGAAATGCCGCGGAGACCCATATTCTGAGTAATCTCTACGGCATTCGTACTCCACGGTGTGACCATTTCGCGGCGCGGCCCAACATATTGGCCCGTCAGACTTTCGCCTGATAGCACTTCGGCGTCGCCATAAAGCCAGCAGAGTTCGTTCACTTCGTCAGGGGTGAGCTTGTGATCCACATCGGTGGCAATCACGCTTTTTTCCTTTGTTCTGAAAAAAAGAATCATAGGGGATGATGATTTTGATATTGCAGCAGCGAAGTTACGACGACTTTAGCGCACCTCAAAACTTTCCTCCATTAAAATTTTGCTTCTCTCCTCACCGAGTGCAAAATATCTCCCTTCTGTCCTTCCTCGCAGCTGTTGCGTTTGTACTTTTCGCCTTATCTTTATTGCGCAGAATTATACACTTGTTGCCTTTTTACTGAAAAAAGCAAGACAAAGAGGAGTGATAAGCGGATATAAATTGTATTTTTGCCGTCACTACTATACTCATGATGGAACAAAAAGAGGATTTTCCCAAAGAAACGAAGATGTCCGCAGCCACCACGAAGGAAGAGCTTCGGTGGTGGGCGATGTCGGCCGTTTACAACCGCTCGATGAAAGTCAAACAAATGTTGGATGGCTGGGGCGTTGAGAACTTTGTGCCGATGAAGACGGTGGTGCGCACTTACGCAGGGCGAAAAACGCGCCAGCGCATTCCCGCCATCAGCAACCTCATTTTTGTGCGTGCCTCGGAGGAACGTGTGCAGGAAGTGAAGGAGCGCAGCCGCATCTTGCAGTATCTCTGTATGCGACAAGACGGGCGCAATCGCCGCATCATCGTACCCGATGACGATATGGCCGCCTTTCAGCGAGTGGCTGGAGCGGAGGAAGAGATACTCTACTTCCGTCCGGAGGAAATCGACTTTGAGCGCGGCGACCGCGTGCGTATCCACGGCGGCGACTTCGACGGTGTGGAGGGTGTTTTCGTAAAGGTGCAAGGCAAGCGCAATAAGATGGTGGTGGTCACTATCCCCACGCTTGTCTCCGTTGCCACACTCACTTTCGCGCCCGAACTGCTCGAGAAAATCTAAGTAGCCCGCATCTCCGCGCGTAGCTGCTGTTCCCTAATTTTACTGATTCTATTTCGCAGAATAATCCAATGGGATGAACCCATCGGATTATTTTTATTTACCGCCGTATTATTTGACAATCTATTTTCTCCTTCTGGAGCGCGAAATCGTGCCTTTTGTTGGTGAAAAACCTTTAACTATTTTCCTCTCCGATATTTTTCTTGAAAAATAGCTTTGAAAAACTGCTCTACAACATAAAAAAGCCGTTTTCTTTCCTAAATGTTTCATTCTGCCTCCTTCTGCGGCGTGAAAATACAATAAAGCTGTCGGCCGACAGAATAAGGGCGTCAGCTGACACAATAAGGAAGTCAGCCGACAGCCTTATTGTATCTGCGAACATCCTTATTGCGTTCTCGGCAAGGTGGACGAAGGGGAGAACTGCGCTTATTTGTCATTGCAAAAGAAGCGATTCTCGGCTTCGTAAAATAAGAATCTGCTTGACAATAAAGAGGGCGCTGATTGTTCTCTTTCAATGCTTTCCCAGTAAGTGGAGCGGCTCTGGGGGAGGGCTAAAGAAAACCCCTTCTTTCCTTTGCGAAAAGAAGGGGATGAGGAATGTGTTATTTCCGGTCTCGAATCTCGTCGAGCGTGATAAGGCCATTTACCACGGCGTAAATAGTAAGGCCGGAGATGGAATGGATGTCGAGTTTGCGGAATATGTTCTTGCGGTGGGTCAGGACTGTATTGATAGAGATGAAAAGCTTGTCTGCCACATCCTTGTTGCTCATGCCGCGCGCAATGCAAATGACTATTTCGCGTTCGCGTTCGGAGAGCGATTCGTCATTCTCGTTCTTCTGGAGCGGCTGTCCCTTGGTTCGTTCCATCAGGAGTTCCACGGCGGGGAGGAAAAGGTCGTTTTCAACGCCGCGATGCAGCTGGAGATCCTCTTCACAGTTGAAGAGGTCGAAAAGAACCGTATTGAGCAGTTCGTTAGGCCCGTCGCCTTTGTAGTATTTAATGATGAGATTCTTTAGTTCTTGCAGTTTGTGGTTAAAGCTCTCGTTGGAGTGAGCAAACTGCAAAAATTGTGTGTCGGAAATAGAGCCGCCCTGCAACAACTGGTCTACACTCCGGAACATCTTCTTATTCTCTGCTTCCATGTGGTGGCGAACATCGCGCATGAACTCATCGAAGAATTGAAGGATGAGGAATGCCACTTCGTTGGCATCGGAGCAGTTGATAGAACTCACCAAGCGTCGGCGAATGTCCGGGAGTTGGAAATCGAGAAAATAAGAGTGGGCACGCTTGAGATAGTCCGTAAGGGCAGCCGCGCTAACTTTATCTACATAATAAGAGGCTACTTCTGGCCCCACTTTAACGTAGTTGGCCACGGCCAAGAACGTAGTGACATCGACATTACTCTCCTTGCACACTTCGCGCACATTTTTCTCGCCGAAGCCCAGAGGTATTCCGAAGCGACTTAGCATCTGAAAGAGATGGTGTTCGTCGCACAGAACGTCGTACATACGGTCTACTTCTTTATAACTATCTTTCATTGTTTTTCCTTTTGAAGAGCTATGTTGGCAAAGTTAGGAATTTATAGCGTAGTAGTCACTATGTTTTATTGCCTTAATGTGTAAAAAAGATGGAAAAAGATGTGTTCCGACAGCATTAAGTTGTTTTAAGTCCCTATAAATAAGGATTTCGGGCGCGCAAGTAAAAATGTAATTTTGCCAGCGAAACAAAATAACAATTTAAGATGAGGCATAACAAACTGCTGCTCGGCGCGTTGGCTTTTCCGCTAACGGTGAGTGCGAGCACTATGGAAGACACGCCTGTGGATACTTCGCGGGTGTACGATATTGAGGAAGCTGTCGTTGTGGCTTCTCCCAAAGAGCACACAGCTTTTCGCCACCAACCTGTCTCGGCTTCTGTGTTTGGCACAAAGGAGATAGCGCTCCACCACATTGAGGCCGTGAAGAATCTCTCGGCTTTTGCGCCCAATGTGTATATGCCCAACTATGGTTCGCGCTTTACGAGTGCTATCTATGTGCGCGGTGTGGGTTCGCGCATCAATACGCCGGCCGTTGGACTTTATGTTGACAATATTCCCTTTGCGGATAAAGCCTGCTACGACTCTTCTTTTCTCGACATTGACCGTATCGACCTCCTGCGCGGACCGCAGGGGACGCTCTACGGGCGCGGTTCGATGAGCGGTTTGATGCGTGTGTTCACGGCCGATCCCTCGCGACATAACGGCACGACCGTACGATTGGGAGCATCTGGACCAGATACGGGGCGGCGCATCAGTGCCACCACTTTCCTTCACCCCGCCCAAGGGTTGGACATCTCGCTGAGCGGACTCTATGCGGGTAGTGCTGGTTTCTTCCGTAATACGACGACGGGGCGCAAAGCCGATGGCAGCAACGAGGGCGGAGGTCGCTTTCGAGCAGTTTGGCGCGCCAACGAACGCCTGCGGTTCGATTTCAGTTCGGCCTATCTTTATAGCGATGAGGATAGTAACCCTTACTACTATCTTGGTTCAACCTCCGCTTCTGAGCCTTATCCTCATCTCCTCAACCTCATCTCCCAGAATCGCCAAAGCAGTTATCGCCGCGGACTCTTTCATACGGGACTCAACGTAGAGTATAAAGCCAAGAAGTTCACCTTTTCGGCCATTACTTCCTACCTCCATCTCCGCGACCGCCTGTTTATGGACCAAGATTACATCCGCGCGGACATCTTTTCTCTTGAGCAGCGGCAGCGGATGAACAGCGTGAGCGAAGAGCTGAACTTCAAAGGCAGCAACGGACGCCACTGGGCGTGGACCACGGGGGCTTTCTTTCTCTACGAGAATAAGCGCACCACTTGCCCCGTCAATTTCTATGCGGGCGGAGTGGACTTCCTCAATTCAATGTTCCGCAGTGTGATGCCGAGTTTCGTTACTTTGCAGTTCACCGACTCCCGTTTGCCGTTCGATGCTTCATTGAAAACTCCGGGGATGAACGTGGCACTGTTCCATCAGTCCACTTTCCGCCACTTTCTCCTTGAGGGACTATCGCTCACAGCAGGACTTCGCCTCGACTACGACCGCCATGCGCTGACGCTCAATTCTCCTGCGCGCCCCTACAACTATCTCTTCCAACTCCAGATGCCTACGTTTGGGCTCGACATCAATCAGTCTTTCACGAACGAAGCAGGACTGGCTGGAAAAAGCCATCATGGCAGTTGGCAGCTCATTCCGAAGGTGGCATTGCAGTATGATTTGCCCAGCGGCATCGGAAATGTTTATTGGGCAGTGAGCAAGGGGTATCGCAGTGGTGGCTACAATCTGGAGAACTACAGCGACCTTGCGCAAAACCTCCTACGCCGAAACATCATGGGACAGGTGCGCGACTACAGCATCGCTACGCTGCAAACGCTGCCGAGCCTGACGGACGAGAGCCGAGAAAAGGCCATCGCTGGCATGAGCGGTATGATTGCTGCTAATATGCCCGGAGAGGTGAGTGTGTCCGCATTGGCTTATAAACCTGAATACAGTTGGAACCACGAGTTGGGCACTCATCTCACGCTCTTCGAAGGCGCGCTGCAACTGGATGCTGCGGCCTTTCTTCTCAGTACCCACCACTTGCAGATGGCGCGTTTCTCACCCAGCGGTATGGGGCGCGAGATTGTGAACGCAGGGCGAAGCCGGACGTACGGAGTGGAGCTGAGCGTGCGCTCTTCCCTCCTCGACAACCGCCTGAGCCTGCAAGCCTCCTATGGGTGGGCACATAGCACTTTTACGCAGTATTTTCTCGGACTGGCCAAAGGGGCTACGCACGCAACGAACTATAAAGGAAATTTTGTGCCTTATGCTCCCGAACACACGCTTGCGGCTTCGGCCGACTTCCGCCAACCTTTATCGAATGCTTTCTTTGAGGCCTTCACAGTTGGAGCTGAAATGGTGGGTGCGGGGCGTATTTGGTGGGACGAAGCCAATACGTTTAGCAGTCCGTTCCATGCAGTGCTCAATGCCCACGCGGGAGTGGAGTTAGCTGGTAAAGTGAGTGTTGATTTCTGGGCGAGAAATCTGACGAAAGCCCATTATAGCGAGATGTCCTTTGTCTCAATGTCGCGCCGCTATGCGCAATATACGCGCCCGTTGCAAGTAGGCATCGATGTGAAAATAGACTTTTAGGACGCTCCTATTTATTCTGTCTTAGCTGCGACTAAGCAAACTTTTCCGCGCGAGAAAGAAAAGCGGAAAAGTTCAAAGAAAGAAAATCGGACTGGTTGAGCCATTCAGCAATGCGCTGAGGACGCCAACCAGTCCGATGTGTTTTTATTTAGTTCCCGTAATCCGATTTGCTTCTTCCACAAAGCGCGCTTTCAGTTGTCGCGCAAACGCGTTGTTAGGGTCGAGTTGTAGCGCCTTGTCGAAGCAGTCGAGCGCGTCGCGATAATAGACAGGGCCTTCTTTCATCGGGTCTTTCACGATGAGCGCAGTGAGGTAGAAACCTTGCAGTGTATAGACATCGGAGGGTGAAGCCGTTTTCATCTGTCGGAGTTGGCTGATGCGTCGGTCTGCCGCTTTGGCGAGGCCGTCGGCCTGGTCGTTTTGGGGATTCATCACAGCAAAGATGAGGCAGAGGCGCGCCGCTTGATACTTTGGTTGTACACTGTCGGGGAACTGTGCCTCTATTTGCTCCATCTGTGTAATGCAGTTGAGGAGGTTTTCGGGCGTGGGAGCTTGCATCTGACTAAGGCAAGCGCTGATTTGCTGCTTCATGTCGAGCGGTTTTTCCTTGGTGGTTTGAGCCGAAGCGGAGAAACTCATACTTGCAATAAAGAAGAAGGCGAAGGCGAGGTTTGAAATGATAGTTTTCATAAGTTTTGTTGTTTTTTAGTGGAACTTTAATGAATCTGGATCGAAGGAGAAACGGCCGTATCAGTTCGATTTCCTGCAACAAAATTATGTAAGGGAAAAATACCGTGCAAATAGTTGTGACGCACAACCACTTTCTGGGAGAAATAACTACTGCGTGGGACGAGCAGCGAGTTCTGGGGACGAACAACTAAGTTTTTTCTGCAAATAATTATCAAAAAATCGGACCTATCTTTGAGTTGATAAATCCGATTTTCTTTCTCTGTTTTTATAAGAACGTTTTGAGCTTCGCCACATAGGAGCGCGACACGGGTACAGTCTCTTGGGCTGGAGATAGCGTGAGGACATAGCCGTTGGAATTACCCTTGGCGTTCGTGATGTTGTTGAGATTGACAATAAAGGAGCGGTGACACTGAAAGACATTGTCGTAGGGGAGTTGCTGCATGAGTTCGGCAATGGTCAGGCGGAACGTTCGGGTGGCAACGGTGTCCTGCTGCTTGTAGTGAACAATAATGTCGTTTCTCACCGACTCGGCAAAGAGGAAATCGTTGATGGGCAACTCCAGAGCTTGTCCCCTCACTGCTGCATCGCGGATGCTCACGCGGATGTCGGTTTGCTGCTCCGCCGTTTTGTTGAGCATAGAAGCGAGTTCTGTTCGCAGTAGGCGATTGTAGCTAATGCCTATGGAGATGAACGTGATAAAAAAGCCAATGATGGAGGTCCAATAGAGGAAAGTAAGAAGCAAGGAGAGATTAAACAGACTCACCCCGAAATACAAACCCCAAAAGGCGAAATTCCCCACGCCGATAAAGACGACGAGCAGAATCGTGGCGATACTGGCGTCGAGGATTGTCCATTTCGCTTTGTGCTTCATCACCTGCCGTGCAACGAGTGTATGCACCATCTCGAGGAGAAAGGTGATGAGGCCCGACGCAAGGCACGGCAGCAAAATGTTGCCTTTGGCAGCTGCCAGCCCAAAGGGGCGCAGCAAATAGAGAATAAGGAAAACGATGGCGGCATAGAGCAACTGTTCTCCCCAGGTGCTTTCCTTGAAGGGGTATTTTCGAAGTAGCATCATTTTTCTTCTGTTTTTCTACGGTTTATCCCAACGCCACATCGAGCATCATCATCACGCTGAAGCCCACGGCAAAGAAGATGGTGCCAATGTTGGAGTGAGGTCCTTCCGACATCTCTGGAATCAGCTCTTCCACTACGACATAGATCATTGCACCCGCTGCAAAGGCAAGCGTGTAGGGGAGAACAGGGAGCAAAACACTTGTAGCCACGAGCACAAGGACGGCCGCAATGGGTTCTACCACGCCCGAGAGGAAGCCCATAAGGAAGGCTTTCGGCTTCCTCATTCCCGCACTCTTCAGTGGCATCGAGATGATAGCTCCCTCGGGCACGTTCTGGATGGCAATACCGATGGAGAGCGTCAGAGCTCCCGCCGCCGTCACGCTGCTGGAGCCGCCCAAGAGTCCGGAGTAGATAGCTCCCACGGCCATACCTTCGGGGATGTTGTGGAGTACGACGGCGAGTACCATCATCGTGGTACGCTGCAAATGGCTCTTCGGACCTTCTGGTGCAACGGCTCCTGCGTGGAGGTGGGGGATGATTTTGTCGAGCAGCAACAAGAAAAGGATACCTATCCAAAAGCCGATGACGGCTGGAACAAAGGACCATCGCCCCATCTGGCTACTTTGCTCGATGGCGGGGATGAGAAGGCTCCACACAGAGGCTGCCACCATCACTCCGGCAGCAAAACCTGTGAGCATTCGGTTGACGGAGAGGGTCAACTCTTTTCGGAGCAAAAACACAAAGGTGGCACCCAGCGTTGTGCCTATGAGGGGGATGAGTATTCCCCAGATAATATCAGATGTCATATTTCTTCTTTTTGATTTTCTTATGCAAAGATAAGGAGAAGTTGTGAGCTGCGAAATACAAGAGTTGAGGTAGGAAAGAATAAGTATATGAGGGGACAAAAATACAATAAGACTGTCAGCTGACAGCCTTATTGCGTGAACTGACAGCCTTATTCTGTCAGCTGACACAATAAGGATATTTTTACCCTTCTTTATACGCTTGTTTGTCAGTGGTTTACGGTGAGTGTGTTTCTCAATTTTGCCATTTCCCAAGATGGCTTTTAGCACACAAGAAAAACGAGGTACAAGTGGAGGGAAAACCTCTCTGTTCTTGTACCTCGTTTTGAGTATTTTTTAGGACGGATAGTAGTGTCCGCCTAAATTGTCCAATTTTTAAGCCTCATAGCCATATCTTGCGCAGGCTCCCAGTTCCTCTTCGATACGAATAAGCTGGTTGTACTTAGCCATACGGTCGGTGCGGCTCATACTACCTGTCTTGATCTGTCCAGAGTTGGTAGCCACAGCGATGTCAGCAATCGTGGTATCCTCCGTCTCGCCCGAGCGGTGAGAAGTTACAGAGGTGTAGCCGTGACGGTGAGCCATTTCGATGGCTTCAAGAGTTTCGGTGAGCGAACCAATCTGATTAACCTTGATCAGAATAGAGTTGGCTGCACCCAGTTCGATACCCTTCTTTAGGAAACGCGTGTTGGTGACGAAGAGGTCATCGCCCACAAGCTGGCAGCGGTGGCCAATGGCAGCGGTGAGCTTCTTCCAGCCTTCCCAGTCGTTCTGATCCAGACCGTCCTCAATAGAGTCGATAGGATACTTGGTGATGAGTTCTTCGAGATAAGCAATCTGTTCGTCATCGGAAAGTTCCTTGCCGTTCGGATCTTTAGGCATTCCGTTGGAGAGTTGCTTGTAGTTGTAGTAGTACTTACCATCGCGAACAGAGGCAAACTCGCTCGCTGCGCAGTCCATAGCGATGCGGATGTCCTTGCCCGGTTCGTAGCCCGCGTTGCGAATGGCGTCGACGATGCTCTGCAGGGCGTCTTCAATGCCGTCGAGAGCTGGTGCGAAACCGCCTTCGTCGCCCACAGCAGTGGAGAGGCCGCGCTTCTTGAGATCCTTCTGCAATGCGTGGAACACTTCTGCACCCATGCGGATAGCTTCCTTCTCAGAACTTGCACCTACCGGACGAATCATGAATTCTTGGAAGGCGATGGGGGCATCACTATGAGCACCACCATTGATAATGTTCATCATCGGGACAGGAAGTACATAGGTGTTAGTGCCACCAATGTAGCGATAAAGCGGCATATTCAGGGCTTTGGCAGCCGTTTGAGCCACAGCCAAGCTCACGCCCAAAATGGCGTTAGCACCCAGGTTGCTCTTCGTCGGCGTACCGTCGAGGTCGAGCATCTTATAGTCGATGGCGCGCTGATTGAGCACATTGTCGCCACGAAGCGCGGGAGCAATAATGTTATTGACATTCTCAACAGCTTTCAAAACGCCCTTACCACCATAACGAGCCTTGTCGCCATCGCGAAGTTCGAGTGCTTCGTTTTCACCTGTAGAAGCACCAGAGGGAACGCTGGCGCGACCCATTACACCGTTTTCGAGTGTCACTTCTACCTCTATTGTGGGGTTACCTCTTGAATCGAGGATTTCTCTTGCGTGAATTTTTTCGATTTTCATTGTTTCTTTTGTTTTATAACAAAGGGCGGGGGACGATTTTGCAAGTCACCTCGTACGAGATCTTGGTTGAAGAAAACATCTCCGCTCTAATGCTCGTCCCTTGTATCTTGTTGTCGTCCCCCTCGTGTCTACCCTCGTATCATTGTAATAATCATTTTGAAGGGACGTTCAGCTTTTACGCTGTGACGTGCCCCACTGGGAATGATGAAGCTCTCGCCGGCTTTGATGCGATTGTCCGTACCTTCAACGTTGAGTAGCATCTCGCCATCAGTCACTTGGATGAAGGCGTCGAAAGGTGCGAGGTGTTCGGAGAGACCTTGGCCTTCGTCAAAGCTAAACAGCGTTACGCTACCAGCATTGCTGTGTACCAATTCCTTACTTACTACGCCACCTTCTGCATAGTCTACCAAATCGTTTGCTACGAAAATCTTACCTTTTTCAAACTTTGCCATAATAAAAATGTGTTTGTGAGTTACGGGACCAGCCCTTTATTCGTTCCGCAAGCGGAATCTTCTTTCTGACAAACTCCTTAAACAAAAGGAATGCCGCGAGTAGGGGACTGTCAGGTCGGGTAACAAATGTGCCCAGCTAAGCTTCGGAAAGAGATTAAGCCAACTCGCCTTTGATTTCTTCCAACCAATTGGCGATGCGCTCGTCGTTGTCCTCGTTAACATCGAGAGCCAAGCCCACGAACTTTCCATCAATAACGGCTTCAGACTCTACATAGTTATAAGTTGATGCATCAACAGCACCTACCAGTTTGGCACCACTGTTAACCACTGCGTTGTAGAGCTCGATCAGTGCACCACAGAATGTGTCGCCGTAGCTTTCAGCGTCGCCGCAACCGTATAGCGCAATCGTCTTGCCTGCCAAATTAGCTTGTTTCAGCACTTCGAGGCCATCGTACCAGTCGTCCTGAACTTCGCCAGCGCCCCAAGTGGAAGATCCCAACAGCAGGTTGTCATATTCTTCGAGTAAAGCTGCATCAATTTCTGATACATTCTTAACATCGGCTCCTAACTTGCTGGCAATGTCTTCTGCAATGCCCTCGAGAGTTCCGGTGCTGGAACCAAACACCACTAATGTCTTCTTCATAATTTTCTTTGTTATTTTCTTTAATGAATATATTTCTAAACTTTCATTTCTTTTGGTGGTTGCAAAATTACGCAAAGCCTTTCCTGTCTCAACTACCCCTTTCGCGGTATAATACTCCTCCCATCTTGTTTCCTCCACCTTAAACCTCCCAACACCTTTGAAAAAGAAATCCCCATGCTTTGGCGCGCGAATCAGTGTCCCCTGTTCTATTTTGGGCCAAATCAACTAAATTTCAAAAAAATATAAAATAAATGCCTTTTCCCTTTGTTGTATCCAAAAATACCTTTATCTTTGCACCGCTTTTCGACTAAAAGCCATCGCGTCAAGCGACTGAAAGGAGAGATGGTAGAGTGGTCGATTACAGCGGTCTTGAAAACCGCCGTGCTGAGAGGCACCGGGGGTTCGAATCCCTCTCTCTCCGCTAATAGGCTTTAAAAGGTCTTCACAAGGGTCTTCATTTTAGCCTTTAAAAATTAGATAATCGTTGTAAAATCAAGGTTTTACAACGATTTTTCTTTGTATATACCTTTATCGCCTGACGGCATAACCCTATGTTTTGACAATCATCATTCGGTCAAATTCTGCTACATAAACTGCTACACAAAAATTGCAGTAGCAAAAAATGTAGCAGTGACGGTATTCTGAATACCATATTGACGGCATTAATTCTTTCTTTTTCAGAGTGTTATATATTAACTTTGCAGCCGAGTGCTACACAAAAGAATGATGCATTATGAGAACAACTTTCAAGGTGTCCTTCTACCTACGCTCAAACTATGAGAACAAAGAAGGAAAGTCGCCTGTAATGCTCCGAGTATTCCTTAACGGAGAGATGGCTAATTTCGGATCTACGAAAATATTCGTGGACAAGTCGCTGTGGAATAACACTACCAGCAGGCTCAAAGGTCGGACGGCAGAAGCCTTATCCGCTAATGCCGCATTGGACTCCATTTCCACAATGCTGAATGGAATTTACCACAAGTTTGAGGATGACGAGTCCCTGTCATTGGATAAAATCCGTTCTTTCTTTGTAGGAAAAGACAGGGAATACACGACTTTTCTCCCGGTATTTGACAAGTTCAACGAAGATGTCAGACAGCGTGTCGGACACACCATCAGCAAAGATAGTTTGCAAAAGTACAGTGTTTTGAGAAGACATTTCTCAGAGTTCCTTATCCATAAATATGGAAGGAAGGATATAGGACTCACAGAGTTCACGCCATCCGTGGTACAGGATTTTGAGTTGTATCTGAGCACGGTGGCAGGCTGCGCTTACAACACGTCTGTCAAGAAAATGAAGGCACTCAAGACCGTAACCATCTATGCGCAAAAACATGGTTATCTTCTTCACGACCCCTTCCTCAATCATCGTTTTCACTTGGAGCCAGTTAATCGTGGTTTTCTCACGGATGAGGAAATTATGAAGATAGCCAACAAGTATCTTGCTATTCAACGCTTGGAGTTAGTAAGGGATGTTTTCATCTTTTCATGTTTCACAGGTCTAGCATATATTGATGTTTCCAATCTCACACCAGACAATATCGTAACACTTGATGATAAGCAGTGGATTATGACCAGAAGGCAGAAAACAAGTGTGGAAACAAATGTGTTGCTTCTTGACATTCCAAAGAGTATCATCGCCAAGTACAGTCATAAGACCTATCGGAACGGCAAACTGTTTCCCATCTTAACGAATCAGAAAACCAACGCATATTTGAAAGAAATAGCCGACCTTTGCGGTGTCAAGAAGAACCTGACCTTTCATCTTGCAAGGCATACATTTGCCACTATGTCGCTAAGTAAGGGCGTTCCAATGGAAAGCGTGTCGAAGATGCTGGGACATACCAACATTAAAACTACACAAATTTATGCTCGCATTACCAATAAGAAAATAGAACACGATATGGAACAGTTGGCTGGCAAGTTAGACAAGTTCAATGTTGCTATGGGCATCAACTCAAAATAATGTATAACCCTAAACCAAGAAGATTATGACAACAACAAAGAAAGAGCTTTCTTACTTCCGTTTGAAGTTAGAGAACTACCTCAGTGAGCATTTCCCCGAAATGTTAAGTGACAAATCATTCATAACGGCAAGAGCCGACGAAGCATTGACAGCTTACTGCGATGCAGTGACACAGGGCTTCTCGCATCCCGAAGCTGAGACAATGGCAAGTGAAGTATTATACCAAGATTTGCATTTTTCCAAGTACGACACGCTTGTGTCTGTCTTGGAAAATGAGTTCGAGAAAGAACTCCCTTCTCCTCTTCCTGAAAGACTAACACCTATGCTTCTGAAGAATAAGGCTGTGCAAAGCGTTTTCGATAAGTATGAACTGACAGACGACTTTGGGGCGAGTCCAGAGTATGAGAAACTCTACACTGAACTGACAGGGATAATCGTTCTGATCATTGAGGTCAATGGTCTGCCAACGATAGGCGGTGAGAACATGACTTGATGTAACACCATCGGGAGCTTTTGTAGTGTCAAGAGCCAAGATAACCACTCTTCTCCACACACCAATAGTTTTACAAACACTTGGCTTTGTGTGGAAGAGTATCTTGTAACTGCTCTTGAACTATTAAAAGCTCCGATATGAATACAATCATCATGAATCAAGACGTTCACACACCTGCCTTCATCAAGGCAGACGCATCGAACAAAACCGATAATATCAAGCAGCAGCAGACTTCTCCCAAGCAAGTCCGCTGCTTCTCTTGGACACGCTTCATCGAACTCGCTATCCTGTTTTCTATCGTTATCGGTGCTGTTTGGCTTATCTCAAAGATTGTAACGTCACAGGTCGTTACCGCCGTGTCAGTCATTGCAGGTTTTCTGATACTGCGCTTTATCGTCAGAGTCATTCTCCAAGTTACCTTTACGCTGCTGAGCATTCTCTTCTGGCTGGCAATTCTCTGTGCCATCCTGCTATGCGTGCTTTGAGAAGCACGGCTCTGCAATACCTTTCATTTATCGTTCATTAGGTGGTTATCTCGCATATTGAGATAGCCACCTTTTCTATTTTCCACTACGAGCGTTGCACTTTTGCTTCTTTTCCAATGCTCCACGATATGCGATGACAAGAAGACGGATGTTGTTCCCTTTTTATCCGCAAAGGTAGTACGGGGCTTGTGGCTTTCAAAAGGTCTATGCCGCTTGGTTTGTCTGGAAAATCTCCACACCTACGGGTTGTATTTTCCGCCAAAACCTTGTGTAAGCCCGCCCCGCTACCTCTATTTTGCTACAAAAAGGAATCAGCATACTCCGATCTTTGGACGCATAAAAAAAAATGTCGCTATGGATAAGCAGAAAGTAAATACAACATCTTCGATGAACAGAAAAGGATATAGCTCCTCCTCTCATTACCGCATTAACCCTGTGGCTGAAAAAAGTGAGCAAGTGTTGGCAATTAAGTTTGTACAATGGGACGTTCCCCCTTTGGAGAGCCTTTGTAATAGCAAAGTATATCTCCTGCGTATGAAACTCTATCGTGGCGAAATGATGAGCCGTGAGGAAAAGAATTGGCTTGCCGAAGCGGTGAACTCAAACACCTATTTCCGCACAGCCGTTCCCCTGCAAGGCTATCGCTTTGACTTCTTTGATGTACTGAAGAAATACCTTGTCAATCAGTACGGACAATGGACAGAGTATTACGCACCCGACAGAACAAGCCTAAGAGCCTACCTATATGGGCGCATCAATCAAATAGTAGAAATTCCCAAGTATTAACAACATCAAAACATATACGACAATGAAAGGAACAGAACATTTCACACGGACAATAGCCGAGTATCTCAATCAGCGTGCTATGGCAGACCCCTTGTTTGCCCCTAACTTGATGAAGCCGAACAAGAATATCGAGGAGTGCATCACCTACATTCTTAATGAAGTGCAGAAAAGCGGTTGCAACGGCTTTGATGATGATGAAATCTTCTCTATGGCTGTGCATTACTACGATGAAGACGATATAGAGGTGGGTAAGGCTATTTCTTGCCAAGTTACCGTCAATCACATTGTAGAACTCACAGAGGAAGAAAAAGCCGAAGCAAGGCAGGAAGCCATTAAGCAATATCAGCGTGAGGAACTTGCAAAGATACAGAGCCGTAACGCACGAGTTAAAAAGACCGAGAACATAGCAACCCAAGTACAACCATCACTATTCGATTTTTAAGCCTATGAAACCGAGAAACAAATTTGAGAAGGAGGTTTTGGAACAAAGCAAGCATCTTCGCCCAATAACCAAGACACAAGGCAAGTGGGCATTCCGTGAGTGCATAGACCACTTTGCCTACCGCTTGCCAAAAGGTCGCACCACTTGTATGGATTGTGGGCATAGTTGGGTAATGAACAAACATAAAGAAACTTGCACTTGCCCTCATTGCAGGGCAAAGTTACAGGTCAAGGAAACCTATGAGCGCAAGTTGCAGCAGAAGCAGTATTTCACCCTACTTACCACTTGTGGAGAGTTTCAAGTATTACGTATGTTCCTAC
>NZ_DBHHRH010000028.1:0-12345 GCF_057240785.1 Alloprevotella sp. | reverse complement strand
AGTTCACTACAAATATAAGAACTTTGGAGCTTACACACTTTTTTAGGACAGTATCTGAGGTTCAGACATTACCTTAATTTTAAGTTTCATATTCAGCTAGAAGTTTTAGTTCCCTTATTTAACTTATAAACAACGGAGGCAAAGACTAAGGGAAATCCTGCTTCTTTGCCTCCATTTTTTATTAGCTACATACTAGAGTGTTTTCCACTTACCGCCTACAGCTCTCCATTGGATTTTTGCAGCATTCCAGAATGTCGGCCACCCACCGAAGATCCCTCCTATGAATAGTCCTTGAACCTTGTGCCAGCCTTTGGCTAATGCTATTTCGCAATTTTCTCGAGTGTCACGTGGTGCATAGATTCCAGAATTGTCAATATAGAGTGTACCGTCAATACTTACTTGCGTGAGCAAAGAAGAAAATTCATACACACCCGTCTCAGGGACATAGAAGAATCCTTCTGCAGTTGCAGCATAATTCTTTACATCTCGTACATCGCTAGGAACATTCGTTAGAGTGCGTACGACTTCAATACGATCTGCCTTAAAGGTTGAATCAGCCTTTAAGGCTTCTAACTGCTGGGGAGTTCTAAATTCTCCATTGTATTTGCGAACAGTGTAGCCTTTGGTTGTAGGAGTGCTGAGTGAGAGAAGGGGAGTTTGCCTGTTAATTTCTATCTTACGTACATTGCTGAGTAAACCACAAGGAAGAAGTGTTGCTGCATTCAACGTTGTGCTTTGGTCAATTTTGATTGGACCGGTATACCGTGTTGAGTGTGATGTGGGGGTTGTTCCGTCAAGTGTATAAACTATTGGAAGATTTCTTTGAGAACTCAAAGAAACAGTACGTGAGTTAGTAAAAGCTAACTTGTTCGAGCTAATTCCTTCAATACTCGGGGCAGGAATATAGAAATTGATGTGACGTTCTTTTAATCGCAGTGTGAAATCGTTATCAAGGCGACGCTGGAAGTCCGAGAAATCTTTGTCTTTCTCTTTTGTCCAGGCCACCTCTGCCAAGGCGACTCCTCGTGGCCATAATCTGTTTTCCAAGGCTGCTGGACCGAGAGTATACTCTGTCCAGTTGTTCCCTTGAACGCCTAGAACCAGTGAATCTAGACCTTGTGAGGTTAGTGCAGAAGGCACAGGATTATAGGCATAGCATTTTTCAAGTGGAGCGTATCCTCCGATACTTGTAGGTTCATTCATAAAGTCGCCCTGGTAATGATCGAAATATAAGCCATGACTTCCTGGTGTCATAATAACACTATGATGTTTCTGCGCTGCAATAATACCACCATCTTCTCCACGCCAGCTCATAACAATAGCATCTTTTGGTAGATTTCCACCTTCAAGTATTTCATCCCACCCAATGATACGTTTGCCTTTCGTTTGTAAATATTTCCCAATCCGTTCGATAACGTAATCTTGTAGCTGAGCTTCTTTTGTGAGTCCAAGAACTTTCATGCGAGCTTGACAACTATCACATTTTGTCCATTCAATACGTGGACTTTCATCACCACCAATATGAAAGTAAGTTGAAGGAAATAGTGGTACAAGCTCGTCTATTACATTCCTTAAAAACTTAAACATATTTTCTCGTCCAGGACACATGACAATATCTTCAACTCCCCAAATGATTCGTGGTGTTATCTCTTTTCTTTTGCAGGACAAATCAGGATAAGCCGCAATAGCTGCCAGTTCGTGACCTGGAATCTCTAATTCAGGAATCACTTCTATCTGTCGCGCGGCAGCATAGGCTACAATATCACGAATTTCTTGCTGGGTATAGAAGCCTCCATATTTATTTCCTTCTGCATCCATTCTCCAGGCTCCTATGTCTGTAAGTTTAGGATAGCGCTTAATTTCAATGCGCCATCCCTGGTCATCAGTTAAATGCCAATGAAAGCGGTTTAACTTTAATGAAGCCATTACGTCAAGTTGCTTTTTGATTGCAGCAACAGGCATAAAGTGACGACTAACATCAACCAAGATTCCACGCCAAGAGAAACGGGGTTGATCTTCAATTCTAACCATGGGTATCTCAAGTGGCCAGCTAGGAGTACGTGCATTGGTCGCTTCCACAAAAGGAGGAAGTAATTGAAGTAAAGATTGATAAGCCCAAAAGAGGCCACTTTCTGAAGAGGCTGAAAGTTTTACTTGCTGAGGAGTAACCTCTAAGCGATAGGATTCGTTTCCTTTTATTGTTGGGTCAATAGTAAAAAGGATAGAAGATGTCACCGCTTTATGAGAACTTTTTAAACGAATACCTGTAGATCGTTGTAGTTTATCTATAAAGGCTTGAGCAACTTTATCTGCACTTTTTCCCTTTCCCTTTGAAAGGATAACTGTTTGAGGAGAAAGTTGAAAACTACCACTTCCCTTCTCAATGATAGCAGGGCGTGGGATAATGTTTATTTGTCCCATGGAAGGAAGCACGGACAGCGTAAAAAAGAAAGCTGTTAGAATATTTTTTATCATGCGCAATATAGTTAGATGTTATGACTGCGAATTTACGTAATATTTTTTAATTTTCTTTAGAATGTCTAATCCAAGAAGAAAAGTGATTTCCTTATTCCATAGATAAATACTAACTTTGTAGCAAAATAAAGATAACTAAAATGGCAGGAAAGAAGAACTCTCCTATATATATATCGGGCCCTTGTGTTATAGAATCGGCAGAGTTGCTTGAACAAGTTGCGCAGGAAATTGTTCGAATTCGTGATATTCACGGGATAGATATAATTTTCAAAGCTTCTTTTGACAAGGCTAATCGCACTTCCCTATCATCGTTTAGAGGTCCAGGGCTAGAGAAAGGACTTCAGATGTTAGCAGATATAAAATTGCATCATAGCCTAAGGATTACGACAGATATTCATGAAAGTTATCAGGCTAAGGTAGCTGGAGAAGTTGTCGATGTTTTACAAATACCTGCATTCCTTTGCCGTCAGACAGATTTATTGGTAGCAGCGTCTCAAACAGGATGCATTATTAATATCAAAAAAGCACAGTTCCTTTCAGGTAGTGATATGAAATACCCTGTTGAGAAATGTCGTGAATCTGGAGCTAAAGAAGTATGGCTAACGGAAAGAGGAAATGCCTTTGGCTATAACAATTTGGTTGTAGACTTCAGAAACATCCCTTTAATGGCTCAATGGGCAGATCGTGTTATTATGGATTGTACACATAGTGTTCAACGACCTGGAGCAGGAGAAGGGAAAACGATAGGTGATAGACAGTTTGTACCAATGATGGCATATGCAGCTAAGGCCTTCGGTGTAGATGGCTATTTTTTTGAAACACATCCACAACCGGATGCAGCCCTTAGTGATGGACCTAATATGCTCCCTCTTAATGATTTAGAAAATCTTATCGTAGAATTAAGTAAGTAGTTATCTTATGAGTAAGTATATAGATGTAGCGATTCAATGCCTTAGAGAAGAGTCAGAAGCTATAAAGGATTTAATCCCCTATATCAATGGAGATTTTGACAAAGCTATTCGACTTGTCTTAGATTGTCAAGGAAAATTGATTGTTACAGGCGTTGGAAAGAGTGGACATATAGGAGCAAAAATTGCTGCAACACTATCTTCTACGGGAACTCCTAGTTTTTTTGTTAATCCCCTTGATGTTTTTCATGGAGATTTAGGTGTAATTACTGCAGCTGATGTAGTATTAGCGATTTCTAATTCAGGGCAAACAGACGAACTATTACGTTTTCTACCTTTTCTTCTTGAGATGAAGATACCTGTAATAGGGATGTCAGGTAATCCTCGTTCACAGCTAGCTGAGTATTCAACGGTTCATTTGAATTGTAGTGTAAAAAAAGAAACAGGCCCCTTGGGTTTAGCTCCAACTTCGTCTACAACAGCACAACTTGCAATGGGAGATGCTTTGGCTTGTGCTCTTATGGATGCTCGTGATTTTCAGGCATCTGATTTTGCTCATTTTCATCCCGGCGGTTCTTTGGGACGTCGACTACTTACACGAGCAAGGGATGTGATGCGCACAGAAGATTTACCAGTCATACCTCCGTCTATGAAAATGGGAGAAGCTGTGATACATGTAAGTAATGGACGCCTAGGACTTTGTGTTGCAGAGGAGGAAGGCAAAGTTGTCGGAATTATTACTGATGGCGATGTACGACGTGCTATTCAGTCCTCTCAAGATAGTTTTTTCCAAAAAACTGTGGCAGACTTTATGACCCGCTCACCAAAGACTGTCGGTGCAGATACTAAGATTATGCAAATAGAAGAAATCTTGCAAGAAAATAAAATTCATTGTGTTCTAGTTGTGGATTCTGAGAATCATTTATTAGGTATTGTTGATACGTTTAGGACGCAACTTTAGGTGGTTGTAAATAATTATATTCGTATATTTTTCTAAATACGTTGATTAAGAATAGCAAATGTGTAAATGCAACAAGGATAAGAAAATAAGTAATAATAACGAAATCTTTTCACAATTAGGGATGTGTCAAAGCCGATTTAAACACATCCTATTATTGTCTTTAATCTTTGTACTTCCTTCTATATCATGGGCAGCACAAACGGATTCACTTCTTTTCACGACAAACAATAGGATTGTTATATTTAAGAGTGGACAAGAGAAATTTTCGGATCTTTTTGCCGCGATTCAACAGGCAAAGAAAAGTATTCATCTTGAATATTTTAATTTTAGAAATGATTCTATTTCTACCGAACTCTTTTCACTGTTGGAACAAAAGGTGAAAGATGGGGTGAAAGTAAGAGCTATTTTTGATGGTTTTGGCAATGCATCTAATAATAGACCTTTGAAACGTAAACATTTGGATTCATTGCATAATCGTGGTATTGAAATTTATGAATTTGATCCATTAAGATTTCCGTATGTGAATCATATCATACCGCGAGATCATCGAAAAATAGTAGTAATAGATGGAGTCGTTGCATATACAGGGGGTATGAATGTTGCAGACTATTATATTAAAGGTAAATCAGAATTTGGTAGTTGGCATGACATTCATGCTCGTGTAGAGGGTGAAGCCGTAGGACAATTGCAAAAGGCTTTTTTAGATTTTTGGAATATTTGGACTCAGCAAAATATTCGTGGCGCCGAATACTATCCGGGATATCGTGATGCCACAAAAGAGTTTTCTAACTTAACACCTGATACGTGTAGTTCTGCAGGTAAGAAACGTATTGCAGTAGTTAATCAAGGGCCAAGATCTCCCAAAAAACCTATACATGCCACTTTCTTGCAGCTTATCAATAGAGCAACAATGCAAATACAAATAATAAATCCTTATTTTACGCTTTGTCACCATATACGACGTGCACTCTGTCAAGCGATAAAGCGAGGAGTGGATGTTCAAGTAATAGTTTCAGCTAAAAGTGATATTCCCATAACTCCACGCATTGTAGAGCATAATGCTCATCTGCTTATGAAGAAAGGAGTTAAGGTTTATTTTTTTGAAGGTGGTTTTCATCATAGTAAGATAATGATGGTAGATAGTGTTTATTCTTTTATCGGCTCAGCAAATTTAGATAGTCGCAGTCTTTCATTTGATTATGAATGTAATCTTTTAATTGATGACAAGCCTACAACGAAAGTATTGCAAACGATATTCAATAAAGACAGAGATGAGAAATGTTGGCTATTAACTCCTAAGACTTGGAAGGAAAAGTTTAAGCCTTCCCGACGATTTGCTGCATGGTTTTGGCAATGGCTTACCCCGTTTGTGTAATTTTCTTTTTATAATGATTTAATTGCAGAATAGAAATGGATTCTTTAAACTATAACGACACAGACAATAGTAGTCGATTTTATGAACAAGAAGAACCTAAAATGGCAATGAAAGAAGTACCAATCTCATCTACAAATGACTTACAAGCTAAGCCCGTTAGAAATGCGACCTTTTCAATATGTAAAGCATTAGCAATTATTTGTGTCGTATTATCTCATTCAGGGGGACCCTCGTGGCTCTTAAATATTGTTTTCCAATTTCATGTCCCTGTCTTTCTTATCTGTGCTGGATATTTCTTTAATGCCAAATATCTCAATGATGAGAAAACGTATATAGCAAATCGTATTAAAGGTTTATATTTCCCTTTTGTACGCTGGTCTATTTTTTTTCTTGTATTCCACAATTTATGGTTCTATCTAGGAATTCTTAACGAGCAATATGGGAATGCTGGTGGGGGAGTAACTCATCCATACAATTTCTGTCAGTTTTCTCAACGTCTGTGGAGTATAGTCTTCAATATGTCAGGATATGATGAATTTTTAGCTGGTGCTTTTTGGTTTTTCAGAGCTCTTTTTATAGGTAGCATTGCTTTTTTAATACTCTATAAGATTTGTGTGTGGCTTTTGATTAAAAATGGGAAAGAGCCTTCTAAGCTTTTTATTGCTGGAACAATTCTTGTTATAAGTTTGCTTATGTCTACATGGCTTATTCTTGCTAATCTAAAAATCACAGGAATTAGTCAGGGAGGATATCGTGAGATAATGGTAGTTTGCTTTATGGCTATCGGCTATATATTTCGACAAATAATTGATAACAAGCTGTTTAATAAGATTCAGAAAGAGCGATTTGGCACAATCCTAAAGATCTGTTTACCATCATTTCTCTTACTGATTTTTGGCTCTATATTTTTCCCTTCAAGTATGACTTATCGGCCTGATTTTTGGGGGAGTATTTCGCTACCATTTACTGGATTTGCTGGATTTCTGTTACTCTATTTCTTTAGCATTTGGTTACAAAAACAAGAAAATATATTAAAGCAACTACTGATTTATATCGGAGATAATACGTTGTATATTTTTGCATTTCATCTCTTAGCATTCAAATTGGTAAGTATCTCTAAAGTTGTAATCTATCATCTTCCTTGGAAGATGATAGGAGGACATCCTATTGTGATAGAAGGAAGTGGACATGATTTTTTTTGGCTTATTTATCTCCTCGTAGGTATTTGCGCTCCTTTAGTTTGGATTTGGGTATATCGTAAGCTTGAATACAAATTAGGATTTACTTTGTCTTACGAAAACCTTCTAAATCAAAAAATTATTAATTTAGTATTTTCCAACGCTTTTCATGGTTTATATTTTATAACTTTTAAAAGTTTACATCTTCTTCGTGCTCTTTGTATGAGTGTTTGGCATTTCTTTTCAAATTTAGTGCAAGGTATAAAGGATATAATCAAAGCATCTAGCCCTAAGGATGAGTAACTTACTTCTCCTTGAATAAAAGAAATGTCAGTCTATCATACAGAGCCTCAACTCTTATATCAGTAGCGTTGAATCTGGACTGATAAGTAACAGGGCATACTATCAAAGGAAAGATTGTGGAGTTGGTGTCGGACAATACCATAACAGACCTAATAACAGTATGCTCTTCACGATGAGGACATACTGTTTTTTAGCAGAGAGAGTATTTTTGGGGGAAGGAAAATGGCTGTACTATTATACTAGGTACGAGCATATGAATTATTCTTATTACCATATACTTGATATAATAAGCAGTCATTCATTTCTAATGAGATTGAGGAATTTCCAAGATAATGAATGGACTGCTTTAATTATATATAAGAGAGATTAGATTGAAGATGTTTTTCTGAATTATTGCGCTTAAGAAGAGATTAATGCGTTTTATAATAATATCGATACACCTCGTTGTATCGCTTAAAACGCTTTAAAAGGTGGTTTGTTTCAAAAAAGGTGTATTATATGCTTCATAAAATGTACTTGTGAGATTTTAATTCGTAACTTTGCCACAATAAGGAGAATAACTAATTAAAGATAAATGATAGATCAAGACAGAATTTTAAAAGTCGATATTGAAAAAGAGATGCGACAGTCTTATATCGACTATTCTATGTCAGTGATTGTTTCCCGTGCACTGCCAGATGTGCGTGATGGCTTTAAACCTGTTCAACGTCGTATCCTATATGGTATGATGGGCTTGGGAAATACGCATGACAAGGCCTATAAAAAATCAGCACGTACAGTAGGTGAAGTTTTAGGTAAGTACCATCCTCATGGCGATAGTAGTGTTTATGGTGCGCTCTGTCGTATGGCTCAGAACTGGAATCTACGCTATCCCTTAATTGATGGTCAAGGGAACTTTGGTTCTATTGATGGTGACTCTCCTGCTGCTATGCGTTATACCGAAGCTCGCTTAAGTGTTCTCGGCGAGATGATGATGCAGGATTTGGACAAGGAGACTGTTGATATGATGAATAACTTCGATGATACATTGAAGGAGCCAACTGTTCTACCAACGCGTATTCCTAACTTCCTTGTCAATGGTGCCACAGGTATTGCCGTTGGTATGGCGACTAATGTTCCAACTCATAACCTAGGAGAGGTTATTGATGGCGCAATAGCTTATATAGACAATCCAGACATTGACGTAGAAGGTTTGATGCAGCATATTAAAGCACCTGACTTTCCAACTGGAGCATTTATTATGGGGCTGCAAGGTGTTCGTTCTGCCTACCAAACAGGTAAAGGACGTATCGTCTTACGTGCAAAAACGGATATAGAAAATGGTCCTCAGCACGACACTATCGTTGTTAGCGAAATTCCTTATGGTGTTAATAAAGCTGAGCTTATTCGCGATATAGCCAATCTTGTTAATGATAAGAAGATTGATGGTATTTCCAATGTGAATGACGAATCTGACCGTGAAGGTATGCGAATCGTCATTGATGTGAAGCGTGATGCCAATGCCAATGTTGTTTTGAATAAACTATTTAAGATGACTGCTTTACAGAGCGGTTTCGCGGTTAATTGCATTGGCTTGGTTCATGGACGTCCAAAAGTCTTAACTCTGAAAGATTGCATCGCTGTTTTTGTTGATCATCGTCATGATGTCGTAATTCGTCGCACACAATATGATTTGCGTAAAGCTCAAGAACGTGCGCATATTCTTGAGGGTCTAATTATTGCTAGCGACAATATCGATGAAGTGGTTCATCTGATTCGCTCAAGTAAAACTCCTTCAGAAGCTATTGAAGCTTTAAAGAATCGTTTTGAACTTGACGATATTCAAGCAAAGGCTATTGTGGACATGCGTTTGGCCCAGTTGACAGGTTTGCAACAAGAGAAACTTCATGCAGAATATGCAGAATTGGAACGTAAGATTGATTACTTCAATCAGATTCTTACAAACGATACGCTCTGTCGCAAGGTGATGAAGGACGAACTCTTTGAAGTTAAAGAAAAATACGGCGATGATCGCCGCACAGAAATCAAGCTGAGCGCAGAAGAATTTAATCCAGAGGATTTCTATGCCAATGATGAAATTGTTATCACAATTTCTCATCTAGGATATATAAAGCGTACGAATCTTGATGAATTCCGTGCGCAAGCACGTGGTGGTGTTGGTAGTCGAGGTGGTACTACGCGTGATTCTGATTTTATAGAATATATTTATCCAGCAATGATGCACGATACCTTGCTCTTCTTCACAGCATGCGGTCGCTGCTATTGGTTGAAGGCTTACGAACTTCCAGAAGGAACAAAGAATGCGAAAGGCCGTGCAATTCAGAATATGCTCAATATCGAAAAGGATGATGCTATCAACGCTTGCCTTTATGTGAAGAAACTCTCAGATGCAGAGTTCTGCAATAGCCACTATGTTGTATTCTGTACGAAGAATGGTACGATAAAGAAGACATCGTTGTCCGATTATAGTCGCCCACGTGCAAATGGTGTTATTGCCATCAACATTCGTGAGGATGATCGCGTAGTGAGTGCTGTTCTTACTAATGGAACTGACGAACTTGTTATCGCAAACAGAAATGGTCGTGCCATTCGCTTCAATGAAGATTCCGTTCGTGTTATGGGACGTACTGCAACAGGTGTCCGCGGTATTACGCTTGATGGAGAAGACGATGAAGTAGTAGGTATGGTTTGTGTGAACAATTCTGAGAAAGAAACCATTATGGTTGTCAGCGAGAAAGGATTTGGTAAGAAGAGTCCCATTGAAGACTATCGCAAAACAAACCGTGGAGGTAAGGGGGTGAAAACTCTCCAAATAACGGAGAAGACAGGCAAGGTTGCTGCCATCAAGAGCGTTACAGATGATGACGACTTGATGATTATCAACAAGAGTGGTATTGTCATTCGCCTGAAAACTTCAGAAGTGCGCGTAATGAGTCGTGCTACGCAAGGTGTAAAACTCATCGATCTCAAAAAGAGAGGTGATATAATTTCTAGTGTTTGTAAGTGTCCTACTTCCACGGAAGAGGATGAAGAAGACATTGATGAAAATTCAGAAAATCTAGAAAATAGTCAGCCAATAAACACGAGAGAATAACCATATATATTAACATTAATAAAAAAATCTATGAAACGTATCATGTTATCAATTGCACTGATGGCTATCGCGGGCTCAGGCCTTGCACAGAACAGTGCTCACTTCAAGGCTCAAGCTTTGATGCGCGACAAGAAAGACTATGCTCAGGCAGCAGAAGTGTGTGAACAAGCTATTGCCAATCCGAAGACAACAAAGTTTGCCGAAATCTATAGAGATATGGGATTAGCTTATGCAAGTTTGTTCAACAATGAACTTACAAAAGCAGCTAAAGAAGTTCCTTTTGATACTATTGCTTTCTGCAACTATTTGGATAAGGCTGTAGATGCCTTTACTAATAGTCATTTAGCAGATATAAAGCCCGATGCAAAAGGCCGAGTAAAGCCAGAGTTCGAGATATTGAATAAAATGAATCTGAACCAGATGTTGAATTATTTCAATTATGCTGGCATTTTCAAGGCACAAGGAGGAAAGAATGAAGAATCTTTGAAATACTTTGAAAAATACATCAATATGCCTAAGAATCCTATCTTCTCTCAACAGGAAACAGATTCTATTTATAAAGCGGGTATTCATGAATACTCTCAAGCTGCTTTTAATGTTAGTTTGTTGAATTACAACTTGAAAAACTACGACGCAGTTATTCGTAGTGCAGACTTAGCACTGAAAGATGCCGAACTCGACAAGCAGAATATCCATGATGCTTATGTGATGAAGTCAAATTCCTTCCTTATGCTTAAGGATACTATTAATTACGCAAAAACACTGCGTGATGCTGTTGCTGCAACGGCAGGTGAAGGTTTTATGGGTGATTTGATTACTTACTATATGCGTCGTCAAAATCGTGCAGAAGCAATCCAAATGGCTGATGAGTTGATTAAGCAGAAGGGTTCAGATAAGACCTCTTATTATATCAAAGGTTGTTTGGAAATGAATATGACACCGTATAACTATAAGTCTGCTCGAGAAGCTTTTGCAAAGGCGATTGAATTGGATCCTGATTATGTTGAGGCCAATACAAATATGGGCGTTTGTTGGATTCAGGATGTACAGGATAAAATAAATGCTAACTACTTCCATCTACCACGAGGTAATGATAATGCTTCTGCGACGAAATATAATAACATTGTCAATACGCAGATCAACCCTTATTACAAGAATGCACTTCCTTACTTGGAGAGAGCACGTCAGTTGGCTCCAGAAAAGCCTGAACTTTGGGCACAAGGCCTATACCTCTGCTATACTAATTTGAAACAGACAGCTAAAGCTAACGAAGTGAAACCTCTTGTTCCAAAGAATTAGTTGACCTGTATCGTTGGCAGTATCTTATCTACCATTTTCATACAGGAACATTATCTATTTTTCCTGCCATCGGAAACAGGTTTGGGGATGTTCAAAAAGGATGTAAAGCTATTTTTTCTTTCTCTCTGGAAATGCTCTAGAGAGAAAGAATTTTTGGGCATAAGTGACAAAAAGAGACCTAAAATGGGTTTCTTTTTCTCTTATATGCCAAAAAGAGACCTGAAACTGCTTGTATCCCCTTTATCTATACGGGGAATGAGCCTTTAAAAAGTCTTGAATGAATACTTTTCTCCTTTCTTTGCTAATCCCCTTATGCAGGTCTAGTTTTGCCTTCAAAGTAGAGTTGAGTGCTTCTAATTCATTATTTGTATTTGGCATATGCAATTCGGGGAAATCATAGAATGTCCATAACCACGGCATATTCCTCTTTAAGCTCATATATGCGCTTCTTGTGTTCTTATGTACATAATGTGTCTTGCCGTCTGTTCCCTTTGCTCTTTCATTTATAAACTCCTTCCATTTCTCATACCATGCAGTTAGAGCTCCGATAAAAGAATCTTTGTCTGTATGGCAAAGTATTTTAGCTATAGCAAGTAACTCTTGTGAGGCTTGCAACTTGGGATGCAATGTAAGCTTCGTCTTTACTGTCATAACCTGGTGGAACTGGCAATGTTGGAATCTGTATTGGTAAAACTCTTGACGAAGCCCTTTTAAGCCATCGCTGACTATGCCTAAAATATTATATCCATGCA
>NZ_DBHHRH010000027.1:0-2394 GCF_057240785.1 Alloprevotella sp. | reverse complement strand
GCAATAAGGTTGTTTACCAAATCTTTGCTGATGTAGAACCAGATCCAGATATCACAACTGTAAACCGTGGTACTGAGATTATGCGTGCCTTCAAACCAGATACAATCATCGCTCTCGGTGGTGGATCTCCAATGGATGCTGCTAAAGTAATGTGGCTCTTCTACGAACAACCAGAAGTGGACTTCCGTGACCTTGTTCAAAAATTCATGGATATCCGTAAACGTGCCTTCAAATTCCCATTGCTTGGTAAGAAGACTAAATTCATCGCAATCCCAACAACATCTGGTACAGGATCTGAAGTAACACCATTTGCCGTTATCTCTGATAAAGCAAATAACCGTAAATACCCAATCGCTGACTACTCATTGACACCAACTGTGGCAATCGTAGACCCTGCCTTGGTATTGACAGTTCCTGGATTTGTTGCTGCTGATACTGGTATGGACGTATTGACCCACGCGACTGAAGCTTACGTATCACAAATGGCTAGCGACTACACTGATGGTCTTGCTCTTCAAGCAATCAAACTTGTATTCGAAAACCTTGAAAGTTCAGTTAAGAATGCAGACTTCCACTCACGTGAGAAAATGCATAACGCTTCAACAATCGCTGGTATGGCCTTTGCCAATGCCTTCCTAGGTATTTCTCACTCAATGGCCCATAAGATTGGTGCGCAATTCCACACAATCCACGGTCGTACAAATGCAATCTTGCTTCCATACGTCATCCGCTACAACGGTACACGTCCAGCTAAGACAGCAACATGGCCTAAGTACAACTATTACCGTGCAGATGAAAAATACCAAGATATCGCACGCATGCTTGGCCTTCCAGCTTCTACTCCAGAAGAAGGTGTGGAATCTTACGCAAAAGCTGTCTACGAACTTGGTGAGCGCGTAGGTATCCAAATGAACTTCAAAGCACAAGGAATTGATGAAAAAGAATGGAAAGAACATTCTCGTGAATTGGCCTTCCTTGCTTATGAAGATCAATGTTCGCCTGCAAATCCACGCCTTCCAATGGTTGACCATATGCAAGAAATCATCGAAGATTCTTACTATGGCTACAAAGAAAGACCAGGACGCCGTAAATAATTGTTATCAGCCTAGAGGCAGGAGAAATCCTGTCTCTTTTTTGTAATTCTATTTGAAAAATGGTATAATCATCGCATATATTTATTTGAAAATCAAATCTTTTATAATCATGCGAGGGAGAAATGTAAGAGATGAATGAGCTAGGGGAAAAGGTACGAATCCTTAGAGAGGAGAAAGGACTTAGTCGTCCAGTTTTTTGCGGGGATGAGTCTGAATTATCAGTGCGTCAGTTGGTGCGGATAGAAAAAGGAGAATTTCGCCCGACGATAAAAACACTAGAATATATTGCAGAACGATTAGAAATTCCATCCTACGTCTTGATGCCAGACTATAAGGAATTACCCAAGCGTTACCAAGAATTAAAATACTTTCTTCTTCATCATCCTGACTATGGAGACAAGGAGTTGCAGGAGCAGAAGGAAGAATATTTCGATGAGATTTTTGAGAATTTTTACGATGATTTGCCACGTGATGAGAAGATGATAGTGGATTGTCTTCAAGCAATAGATGAAGTGAGAGCGACGGATAATGAACAGTATGGAATAGCGCTTTTAGATGAATCTTTTGAGGAACTATGGAATCAAAGAGAGTTTTCCTTTTCAGATCTTTTAAAAATTAGATTGTATTTTTTGTGTAGTTATTTAGAAAATATAAAAAAAGGACAGTTATCTATTAGCGAACAGCAGAAACTTCAATTAATGTTTCAAAAAGTGTGTAATAACGTAGAAAATAGTGGTACAGACGATTTATTTCTTGTTCGTGATGTGTTATTTGCAGGGCTGGGAAGTTGTGAATTATTGAATGATTTAGAGTTATTTAAGTTAGCTGTGGAAAAACTTAATTGGATTTCTGAAAAAACACGAGATTTTCAAAAGCAACCGATTGTCTTGATGGTCGAATGGAAATATTATATTCAGACAGATTATGAAACAGCCAAACAAAAGTATGAAGAAGCAAAAATGATGGCAAGGATGTTTGGCAATGAGAAGTTACTCGTTAGTTTAGATAATGAATGGGCCGAGGATCTAGAAAGATATCGTTAAAGAGTTTATAGGAGTGACATTTCTGTTATAGGGAATGTCGCTTTTTTGTTACAATGAATTTTACTTGATATACATCCAGAAGCAAACTATTCAATATAGAGAAAATTCTAAGCTAGTAGGCCCATAGGATCAATCGGTGCTGATGCAACTTGAAGAATTTTCTATCAGTACGGTATATGACGATAACAGTTTTAAACAAGGAGGAAAGAATGTCCATTTTATCCATTAAAAATATTTCAAAGTTTTACACTTTGGAC
>NZ_DBHHRH010000026.1:0-54508 GCF_057240785.1 Alloprevotella sp. | reverse complement strand
TTCGGTTTTAGCTCAAGGCCGAAAGGATGCGTGTGCGGTTTAAGAAACTCATGAAAGAGTGCTTCTTAAACCGAATTAGGGTTTTTAAGCTCTATCTGAAAATAGAAGATTAAATGAGATTTAGGCTAATGAAGCATTTTTATTATATTTGTAGCACTAACGTAAAAATCTAATTATTAAAGTTATAGATACACTATATGTGCTGTGTTTAAAAAGCACTTTGGGGGTCTGCAAGGTAGATAAAACTTGATGATAAAATGAAAACAACTATTACTTTACAAGAATACCTTTCTAAAGGTAAAACCTTTGTCATTCCTGATTATCAGCGTGGCTATATCTGGGGACAGGAAGGTAGGAGCAAGACAAACGCCGTAGAGTATCTGATGAATGATTTGATACAACGGTATGAGAACAGATTTGAGGTATTCCTTCAAGGGGTTACTGTTACGGAGTACGAAGATGAAATCATACTCATTGACGGGCAGCAACGCACCACCTTTCTTTATCTTTTACTGAAATGGTTGGGATATAGCGAGAAGTTTGATATAATGTACAAGGTTCGTGAGGCATCGAGCAAGTTTCTTAAAGAACTTAACTTGGAAGATATTGAGGCTGATGAAAATGAACCTTATCAAGACCATTATTTCTTTAAGAAAACGCTTCGCATCATTGCAGACAAGCTTCAGGATATAGATAAAGAGGCGTTCTTAGCCTTCGTACTCAAGAAAGTAACATTCTTGTACATCAATGTTCCCAATGAAGAGCAAGCCAAGAGAGTTTTTACCATGATGAATGGCAATAAGGCTGTTATGCAGCAAGAAGAAATAATCAAAGCAGAGATACTGCGCCTTGCATCATTAAGTGAAGAGAAATCAGGCGGTATAGCGCACGAATGGGAACTAAATATGCTTAGAAGTCGTTATGCTCGTGAATGGGATAAGTGGCTACACTGGTGGAACAGAGAAGACGTGAAACGCTTGTTTAGGTGCGATAACACTATGGGACTGCTCATCAGCACTTATCTTTCGATGAAGACAAAAGAAGTACTCAACTTTGAAAGTTTCAGAAATTCTTGTCTACCAAATGGCACTCCCTACGATGCAAAGATGGCGTTTGATGAGCTTCGACGATTACAAAAGCAGTTTGAAGATGCTTTTACCAATCCTGTTACCCACAACCAAATAGGTGCTATCTTATTGATAATGAGAGAGGACAGCAGAAGAAAGTTTGTTCAATATTATTTTGTAAATAAGCAAAATGATGAAAAAGCCTTGAAGGATTATTATATGCTTGCTTTCTTGGGTATGACGCACGATGAAATTATAAAGAAAGATGCAAAAAGCTTTAGCGAGAAATATGAGAATACTTTGAAAGCTTTGAACGATGACTTCCTGTATATACAAAATTCTGAAAAAGCTTTTCAATTCTTGCTTAGGCTGAATATAGATGAAGACATCAAGCAGGAGAGAGTCTTCATTTTTGATATATGGAGCAATCGTTCTTTGGAGCATATCTATCCTAAATCGAAAGTAGGACATCAAGACGAAGAGGGCAAATGGTTTAGAGGCGATGATAAAGAATGTAGCGAGGAAGATATTACGCTAAAACGTGAGGATATTACGACCGCAGACGGACTTACAACAACTGAGCATAGCATCGGCAACTTGGTACTGCTCTATAAGAATGAAAATTCGATGTTTAACAACAGTGATTTTGAGGAAAAAAAATAATGTTCTTCAACCCAAGCCGAAAAGAACTGTTCAAGAGCCGTCATCTTTTACACACAATATGTGTATTTGCTGAAAGAGGCGGTTGGAACGGAACAGCCATATCAGAAAATAAGAAGGCAATGATAGAGAAATTCGAAAACGATTACCAAGAATTGAAAGAAAAGTATGATGAATAAGATAAACTTTATAACAGGGACAAACTACACTTTGTCAGAGCTATTCTCTGATGAAGGAAAAATTATCATACCCGATTTGCAGCGAGATTATTGCTGGGGAGATGAGGTGCATACCAAAAACAAGATTGAATTGGTTAGTGATTTTACAACCAATCTAATACAATCATTTGAGCAAGAGCAACGCAATAAACTCAACCTTGGCTTAATATATGGGTATGAATCACTCGAAAGCCATATTCAGCTTTGTGATGGACAGCAACGCATCACAACCTTGTACCTCTTGATAGGAATGCTTAATAAAAAGGTAGAGGGTAATCCTTTTAGAAAACTCCTCATCTCTGATTATGAATATCTCAAAGATGATAAAGAACCTTACTTGCAATATTCCATTCGCGAGTCGTCGCTCTACTTTCTTAGCGATTTAGTTTGCCATTTCTTTATCGAAGAAGCGAATGACAAGGAGAATGTAAAGTATGTAGAGAATATCGAAAGCGCACAATGGTTTTTCAACGATTACAAGGACGATGCAAGTATCCAAAGTATGTTGAGGGCATTGAAAAAGATGGAAACCATACTTGGGGATAAGACAGCCGAATGGTGTTATGAGTTTGGAAAATTCCTCACTACACAACTCACCTTTATGTATTATGATATGGGCAACCGTAAGAACGGAGAAGAAACCTTTGTTGTAATCAATACAACGGGCGAACCACTGACGGCAACCCAAAATCTGAAACCATTGGTTATTCATGCTGACATCAATAAGGGATATGCGAGAACTGATGCCGATGGGCATACATCTACAATAGCTATCGACTGGGAAGAGATAGAAACATGGTTTTGGAAAAATAGAGGTAACGGCAACGATACGGCAGAAGCTGGGTTTGATGAGTTTCTGAGATGGGTGACAATGTCTTACGCTGATAAAGAAACATTACAACAAGTTTTGAAGCAAAAGACAGCTCACTTTCCTTACGAGAAGATAGCTTTTAAAAAAGTTTATGAGTGTTGGAAGGTTACACAATTTCTGTTTAATGAATGGGGTAACACCAAATATCCAAAGAAAGATTTTCTTTCGCCTAAAGAGAGTGAGAAAGCCATCAGTCAGCTTGATTGCTTCCAATTACTTCCGTTAATGACCTACTGTCTACAATGGAATGTTACCGAAGCAAAAGATAGCAACTTGCTGCGTTGGTATCATTTCTTGCACAATATTGCAAGGAAAAGCGATGTAGGTAAAGCGGTCAATGATTTGGTTTATGATGCTATCGAGATGGTTAAAAGCTATCAAGATGTTTTGGAGCTAATAGAAAACAAGAAGTGTCTTAAAATCTCTGAAACCATTCTGACAGACGAAGAAAGGCTGAAATTAACCATCCTGAAGGAGAATATTGGTGATAGAGAAGCGATAGAAGAGGCTTTTTGGAAGGCTCAAAATAGAGATGAGATAAAGAGCCATCACATCTGGGCAGGCGAAATAAAACCACTTATCGACTGGGCTACTGCTGAGAACGGTTTTCATCTTGACGCGTTCAATGGCTATTTAAATATGTTTGATAGATTGTTTGAAGGCAATTGCGAAGATAACATCGATCTTGTTAGGCGTGCGCTGCTAACTCGCTCATTGGCAAACTACCCAATTAAACAAGGTAATGAATTTAACTTCGGATGGGGCTGGGCTGATTGGCATCAACTGATATGGGAGAACTCGGAAGCGTTCAGAAAGTTTTTTGATGATTGTATAAAGAACGCAGAAACAGATCTTGAAACCTATTTGAAATCATTGTGCGACGAGTTCCCACTAGAGCAAGATTGGGCAGAATTTGTGCATTGTCCTTATCTGCTTGAGTATTGCAACACGAAACACACTATTTGTAATGATGGCAAAAACCATATTTTGGTCAAAAACTCTTGGAGCAAGCCATTTGCAGTAAAGAATGCCCACTTATTGTATTCATTAGGTGCAACGTGGCAGAATGGTAACATATTGTTCGATGAGAAATATCCTCAGTGGAGGGTTTGGTATTATCAAGGACAAATAGGCAATTGTGTTGTAATAGAGAATACTGAAAGAAATGTAGCAATAGATGTTGTTTGCTCTGTTACAGAATGTACAATTACACTCTTCCGTAGAAAAACAGATGAAGAGAACATAAGAGAGTACTTTAGCACTATCTGCTCAACGCCTGAATGGGAATGGAATGGAGAGCGATGGAAGAAAATGATTGATTATAAATTAGACAACGGAAAAGTTCGAGATGTCTTAGATGAGTTGATAGGCAGAATAGAACAAATGGACTAAGAGTATGACTATTGTTCAGATTTCTGACACGCACAACTGTCATCGGCAACTGGCTAATCTGCCAGCTGCCGATGTTCTTGTGCATTGTGGCGACTTTACCGATATGGGTACAGAGCAAGAGGTATTCGATTTCCTTAACTGGCTGATAGAATTGCCATATAAGCACAAAGTTTTTGTTACTGGTAATCATGACCTTTGTTTATGGGAAGCAGCTGATATTGAGGGTTTGCCCAGCAACATGCATTTTCTTCAGGATAGAGGTTGTGAGATAGAAGGGATGAAGTTCTATGGCTTAGGTTACAACCATTCAGAACAATTGATACCAACCGACATAGACATCCTTGTAACGCATGAGCCTCCATGTATGATTTTAGACAAATCCAACGGGACACATTGGGGCAATGCTCCGTTGAAAAACAAGGTGATGGATATAAGCCCTAAGTACCACTTTTTTGGTCATGCGCACGAGGCATACGGTACAATAAAGCATGGAGAAACAACATTCTCAAATGCTGCAATTCTTGACGACCATTATAAAATGTGCCATCAGCCTAAAGTGTTCTGTTTATAAAGACCACTTTGGGCTATACGGTTAAGTCTATATCTACCGTAACTTCTACTTCAAACTTCCTCACCCATAATGAATTGAAGATTGAAAAATCTAATATATCGTTCAATTTACTGCAAGCGTGGATAAGGTGCATGTCCTTACTCCATTCCAAATCCAATCACTCGTTCTAATTATCATTATCCGACATCCATATCTCCTCATCTTCTTTGATTATCCTTTCGCAGTCGGCCATGCTTTGAATACGATACCCCGGTATCGAAATACCGTCGTTATAGCTAGGCATATAATGATCGATAACTCCACTTAGTATATCCCACACTTTCTTAGCCCTATCCGTCTGTATAGGGTGCATTGCTGGATATTCGTAACCTAAAAAGCAATATCCATTCACTTCTATATCGCCTTTGCAATTGCCTTTGCTTAATGCGCGATAGGTATTGATGGTTTGCGTGTTTTGATGAGGGCAGTTTTTGCGGCTTGATTAAACTCTTCCAAGAATATTTTAACCCCAATTCGGTTTAAGAAATTCCCTTTCATGAGTTTCTTAAACCGAATTGGGGTTATTAGTAAGAACCGACAAACTTCAAAGAGTAAAGTTTCTAAAGCTAAAACACTTCTGAAGAAAATAAAGAAAAGCAATATAGATAATCGAAGATATCCTTATGGTGACAGAAAATATGATAAGAATATCATTTGTCCCCATTGCATCGCCTGAGTTGCATTTACCTCTCAATATCTGCACACGTTCTAGCAGACAGTTTATAATTAAATTAGAAAAGATGTCTTACCTTTGTGGGTTCTAAGGATAAAAACATAATGAATGAGTTTATATTACATTCCGCCTATCAGCCAATGGGTGATCAGCCTGAGGCTATCCACCAGCTTACAACCTGTGCTAGAGAAGGAGCCCGCGCACAGGTCCTTCTAGGTGTAACTGGATCGGGAAAGACTTTTACAGTAGCTAATGTTATTAAAAATCTCAACAAACCTACGTTGGTATTGAGTCACAATAAAACATTAGCGGCACAACTCTATCACGAATTTAAAGGATTCTTTCCTGAAAATGCAGTAGAATATTATGTATCTTATTATGACTATTATCAGCCAGAAGCCTATATTGCTCAGACTGACACATATATTGAGAAAGACTTAGCGATCAACGAAGAAATCGATAAGTTGCGATTAGCATCTCTTTCAGCTTTGCTTAGCGGTAGGAAGGATGTTGTCGTAGTTAGTTCTGTTAGTTGTATTTATGGTATGGGAAATCCCGCAGCATTTTATGAAAATGTGATAGAATTAAAAGTAGGCAAAGCATTTGTACTCAACACCTTATTACGAAGATTAGTAGACGGACAATATATCCGTAATGATGTTGCTCCAAAAGCTGGAGATTTTCGTGTAAACGGTGACACTGTCGATATTTTTTTAGCTTACTCTGATGATATTCTTCGCATAACATTTTGGGGAGACGAAATAGAAACAATCGAAGAAATTGATGCACAAAGTGGAATTCGCTTAGGAAGTTTCGATCAATACAAGATTTATCCTGCAAATCTTTTCTTAACATCAAAAGAGACGCAAGAACTGGCCATCCGACAGATACAGGATGATCTCATGTTGCAATGTGAGAACTTTGAAAACATGGGAAAAACATTAGAGGCAAAACGACTGAGTGAACGTGTGAACTATGATATAGAAATGATTAGAGAATTGGGACATTGCAGTGGTATTGAAAATTATAGCCGGTACTTTGATGGTCGAAAAGCAGGAACTCGTCCCTACTGTCTGTTGGATTTCTTTCCAAAAGACTTCCTCATTGTCATAGATGAAAGCCATGTGACAGTCCCTCAAATTAGAGCCATGCGCGAAGGAGATCGTAGCAGAAAAGAAGCCTTAGTGAATTACGGATTTCGTTTGCCAGCAGCACTCGACAACCGACCACTAAGTTTTGATGAATTCCATGATATGGCGAATCAAGTAATCTACATATCAGCTACACCTGCAGATTATGAACTGCAGGAAGCTGAAGGAGTTGTTGTTGAACAAATAATACGACCTACTGGCCTGCTGGATCCACCTATAGAGGTACGCTCTAATGATTTCCCCGTAGACGATCTAATGGATGAAATTAGAACCTGTATCCATCTTGACGAACGTGTACTTGTAACTACCCTAACGAAAAAGATGGCAGAAGAATTAAGCGAATATTTCATTGAAGTAGGTATTAGAACGGCTTATATACATAGTGATGTCGACACCCTAGAACGAGTGCGAATCATGGAAGATCTTCGCCGAGGAGTGTATCAAGTTCTAGTGGGGGTTAACCTATTGCGTGAGGGACTAGATCTTCCTGAAGTTGCTCTTGTAGCTATTCTTGATGCAGATAAAGAGGGTTTTCTTAGAAATGCTCGAAGCCTCACACAGACAGCTGGACGTGCAGCCCGTAATGTAAACGGTCGTGTCATCATGTATGCCAACAAGGTTACAGGAGCTATGCAACAAACAATTGATGAAACAAATCGTCGCAGGGCCAAACAAATAGAATATAATCAAAAACATGGTATCCAACCTTCTCCAATCAAGAAGAGCATTGGTAGGAATGAATTAGCCAAGATTTCAGAAGAACAACAGCAGGAGAAAGACATTTATAGAGAAGCGCTATCAGGAGATTTTAATAATACCACAAGTATTGCAGCAGAAGCTGATGCTATTTACGGAGCAGAAGAACCGCTCGAACAACGGAAGGAACGTCTTCAGAAAATGATGACGGAGGCAGCTCACAAGTTTGATTTTATCTTGGCTGCTCAAATACGAGATGAGCTATTAGCACTTGACAAGAAATAAGTAATTATTTGTATTTCAAGTTTAGAAAGCATAACTTTGCAACAAACGAAATCGAACAAGGCTATGATGAGAAAAGCAAATTTATGGAATAAAATAATGAAAGCTGCACTAACTATCCCTGGTGTATGCGTTGATCGTAAAGAGTTTCTCTCTTCCACTCTCAACGAAGCGCTCCCCCCAGACAAGATAAGTAAAGTACTGGAGTTACGTCCTGCCGCAGTCATTAAATGTTCTGTCATTGATAATTTAGCAACACGCCTTATAAAATACCACACTCGTGCAGTTACAACACTTTCAACTCTAACGGGAATTCCTGGTGGACCGACCATCTTGGCATCTATCCCGACGGATTTAGCACAATATTATTACCACGTCTTTGTTCTTGCACAAAAGCTTGCATACTTATATGGCTTTCCTGACCTTAGAGAAACAGATGAAAAAGGAAATCCACAAGTCACGGACGACATGATGGATATGCTTACCCTCTTCGTTGGCACGATGATGGGGACTGAGATTGCAAACAAAGCACTGCGCGATATTTGTTTAGACCTTACAATACAAATATCGAAGAAAGTACCTCAAAAAGTTCTTATCCGCTCTATCTACTACCCACTAGTCAGACAAGTGGCTCAACACATAGGCGTTGATCTCTCTAAAAACTCAGTACCAAAAACCATTGGAAAATTCATTCCAATTATTGGCGGCATTATTTCAGGAACCGTCACCTACGCAACATTTTATCCTGGTGCACAACGTTTGCAAAAGACCTTACACACTCAATTCGATTTATTGGGAGCAGAGACTTCTAAAACAAAGATGCAGATGCCAACAGATGACATTGAGCACCTCGTTGTCAAAGCACTGATTAATATGAGCTCTATGAATGAGCTGAATAAAGAGAAGAAACAACATTTTATCTTCCACTATATACAGCATACTACACTTATAAATACAGAAAAGGAATCCTTTGCAGAGAATCTTCGTGAAGGACATGTATTCAAAGTAGATTTCAGAAAATTTAAGGACGACCCTCTTTGCTCCACTCAACTAATGAGACTACTTACCGAGATCATTCATATCAGTAATAAAATCAGTGTCAATGAAAAAATTTATTTGTATAAAATAGCTCGTGAGCTTAATTTCTCAGTATCAGAAACAGAAGAATTTCTTCAAAAAAAATAATATACAAATCATATAATTATGTCAGAAAAAATAGGACTAGCCTGCGATCATGCAGGCTTCAAACTAAAAGAATTTGTCAAAACTTATCTAAAACAAAAAGGATTAGAATGGGAAGATTTTGGGACAAACTCAGAAGAAAGCTGCGACTATCCCGACTATGCCCACGCTTTAGCCACTGCAATTGAAAAGGGAGAAATAAAACGCGGCATTGCCATCTGCGGTAGTGGAGAAGGTATTAGCATGACTCTCAATAAGCATCAAAAAATCAGAGCTGCACTCGTTTGGATTCCAGAAATTGCTCATCTCACCCGGCAGCATAACGATGCGAACGTTTTGTGTATGCCAGGTAGATTTATCAATGAAGAAGAGGCCAAGAATATCATGGACGAATTCCTCTACACTGCTTTTGAAGGAGGACGCCACACACGCAGAATTGAGAAAATTCCCATTCCGAAAGCGTGATTTTCGAGCTTCTTCTTTGTGCTTCAAGCCTTTTGCACTATCTTTGCACTCGCTAAAAATAAGTAGAAACAAACAATTGATGCAAAAATGACTAAAGCAGATTTAGTATACACCATTTCTGAAAAAACAGGATTGGATAAACGCACTGTTCTCAATATAGTTGAAGCCTTTATGGAGACAGTGAAAGATTCTCTCGCTGAAGAGAAAAATGTTTATCTCCGTGGATTCGGTAGTTTCATTCTCAAGAAACGTGCACAGAAGACGGGACGAAACATCACTCGGAACACAACGCTCATTATTCCTGAACACAATATTCCTGCGTTCAAACCCTCGAAAGAATTCAGTCAACTAGTAAAATAAGATCATTCACATTTTAACGGTAAAAAATATAAGATTATGCCAAACGGTAAGAAGAAAAAAAGACACAAGATGTCTACACACAAGCGTAAAAAACGCCTGAGAAAGAATCGTCATAAGAGCAAGTAGTCTCCAAAGACGACTCATTAATTGAGGATTGCGAAACAGGATTCAAACTTCATGGAGACACCTTCATAGAGTCATCCTATTTCTCAATTCTCTTTTTTGTAAACTACGAACTAAAACATTAAACCTCACAAAAGATTATGACAAGTGAAGTAATAGTAGATGTTCGCGCCAAAGAAATCTCGATCGCTCTACTTGAAGATAAGCGCCTCGTCGAATATCAACAAGAAGGACGTGAAGCACATTTTTCTGTGGGTAATATCTATCTTGCAAAAGTCAAAAAAATCATGCCAGGGCTTAATGCTTGTTTCGTGAATGTCGGATATGAGCGAGATGCATTCCTCCATTATCTAGATTTGGGTATTCGCTATCGCTCATTAGATAAATACATGAGCCTACTGGGGGATGGAACAAAAGACGTTTCCATCACAAAAGCTCTGGGACAAAGCGATCTTGAAAAGGAAGGAAGCGTTCAGAATATTGTAAAACAAGGACAAGAAGTACTCGTTCAAATTCAAAAAGAGCCAATATCTACAAAAGGCCCTCGTGTAAGTTGTGATATTAGTTTCCCAGGAAGATTTCTTGTCCTAATTCCTTTTAGTGACAAGATCTCCGTTTCCTCAAAAATCAAGAGTAGTCAAGAGCGTGCTCGCCTCAAACAACTTATTCACAGTATTAAGCCAAAGGGGTTTGGTGTCATAATCCGAACTGTTGCAGAAGGCAAACGAGCAAGCGAACTCGACTTGGAAATCAAAATCCTTCACCGACGTTGGGAAGAGACTATCAACAAGGTGCGGAAAGCACGTCAAGCACAAAAGAAAATAGAAGCTGAAGCAAAATCTCCACAACAAGCCTTACAAAATTATAGACCAACCCTTTGCTATGAAGAAACGAGTCGAGCTGTGGCTCTGCTTCGTGATCTCTTCAACCCCTCTTACGAAAACATCTATATTAACAATAAAGAAGTTTTTGATGATATTCGTGCCTATGTTTCCATGATTGCTCCTACGCGCCTAGATATCGTAAAATTGTATCAAGGAAATGTCCCTATTTTTGATAATTTCTCCGTTACTCGACAGATAAAAAGTTCCTTTGGTCGTACTGTAACTTACAAACATGGTGCATATCTAATTATCGAACACACTGAAGCTCTTCATGTGGTCGATGTCAATAGCGGTAATCGTTCGCGTTCTCCTGAAGGACAAGAAGTGAATGCACTTGATGTAAACTTAGGTGCAGCCGATGAACTTGCCCGCCAATTACGTCTACGTGATATGGGGGGAATTATTGTTGTTGACTTTATTGACATGGCTCAACCAGAAAACAGACAGAAGTTATATGAACGCATGGTAGAAAATATGAAGGGCGATCGCGCCCGTCATAATATCCTTCCTTTGTCTAAATTTGGACTTATGCAAATTACGAGACAACGCGTCCGCCCCATAGAAGAGCCTAATGTTGAAGAGATCTGCCCTACTTGTGGAGGTTCAGGTAAAATAAAGCCAAGCATCCTCTTTACTGACTTACTTGAAGGAAAAATACGACAATTATCACAACAGCTTCATTTCAAGCGAATCCGACTACACGTTCATCCTTATGTTGCTGCTTACCTCAATAAAGGTTTAATTTCTCTTAAACGAAAGTGGCAATTTAAATATAAAACAAGCATACAACTCACTCCCGATGAAGGACTAGCCTATTTACAGTATCAATTCTATAATGACAAAGGCGAAGAAATCGATATGAGAGAAGTTAAAGAGATGGCATAAAGTCATGTAATAAAAAGAAGGCAAAGTTCATCAAAGCTTTGCCTTCTTTATTTCATTAAGTGATACCACATTAACTCTGCAAAATTAATAATATATATCACGAAAGTTATATGCTCAACGTAGAATTATTTACGAAAGTCAGTTGTCGAGCTTATGAATTATAAGGCCACTGCGAAGTTTTGGCTCAAACCATGTAGCCTTAGGGGGCATAATCCGACCTGCATCTGCAATAGCAATAATTTGCTGCATCGTAACAGGATATAAAGCAAGTGCAGCTTTCATTTCACCACTATCTACACGACGCTTCAATTCGCCTACGCCGCGGAGACCACCAACAAAATCTATACGATGATCCCCACGTAAATCTGTAATATTAAGCAGTTTATCAAGAATCAATCTAGACGAAATATCTACGTCAAGGACGCCTATAGGATCTGACGGTTCAAAGGTACCAGGACGAGCCTGAAGCTTATACCAATGCCCTTCTAAATAAAGAGAGAATTCATGAAATTGTTGCGGAGCATATTCTTTAATACCGAGATCTTCAACAATAAAGTCAGCATCAAGTGCTGCAAGAAACTCCTGTGGAGTAAGTCCATTCAAATCTGTAACAACACGATTATAACCAAGGATTGTAAGTTGATTTTCAGGGAAACATACAGCCATATAGAAATTATATTCTTCCTCACCTGTATTTTTAGGATTCTGCTTAGCTATCTCCTGGCCTACTAGAGCTGCAGCTGCAGATCTATGATGCCCATCAGCAATATAAAGAGCATCCATCTGCTCAAATTCAGCAGTAATCATAAAAATATCTTTCTCGTCTTCAATTAGCCAAAAACGATGTCCAAACCCATCTATAGGAGCAATAAAATCATACTCAGGCTTTTGAGTGGCATAACGATTTATGATTTCCGTAAGTATAGGACGCTCTTTATAAGCAAGGAATACAGGCTCTATATTTGCACGTGTATTGCGGATATGCTTCATTCGATCTTCCTCTTTATCACGACGAGTTAGTTCGTGCTTCTTAATTACATTATTAAGATAATCTTGGACATGACAACAAACAACAAAACCATATTGTGTATACCCATTCATTGTTTGCGCATAAAGGTAGTAGTTTTCCTTTTTATCTTGTAGAAGCCAGCCTTTTGCTTGAAATTTTAAGAATTGTTCTGCTCCACTTTTATAAACGCGAGAGTCATACTCACTAGTTCCTTCAGGAAAATTGATTTCAGGTTTAATAATATGATAAAGCGACATTTCATTATCGCCAGCTTCGGCACGTGCCTCATCAGAATCTAGTACATCATAAGGACGACATTCTATTTGCTCAACTAATTCTTTGGGAGGACGAATTCCCTTGAAAGGTTTGATTCTTGCCATAAGATTTTGAAATGAATTATTTTAAAGATAAAAGATAGGATAAAAGGAGATGAGTTCATTAAATATCTCATCTTACACATTGTATAATACTTACTTATTAACTTGGAAACGAGTCACTCCGTCTTTGAAAAAATCAACAATCTGATTTGCAGCTGCAAGCCCTGCATTGATATTAGCCTCTGCAGTTTGAGCTCCCATCTTCTTAGGAGTTGCAAAGTAGCGATCGCCGAGTTTTTCGCAAGCCTCCTTATCGGCTGCAAGTTGAAGATCACTAATATAGCGCAAATCTGTACGCTCTTGTAAAATACTAATGAGTTCAGATTCATTAATTACATCTTGACGAGCTGTATTAACAAGAATTGCATTTGGTCTCATGGAAGCAATCAACTTAGCATTAATACTATTCTTGGTCTCTGGAGTAGAAGGAATATGAAGACTTACAACATCACATATACGGAATAATTCTTCTGCGGAATTCACTTGTATTACGCCGTGCTGAACAAAAATTTCTTGCGGACAATAAGCATCATAAGCATAAACTTCCATTCCAAATCCTTTAGCCACACGAGCCACATTTTGAGGAACGTTTCCAAAAGCTAAAAGTCCTAATTTCTTACCCATCAATTCCGTTCCGGATTTGCCATTATAATGATTACGAACAGTAAATAGAAGAAGGCCAAAAACAAGTTCTGCAACAGCATTTGAATTCTGTCCAGGAGTATTCATTACAACAATACCATGTTGCGTTGCAGCTTGCAAATCAACATTGTCAAAACCTGCACCAGCACGGACAATAATCTTCAATTCTGGAGCAGCGTCCATGACTTCAGCATCAATTTTATCAGAACGAATGATAATTGCATTCGCATCTTTGACTGCCTCAAGTAACTCTGACTTTTCTGTATATTTTTCTAACAAAATTAGTTCAAATCCTGCCTTTTCTACAATTTCTCGAATACCTTCAACTGCGACAGAGGCGAAGGGCTTTTGCGTTGCAACTAAAATTTTCATAGTCAATAATAAATAAAAGTTAGTAAAGGATAAGAGAGTGACAAGTGAACAGATACTAAGAACTGTTCAACTTGTCATTCTGTAATTATTTTTAATGCTTTGCTTCAAAATCCTGCATACAAGCAATTAAAGCCTTAACACCTTCTAATGGCATTGCATTATAGCATGAAGCACGGAAGCCACCCACATCACGGTGTCCCTTGATTCCCCAAATACCACGTTCTAGGGCAAAAGCAAGGAATTCGGATTCTAGCTCTTTATACTCGTCTACCATAACGAAGCAAATATTCATACGGCTACGATCTTCTTTTACTGCTGTTCCCGTAAAACACTTATTACGATCAATTTCGGCATAAAGTAAGTCTGCACGTTCTTGAGCACGACGGTTCATTTCTAAAACACCGCCTTGAGCTTTTACCCAACGAAGTGTTTGCAAAGCTGAATAAATAGGAATCACAGGAGGTGTATTAAACATAGAACCCTTCTTAACATGAGTACGATAATCTAGCATTGTAGGAATAGTTCTACTAACCTTACCAAGAGCTTCATCTTTTACAATTACAAAGGTTACGCCTGCCATAGATATGTTCTTTTGTGCTCCCCCATATATCATCGTATACTTACTTACATCTACTGGACGAGAAAGAATGTCACTAGACATATCACAGATAAGAGGAATGGGAGATTCAAAATCTTTCAGATATTCAGTACCATAAATAGTATTATTAGAAGTAACATGTAAATAGTCCGCATCTCGTGGAATCTCAAAATTCTTAGGGTAATATGTAAAATTTTTATCCTTTGATGACGCAACTTCCACAACATCTCCAAACAACGTCGCCTCTTTTAGAGCTTTTGTTGCCCATACACCTGTATTTACATAAACTGCTTTTTTTTCGAGAAAGTTGTATGGGATCATACAGAACTCTAGACTTGCGCCACCTCCGAGGAATAATACACTATACCCGTCAGGAATGCCTAAAAGCTCTTTCATAAGATCTCGAGCCTCATCAATCACAGCCTGAAATTCTTTACTACGATGGCTCATTTCCATCAGAGATAGACCTATGTCATTAAAGTCCACACATGCTTCAGCAGTAGCTTTCATAACTTCCTGCGGGAGAATTGAAGGGCCCGCACCAAAATTATATTTCTTCATGTCCGTTGAATAATTAGATGTTAGTTAAACAATTATTTCGTTGGCGAATGTAGGGAGATTTACTGGTTTCTCCAAATAATGCGAATAAATTTTCAAAAAAGTATAACTTCATATTTATACAAATAGATTTCACAGTCAAAAATATGTTATACAACATGGTTTTTATATTTTGCCAACTTCAAAATTCTCACTACTTTGCGGCCGAAACAAATTTACAACTGCGGGCACACCGCATAATACCTATTCAATAAAACAAAAAGCCATCACTATGAAAGTTTACGATTCTCACGACATTAAGAACATTGCCCTGTTAGGTAATGACGGCTCAGGTAAGACCACACTAACTGAAGCTTTGCTCTATGAGAGTGGTCGCATAAAACGCCGCGGGCGCATCACCATGAAAAATACCGTTAGCGACTATTTTCCTGTTGAACAAGACTATGGATATTCAGTCTTCTCCACTATATTCCATGTAGAAAGAAATAACAAGAAATTAAATATCATCGATTGTCCTGGATCTGATGATTTTGTTGGTGCGGCTATTACGGCACTTAATGTCACAGATACTGCGATACTTCTTATAAATGGTCAATACGGTCCAGAAGTAGGTACGCAAAACCACTTCCGCTACACAGACAAACTTCAGAAGCCTGTTATCTTCCTCGTCAACCAATTAGATTCTGAGCTCTGCGATTATAATAATATAGTAGAGCAACTACAAGGTATTTATGGATCAAAAGCTATTCCTGTACAATACCCTGTAAAAACGGGGCCAGACTTCAATTCGTTGATAGACGTTATTCTCATGAAAAAATTAACATGGGGAGAAGAAGGTGGACAACCTACAATAGAAGACATTCCTGCAGAGGAAAAGGAACGAGCACAAGAAATGCATAAAGCATTAGTAGAAGCTGCAGCAGAAAATGACGAAAACCTCATGGAAAAATTCTTTGAAACAGAACAACTTACTGAAGATGAGATGCGTGAAGGTATTCGCAAAGGAATGGTCACTCGCAGCATTTTCCCTATATTCTGTGTATGCGCGTATAAGAATATGGGGGTCGGTCGCTTAATGGAATTCCTTGGTAATGTAGTACCATTCGTTGACGAAATGCCTGCAGTACATAACACAAGAGGTGAAGAAGTCTTATTAGATCCCAAAGGGCCAACAAGCGTTTATTTCTTTAAAACAGGAGTAGAACCACATATCGGAGAAGTACAATACTTTAAAGTCATGAGTGGTACTCTAAAAGAAGGAGATGAACTCACAAATGCAGACAGAGGCACAAAAGAACGCATAGCACAAATATTTACTTGCGCAGGAGCTCAACGCGATAAAGTAGAAAAAATGCTAGCTGGCGACATAGGATGTACAGTCAAGCTAAAAGACGTACGAACGGGAAACACTCTAAACGGAGCAAATTGTGAGAATCGTTTCAATTGGATAAAATATCCAGAGCCCAAATACATACGAGCCATTAAAGCTGTCAATGAATCTGACACAGAAAAGATGATGCAAGCCATTCAGCGCATGCGTCTTGAAGACCCAACATGGGTTATTGAACAAAGTAAAGAGTTAAGACAGACTCTTATCAAAGGACAAGGAGAATTCCATCTTCGTACACTTAAGTGGCGTTTAGAAAATCTCGATAAAATACCCGTTGAATTCTATGAACAAAAAATTCCTTATCGCGAAACAATCACTAAGTCTGCAAAAGGAGATTATCGACATAAAAAACAGTCCGGTGGTGCAGGACAATTCGGTGAAGTACACTTAATTGTTGAACCCTATCATGAAGGAATGCCAGATCCCACAAGCTACAACTTTGGTGGACAGGAAATTCGTGTTAACATCAAGGGTAAAGAAGAAATTCCGTTAGAATGGGGTGGCAAATTGGTATTTATTAACAGCGTTGTTGGCGGAGCTATTGATACTCGATTTATGCCTGCAATTCTTAAAGGTATCATGAGCAGAATGGAGCAAGGGCCATTAACAGGCTCTTATGCCCGTGATGTTCGAGTTGTAGTTTTTGACGGAAAAATGCACCCAGTTGATTCCAATGAAATTTCATTCACTTTAGCTGGTCGAAACGCCTTCAGTCAAGCGTTTCGCGATGCAGGTCCTAAAATTCTTGAACCCATCTATGACGTTGAAGTTTTCACACCAGTAGAAGCAATGGGTGATGTAATGAGCGATTTACAAGGTCGTCGAGGTATGATTATTGGTATGGTAGATGAAAATGGCTATCAGAAGTTATCAGCAAAAGTCCCCTTGAAAGAAATGTCTAACTACGCCACTACATTAAGTAGTTTAACAGGTGGTCGTGCTAGTTTCATTATGAAGTTTGCTTCTTATGAACTAATACCTACAGATTTGCAGAAGAAACTCATTGAAGAGTTCTCAAAACAGAACGAAGAAGAAGCATAACACTTCTAAAAAGCGAAGAGCCCTCCATTTCATCTTGGAGGGCTCTTTTTATAGATCCCAATACCGTATAAAAAAATAAGAGTAATTTGGAGTTTCTTCATACTTATTGTACCTTCGCAGCAAATTTTCTAAAACAAGTATGGAAACTATTCAGGTAAAGGACAAAACTTTCACCGTTTCAATTTCTCGAGAAGAGATTCAGAAGCGCGTCTCAGAAGTAGCAGCACAAATAAGTAAAGACCTTAACGGCAAAAAACCGCTATTTCTTGCCGTACTGAATGGTGCTTTTGTTTTTGCAGCAGATTTAATACGAGGAATTTCTACCGATTGTGAAATTACGTTTGTTCGGTTGGCCTCCTATACAGGAACAAAATCAACAGGCATCGTAAAAGAACTTATAGGTTTAAATGAGAACATAGAAGACCGCCATATTGTTATCGTTGAGGATATTATTGATTCAGGTAAAACCATGGAGGAATTATTAGCAATGTTGCAGGCACGTCATCCAGCCAGTATCAAAATAGCCTCACTCTTAGTAAAACCAGGAAATTTGAAGGTAGATCTCGACATTCCTTATTGCTGCTTCAAAATCCCCAACGACTTTATTGTAGGTTACGGGCTTGATTATGATGGTGAAGGTAGAAACTTACCAGAAATATACACCATCAAATAAGAAGAAACACACAAAAGGATAATTCAAAATATGAAAAATTTAGTTATTTTTGGTGCTCCAGGCTCAGGCAAGGGGACTCAAAGTGATCTTTTGGTTAAGAGATATGGTTTTAAACACATCTCAACAGGTGATGTCTTGCGTGGAGAAATAAAAAAAGGCACAGAGCTGGGAAATACTGCTAAAAATTACATTGATAATGGTCAGTTAATTCCAGACTCGCTGATGATTGACATTCTCGCAAGTACATACGATAGTCTATGTCCCTGCGATGGTATTATCTTTGATGGTTTTCCTCGTACCATACCTCAAGCAGAAGCATTAAAGAAGATGTTAGCTGACAGAAATACTGAAGTTAGTGCTATGCTCGAGCTTGATGTTCCAGAAGAAGAACTTATCGCTCGACTTATCAATCGTGGCAAAACTTCTGGCCGCGCTGACGATAACGAAGAAACAATTCAAAAGCGTTTAAATGTCTATAAGAATCAAACAAGTCCTCTCATTGAATGGTACACTTCTGAGGGACTTTGTCATTCTATCAAGGGTATTGGTTCTCTCGAAGAAATCGAAGCAGCTCTTTGTAAAGTTATTAACGAACTCTAAAATCATTATACACAAACGAATTACACAATACCTCACCAATAGTGAGGATGTGTAGTTCGTTTTCTTTTTATTCAAATTTTATCTAACCTCTTTGGTCTCACTCGAAGAAAAAATATGGAATCCAACTTCGTTGACTACGTAAAAATTTATTGTCGTTCTGGAAAAGGAGGACGCGGCTCGATGCATTTACACCGTGCGAAGTATCAACCAAATGGTGGTCCCGACGGAGGAGATGGAGGACGCGGTGGAAACATATATTTAAGAGGAAATCACAACTACTGGACTCTTCTCCACCTGCGTTATGAGCGTCATGTTTTTGCTGGACATGGTGGTAATGGCGGAAAATCTCTCCTGCATGGTGCCGATGGGCAAGACTGCTATATAGATGTCCCTTGCGGCACAGTTGCCTACGATGCTGAAACAGGTAAATATATCTGCGATGTTACAGAAGATGGACAAGTCGTGATGCTGCTAAAAGGTGGGCGTGGCGGAAAAGGCAATTGGCATTTCCGAACTGCTACTAATCAAACACCACGTTATGCACAACCCGGAGAACCGATGCAAGAGATGATGGTTATCCTGGAATTGAAGTTACTAGCAGATGTTGGCCTCGTTGGTTTTCCCAATGCAGGTAAATCCACTCTTCTCTCTTCAGTTTCTTCTGCAAAGCCAAAAATTGCCAATTATCCTTTCACCACGATGGAACCGAGTCTAGGCATTGTCCCCTATCGTGACAACCAAAGCTTTGTTATGGCAGACATTCCTGGTATCATTGAAGGAGCTGCCGAGGGAAAAGGACTAGGACTTCGCTTTCTCCGTCATATTGAACGTAATTCTCTCTTACTGTTCATGGTTCCTGGAGACTCTGATGATATCAAAAAAGAATACGAGGTACTCTTAGGTGAGTTAGAAAAGTTTAATCCTCAGATGCTCAATAAGCACAGAGTCTTAGCAATCACTAAATCCGACCTCTTAGACGATGAGCTTATTGATTTGCTGAGTGTCGATTTGCCCACAGATCTTCCAGTCGTATTCATTTCAGCAGTTGCGGGCAAAGGAATCCAAGAATTAAAAGATTGCCTTTGGAAAGAACTCAATAGCGAGAGTAACAAATTACAAGCTGTTTCTGAAGGAGGGAGTATCATCCATCGCGATCGTGAAGTACGTATTTTAGATCAAGACTTTGAGGAATGGGAACCCGACTTTGAGGAAGAAACAGATGAAGACATTCTTGACTTAGAAGACATAGAAATTCTTGATGACTGAAACTGATATTTTTGAGTATTCGCTTGACAATAGAGTTCGAGCATTCTCTACAACAAGAAAAGGAGGAGTAAGTACAGGAAACTACTCCTCCTTTAATATATCTCACTACTGCAACGATAGGCTCAAGAACGTGCAAGAAAATCGCAATCGACTCAGCCTACTACTTGACATTCCTAGTGAGCGTATCATTGTACCACGACAAGTTCATCTAACAGCAGTACAAGCTGTTACATCACATACAAAGAATACAGATCTAGAAGACATAGATGCTGTTATCACCAATGAGAGGCAATTATGCATTGGTATATCAACAGCCGACTGTGTTCCTATCCTCCTCTACGATACAACAAAACAAGCAATCGGTGCAGTTCATGCAGGATGGCGAGGTACTGTTGGAAAAATAGTTTGCAAAACCATTCAAAAAATGCAAGAGCATTACAACTCATTTCCTCAAGACCTCAAAGCTATTATAGGTCCAAGTATCAGTAAAGAAGCCTTCGAAGTCGGTGATGAAGTATATGATGCTTTTGCTACTGCAGGCTTTACGATGTCGGAAATTGCAGAACGTCGAGAGAAATGGCATATTGATTTATGGGCAGCAAATTTTAAACTTCTAGTTGCAACAGGTGTAAAAATGGAAAATATTTCTGTTGCAAACATTTGTACCTACAATCACTACGATACTTTCTTCTCAGCACGCCGTCTTGGTATAAACTCAGGTCGAATATACACAGGCATTCTATTAAAGTGATGAGTTTTTCATTATCTTTGCGAATTTAAAACAATAAATTACTTATGTACGGATTTATCAAAGTAGCGGCGGCTGTCCCTAGCGTACGAGTAGCTGACTGCAAATTTAATACAACACAAATTGAAGGTATGATGGCTCGAGCTGAAGGGCTCGGCGTTGAGATTATTGTATTCCCCGAACTCTCTATAACGGGCTATACATGTCAGGACCTTTTCCAGCAGCAAATTCTTTTAGAAGAGGCCGAAACCTCTCTATTAAAAATCATGGAATTCAGTCACAACCTCAATATCACAACCATAGTGGGCCTGCCGCTTGCTTATGACGGTATGCTGCTCAACTGTGCTGCCATTATACAAGGAGGAAAAATTTATGGTATTGTACCAAAGACATACATTCCTAACTATAAAGAGTTCTACGAAGCTCGTTGGTTTAGTTCTGCTTCTCGCTTAGGACGACAAGAACAAATCAATTTCTTTGGCCAGCAGATTCCTTGTGGTGATCACCTCTTGTTCAATAACGGCCGATTCACCTTTGGCGTAGAAATATGTGAAGACCTTTGGGCTACGATACCCCCCAGCTCTAAACTCTCCTTACATGGTGCAGAAATCATCTTTAATCTAAGTAGCAGCAATGAACTTGTAGGGAAAAATGCGTATTTAAAAGGACTTATCAGTAATCAGAGCGCACGCTGCATCAGCGGCTATGTCTATGCCGGTAGTGGTTATGGGGAAAGCACACAAGATATCGTCTTCAGTGGTCTTGGCTTTATTGCAGAAAATGGACATATATTAGAAGAAGGCAAACGCTTCTCTATGCAAGAACAGCTCATTGTCAGTGAAATCGATATTGATAGTCTTCGACAAGAACGCCGTGTTAATACCACGTTTGCCTCTGTAAAGGACTTAATGCAGCAATCTGACAAAGGTACCTACTTCCAATTTGAGATGAATCCTACAATTCTTGATAAAGAGCGCTTCACTCTGACACGCAATATTCCATCCCACCCATTTGTCCCTAGTGCGGACAAAATTGACGAATGCTGCGAGGAAATTCTCAGTATCCAAAGTGAAGGCTTAGCAAAACGTATCGACCATACTCACGCCGAAACGGTGGTTATAGGTATTAGCGGAGGCTTAGATTCCACATTAGCGTTACTCGTTTGCGTAAATGCCTTCGACAGATTGAAAAAGAATAGAAAAGGCATCGTTGGTATCACTATGCCTGGTTTTGGTACTACAGACCGTACTTACACTAATGCCATTAACTTGATGAAAGGGTTGGGTGTTACCATAAGAGAGATCGGTATAAAGGATGCCTGCAATGTACATTTTAAAGACTTAGGAATCGACCCAGCAAAGCACGATGTTACTTACGAAAACAGCCAAGCACGCGAACGTACACAAATCCTTATGGATGCTGCCAATCAAATGAATGGATTTGTAGTCGGCACTGGAGATCTAAGCGAACTGGCTCTAGGATGGGCAACTTACAATGGCGATCAAATGTCTATGTATGCCGTCAACTCTTCTATTCCTAAAACGCTAGTTTATCATCTTGTAAACTGTGTGGCACAACATGTTGAAGACGAACATATCAAAAGTACACTTCTCGATATTGTCAATACCCCCATTAGTCCAGAACTTATTCCAGCAACTGCTAACGGAGAGATTCTCCAAAAGACAGAAGACCTCGTTGGTCCATACGAATTGCACGACTTTTTCATTTATCATTTCTTACGCAATGGCTTCCGGCCAAGTAAGGTTTTCTATTTAGCACAAAAGGCGTTTAATAGCAGCAATAGAAACTCATCTACTTACGATGATGCAACCATTCTAAAATGGTTACAAACATTTTGCCGTCGTTTCTTCAGCCAGCAATTTAAACGCAGTTGTCTCCCCGATGGTCCAAAAGTAGGAAGTTGTTCTCTCAGCCCTCGAGGCGATTGGCGTATGCCTTCTGATGCTTGTGCAGCTCTTTGGTTGGAAGAATGCGAAAATTTAAAAGAACAAATCAATCCTATTACGCAATCAAACAATGAGAACAACTAAATCTGTGCTTCTTGCATTATTCCTGAGTGCTCTTTGGATCTATACCTGCCCCCTATTTGCACAAAAGAAGCCAATTTTCTTTGCGAGAACAGTTATTGAGTCCCCCACGCTCATCAAGGGTGATAGCATGTTGGTTTCTATAATTCTCTACTCAGATGCCGACTTACAACAGATACGCTGTAACACACAAACACTCAAGCTAAAAAATGCCACTGTTCGCCGACTCAACTTTAATCGCGATGAGACACTCGGACTTCGCAACTATAAAGGACAAACATTCAATAGTTTAGTTTGGGCAGAATATATCATTTCTGCCAATGAGATTACAACAATAGTACTCCCCGCTTTCAAATTTGAAGGAATAGCAAGAACCTATATCCCGTCTCAACAAGCATCTCCTTTCTTAGGATGGTGGACTCCTAAAGAAATCAAAGACGTTCATATAAAAACAGTTACAGAAAAAGTAAAAATTCCCGTTATTCATAAACCACAAAAGACAACAAAAGAATTACTCCAATCAAAAGAGTTCACGCTCTAATTCTCTGACATACAATTTCTATAGACTTATAAGAAAGTAGGCTATCAACGTTTAATTATCGCCGATAGCCTACTTTTCTCTAAATATATAGACGATTTCTTCATAGGGAAAAAATCACTGGGACTTCTAAAAAATACAGAAAGCATACAAATATCCTTATTGCATTTTCAAACGCAATAAGAGTATCAACTGGCATCCTTATTGTATTTTCAAATGCAATAAGAATATTTACGTTGGGTAAGTAGTAATATCATAAATAAAGTAACTACAACGAGTAAAAATAGAGCAAGAATGGAAAAGAATTATCAAAATCAACACTAAACGCATCAATCCAGCAACTTAAAAATTAAATTTGTTAAAAGAAAAGGCCGTTTGATGATTTTTCAAAAATCTTTTAATACAACAGTAACAAATACGTTTATTTTTGCAAGAACAAAAACAAAAAAGAATATTACACATAACTAAATCAACATATAATAAACAAATTAATTATGAAAAAAGGATTTATGTTAGCCGCAGTGGCCTTTTCATTAGGATGGCCCGCAACGATGGTTGCTAAATCTACCATCAATGGTTCTGCACAATCAGCAGTAACTGGCACTACTGCTATTTCTGAGACAAATGCTGTACCCGCCACTTATCAAAACCTTCCAGACTTGACTTATGCCGCAGAAAAAGCGATCAATTCCGTGGTCTATATAAAAGTGACAGTGGAGGGCTCATCACGGACTGTACAATATTCTAATCCTTTTGAGGATTTCTTCGGAGACTTCTTTGGACGTGGTAACGGTGGAGATTCTCAACAAAGAACCTATAAAGAACCTGATCGCAAAGGGGCAGGCTCAGGCGTTATCCTAACAAGCGATGGGTATATCGTAACAAATAACCACGTTGTGGAAGGTGCAACAGAGATGATTGTAAAACTCAATGATAATCGGGAGTTTAAAGCACGCATCATTGGTACAGACAAGAATTCTGACTTAGCATTAATCAAAATCGAAGCAAAAGACCTACAGCCTATCACCATTGGCAATTCGGACAACCTTCGTTTAGGAGAATGGGTTCTTGCTATTGGTAATCCCTTTAGTTTAACTTCAACTGTAACAGCTGGTATTGTCAGTGCCAAAGCTCGAACTACAGGAGGAAATGCTGTAGAATCAAGCATTCAGACAGATGCTGCTATCAACCCAGGAAACTCTGGTGGTGCTTTGGTCAACGCACGCGGAGAACTTGTGGGAATCAACAATATGATTTATTCGCAAACAGGTTCCTACTCTGGTTATGGTTTCGCCATTCCCGTAAGCATTATGAACAAAGTAGTGGCTGATCTTCGAAAGTTTGGAACAGTGCAACGCGCTTTGATGGGAATTAGTGGCCAAGACGTTATCAACTATATCGATGCACAAAAAGAAAAAGGAAAAGAAGTTGAACTGGGTACAACCGAGGGAGTTTACGTTGGCGAAGTATCTTCCGATGGCGCTGCACATGCTGCAGGAATCAAAGAGGGAGATGTTATTACAGCTGTGGACGGCAAGAAAGTAACCAAGTTTGGAGAACTAAACGAAATCTTAGCTAATCATCGTCCTGGTGATAAAATCAGTGTAACATATCTTAGAAACAAAAGAAATACAACAACATCTCTCACACTTCGCAACCAGCAAGGCACTACCACAGCTGTTGAAAATATCGATGATGAGCAGCTAGGTATAGCGCTGAGAAAACTCACGGCTAGCGAGAAAGAAGAGTTGGCACTCAGCCATGGACTTATGGTAACAGCCGTACGCGATGGTAAAATGAAAGAAGCAGGAATCACTAAAGGTGTCATTTTAATGCGCGTCAATGATAAGGATTTGAACTCTACTGATGACTTCTATGATGCTGTGAAGCGTGCAAATATGTCAACGGATCGCGTCCTATGGATTCGCGCAAAAACCCAGACAGGATATAACAAGAGTTTCACCGTTGAATTGAGCAACCCAAAGAAGAAATAAAAGAATATTTCAATAAAATAGATATAGCGGATTTCCGAAGATTTCATCTTCGAGGAATCCGCTTTTGTTTTTGTTTCCTGAAAAAGAATTATCGCACATTTTTCACTAACTTCGCAACGAATTTATCATTCAATCTTCATTATGCAAGAATTGGCTTTAAAGTATGGTTGCAACCCCAACCAAAAACCTGCCCGTATTTTTATTAAAAACGGAGAACTCCCTGTTACAGTACTTAATGGTCGACCTGGCTACATCAACTTTCTTGATGCACTCAATGGCTGGCAACTTGTAAAAGAACTCAAAGAAGCTACAGGTTTTCCTGCTGCAGCGAGTTTCAAACACGTTTCGCCTGCAGGAGCCGCCATCGGATTACCACTAGATGAAACACTTCGTAAAATCTACTGGGTAGATGATGTGGATTTCGAATTAACTTCAATAGCTTCTGCCTATGCGAGAGCCCGAGGTGCTGACCGTATGTCATCCTATGGTGATTTTATTGCCCTGAGCGATACCTGCGATAAAGCTACTGCTCTACTTATCAAGCGAGAAGTGAGTGACGGTGTCATTGCACCAAGTTATACAGAAGAGGCTTTAGAGGTTCTACGCGAAAAAAGAAAGGGTACATACAACGTTATTCAAATCGACACAAACTACAAACCTGAGCCTATTGAGCAGAAACAGGTCTTTGGAATCACTTTCGAGCAAGGACGCAACGAAGTTGATTTGACAAGTGATAACCTCTTTGATAATATTCCAACAAACAATAAGGATTTATCGGAAGAAGCAAAGCGTGACTTAAAGATTGCACTAATCATCCTAAAATACACACAGAGTAATTCGGTCTGCTATGTAAAGGATGGACAAGCAATCGGCATTGGTGCAGGTCAACAGAGCCGAATTCACTGTACAAGACTAGCAGGAAATAAGGCTGATATTTGGTGGCTTCGCCAGCATCCTAAAGTGATGAACCTACCTTGGGTGGAAAAGATAAGGAGAGCAGACCGTGACAATACTATTGATATATACATCAGTGAAGAATGGGAAGATGTTCTTAAAGATGGAGAATGGCAAAAGTTCTTCACAGAAAAGCCAGAGATGTTGACGCGAGAAGAAAAGAAAGAATGGATTGCAAAGAACACTGGAGTATGTCTAGGCAGTGATGCATTCTTCCCCTTTGGAGACAACATTGAGCGCGCTCACAAAAGTGGTGTTGCTTACGTTGCTCAAGCAGGTGGCAGCGTAAGAGACGATCATGTCATTGCTACTTGCGATAAATATGGCATTGTTATGGCCTTTACTGGTATCCGTCTTTTCCATCATTAAACAAGGATGAAATAAAATGAATAGACACGTAGGAGAAGAAGAAGTTCAACAAGCCATCACTACTGGAATAGTCTTTAAAGGTTCGAAGCTTTCAAAAAAGAGCGGAGAAGCCAAAGTGAAAACTAAAGCTAAGAAGAAAACCTATATAACAGGCTTACACGGAAGTGGTGCAGCAAAAAAGAAAGCAGATATCCGCAGACGCAGAGCTAATAGGCATAAAGCATAAAAGCAAGCCCCTCACTGAGATTCATAAATCTTTTTGAGGGGTTTTTATAATAAATAATTCCAAATTAATTGAACTCGAAAGGCAGCAAAATCAATATAGCACAAAAGCTAAGGTAGAATAGGAAGAGAAAAACCTAAGAATTTCCTTCTATATCTAAAGATAGTGTATCTTAGATGAGAAAAATTAACTGTATTGTAACAACATATTGCTACAGGGCTTACACAAACATTTCTATAATTTCTTTTTGCTTAAAAGTCATTAGATCATAGTTTTTAATTTGCTTAGGATTTGGGACACTAGCAGTGATTGTGGTTAAAAGGCAATACACTATCCGTTTGCGTGTGAGAAATACGTGTGATTTATAGTATAGACAGAAAAAATAAAAAGGGACACCTTATAAAGATGCCCCTATTAGAACTTTAGATGTTGCAATTACTTGATCTTCACTGTAGCACGGCGGTTGTAGCTGAATGGATTAAGCGTATTTACGCCACCTGCAGCAACAGTTTCGATATTGCTACGACTCACACCCATCTTAACAAGTTCATCAGCAACAGTATTAGCACGGTTCTGAGAGAGCTTCTGGTTGAGAGTTGCAGAACCTGTCTTACTATCTGCATAACCCGTTACTACAATTGTAGAATTATTTTGCTTAGCGTAGTCAGCAAGTTCCTTAACATTTACGAGATCCTTGCGACTAGCAATCTTGCTACTACCAAGGTTGAAGAATACTGACTGAGCCGTTGTTACTGTCTGAACTTCTGTTTTCGTAATGGTTTCACCACCCTTAGGCTGGTTAGCAAGCATATCGCGAAGACGTGCATTCTCATCCTGTTGCTCTTTGAGAGAAGCATTCAGAGCATCCATCTGCTCCTTGTTCATTGCCATCAAAGCATCAACATCGGGTACCTTATCCCAGTTGCTCTTACCCAGGTTATAAGTAAGACCGACAGCAACACCGAGGTTCTTATCCCAGTGACGAGCGCGACTCTTCTTATAGTTAGCCCAGTTGTCTACAACTCCATACTTCGTTGCCTTGTCAACAGTTCCTTCCCATGCATTTGCATAAACATCAACGAAAGCAGAAAGGTGATTAGAGAGACGGAAGTTGTTCAACAAACCAGCTTGATAAGAAATATCATAATTATGATCTGTCATGCTATGAACCACACCAATACCTGCATAAGGTATAAAGTTCCAAACACGTTTCTCATTATAACCACAGAAGATGTTAGAGAGATTAAACATTACATCCTCGTGGATATTCCAATAATTATACGTTTTGTGGTTGTTCTCAGAAATTACACGATCAGCCCAAACACCTTCAAACTTCGTACGGAGACCGAGGCCAGGAGTAAACCATTTACCAACAGCGACATTGAAACCAAACTCACCACGAGCCTTCTGGAAGGGATCAAACTTTAAACCTTTAACTTCTTCTGAAGAATAGCTAGCCTGATACTGACCACCTACACTAATGAACCAGTTTGCCCAAAAAGAATTGGTAGCAACGCTGTACTTTTTGGTAGGAACTACATTGTAGTCCTGAGCCATGCTTGACGTAGCAAGACCTACGAAAGCAAGTGCAATCATTAACTTTCTCATACTTATTTTTATTTTAGTGAAACATTAATATCTGAAACTTTATGTGTTATGATACACCTATTATTTAGGTGCAAAGTTAGATAAAGTTTTATAGATGTATCTAACATATTTGTACTTTTTTCATAAAACGCCATTTTTTCATCTATAAAACAAGCATTTGTAAGGTATTTATATCAATAAAATACTAAACAAATGACTAATTTACAAGATATCGTTATAAGAAGAGAGCATCGACCTGTTCATTTTGCAATATTGAAAGTGTAGGTAGTCCATCTGGTGTATAATTGGGCATGGAACAGGAAAACAACTGTGAAAGGAGATTCTCCATTTGATTCTTATCGAGTAATTCTCCAACGGGCATCGCACTTTTCCGAGCTAAGCCTAATGCCAAACGATGAGCAATATTCTCTCCAATTGAGCTAGAATCAGTAGAACTAACCTCTAACAATTCGTGTACTAAAAACTCTGGATCAACACCTGCTGAATCTGCTGGGATACATTTAATTGTATATACTTCATCTGTGTTTGAAAACTCAAAACCAAGCGCTTTTAAATTTTCGACAACTGTATTAAATTGGATTTTCTCAATAGGTGTAAGATGAAGAGTAGGAGGAAATAAAATACCTTGTGGAGTTCCCTTATGGCCTTTTAACTGCTGACGAAATTTATCATACAGAATTCGAAAATGTGCACGATTCTGATCAACAAACATAAGACCGGACTTCACACTGACAACTATGTAACGCCCACGAAACTGCAGATAGTTCGTTCCAGAGAACTCAGTAACAGACAAAACTTCATTTATTACAGCCTGAGGTTGTTCTATTTTTTGGTCCCACAAAGAGGGCTGTTTTTGAACAGAACTATTCAATCCAAAAGCACGATTATATTCTTCTTCCCATGAAGTTTTACGAGCTACAGACTCTTTGAATGGATTAAAGGTATGGTCTATATGAACACGCGGTTGCTGTACAGGTATTGTTTCATCAAAGACTGGTAATTGTGGGCGATTAGCGGTATCAAAGTCAATAGTTGGAACTGCATTAAACTTGCTTAAAGCATCGCGTACTGCTGCCAATACAATTTGCCAAAGTTCTTGCTCATCTTGGAATTTTATCTCTGTCTTTGTCGGATGAATATTGACGTCTATCCGATGAGGATCTACTTCGAAATTTAGAAAATAAGGAACTTGCTCATTCTCAGGAATCAAACGCTCAAATGCACTTTGTACTGCTTTTGAAAAATATGGATGGCGCATATATCGAGCATTAACAAAGAAATACTGACGAGCCCCTTTCTTACGCGAACTTTCAGGACACCCCACAAAACCTGTTATTTTTGCCAGTTCTGTATCAGCATTAACAGGGATCAATTGTTGATCCATCTTACGCCCAAAAATACCAGAAATTCTCTGACGAAAATTACCACTGACAAGGTCGTGCATCAAAGTTCCATTAGAATAAAGTTTAAATGAAACTGCAGGGTGAGCCAAAGCTATACGCTCAAACTCTTGAACAACATTGCTCAGTTCTGTTTGGTTAGATTTTAAGAACTTCCTGCGTGCCGGCACATTAAAAAATAAATTACGCACTAGAAAGTTTGCACCAATAGGACAAGCAATTGGTTGCTCGTCTTTAAATTTCCCTCCCTCTACTTGTAGACATATTCCTATTTCTCTTTCTTTCTGACGAGTACGCAATTCCACCTGAGCTACAGCAACAATAGAGGCTAAAGCTTCTCCGCGAAATCCCATTGTACAGAGATTAAATAGATCTGATGCCTCCCGAATCTTAGATGTCGCATGACGCTCAAAAGCCAAGCGAGCATCAGTTTCGCTCATTCCTTTACCGTTATCAATAACTTGAATACTTGTTTTTCCAGCCTCTACCACATAAACTTGTATCAAAGTAGCACCTGCATCAATAGAATTTTCCACCAATTCCTTAATAACAGAGGAAGGACGTTGAATCACTTCTCCTGCGGCTATTTGGTTGGCAACAGTATCTGGCAATAGATGAATAATATCACTCATTATCTTCTTATTTGTAGTATACACTATTCTTTAGAAAAGTCCTTTTCTTTAGAGAAGTGTTGTAAAGGAGGCTCCCGACGTGGCATTATTTTTAATTCAGTACCTTTCTTTTTCCCTCGCCAAGTAAACAAATCATTTTTATTTAGAGGGCGGATATAATCAAACCAAGCAAAATTTGACAGCTTCGTTTTGTCTGACGGAGCAAGTGCAGCGGGATATACAGTTCCTGTTGTTGCAGGGCCCCAAATGCGCTTCAGTTTCTTATTAGCCAAAGTCATACGCAACTTGGAGGTTTCGGCATAGACTACATTATCTAAGATACTATCCTTATCAAGAGGATAATATACGATGCAAACATTTCCTTGGACTTCGTTATGATCCATTTGCCCATTTATAAAATAACTCCGCATTTGTTGCCCCGCTATTTGATTATAGACAATGGCCGAGTCCGTTTGCAACTGTTCGACAAGTAATGCTTGGCGATCAACATGTATACTGTCTATCGTTGAATCGTTCGTGAAGACATTAATCTCTTCACCCAACACTTGTCGGTTGTCATTCCACACTATCGGATCACGATAAAGTGTAAGTAACTTCTTTTGAGAATTAAAGACAAGAGAATCACAAACAGCTTGCACATCATTACGGAAAGAGCGAACATGAAAATATCCGTGAAGAACACGATAAATATTTTTTGTGTCTTTTGTTTTCGGCTTATTTGTCTCTACATCATAGGAATAAAGGCGAAGAGTATCTGCATGAACAAAGAGCGTATCTTTGCCTTGAGAATATTCTTTTGCTAAAGCATGTCCCGTAGCCATTGCTATCCCAAAAACTTCATGATACTCACCATAGTCTCCCATCAACTGACCTCTATTCTTTTTATCCTCGTAGAAGACATGTCCAAAAACTTTCATTTTATCATTCTTCCCATAAACAAGAGAATCTCCAAGTAAGCGACTCTCATAGTCAGTTATCCGCCCATTATGAGTGATCGCATTATGATATAATTCTGCACGCTTAGACCTATTAGACAGACGATATATTTCTTTTTCTGAATTGTAATACCCTCGCTCTGTATATACCACGTCTTTATCATGATATATATTGGATGGTCCTTGAACTTCAGCCCATTTTGTACGGACATTATAGTGCAAGGTATCTGTAGTTAAGGTAAACTTAGGATTCTTCAATTTTACATTAAAATTAAACGAAGCTTTTTGTTCACCTAAATAATACTCTCCCCAATCTGAAGTCAAATCATTTTGCCCATCGACAAGTCGCCCTCCATTAAAGAAATAGCCCACATCATAAAGCCGATCAAAATTCAAACTATCAGTCATCAGAATTTGCTTACGATGACGTAAAGTAACGTTGCGACGCATTTGTGCCAACATCGCCTCGCCGTCATAATAAAGGTGTTCACCAACCAAGGACATTGTATCGCCTTGCAATATACGCACATGTCCAAAAGCTTCAAAAGAATTGGCAGCTTGAAAATACACAGCACTATCTGCATACATATTCATATTCCCCTGTCGGAAATGAACTTTTCCACTCAATCGTTGTGCATTAGGTTGTTCAAACTCATTATATCGTAGGTTATCAGCATGAACTAAAAAGATACGTTCATTTATGCTTTTCTTAGGACGTGCAGCAAAAGCGTCAAGCCACAAAAGTCCTAGTATTGAAACTAGGACTAATACACATATTTGTTTTTTTCCTTTCCTCTTCATAGTGACTCGTGTCACTTCATCCACTTATACTTAAAGTCACAATTACGCCAACCTGGCATAATACGCACATAAGTCTTCTGTGCTTTATCTTCTATCCACTCGTCTATCTTATCTTGACACTTCTTGCCATAAACAACTGAACGAAGGAGTTGGAAGTCTTCAGTAACATTAGCTCGATGAGCATCAATACGCTCTTTCAACTTTACAATCGCACAAACTTTCTGTCCTTTATCATTTGTATAAGTGAAAGCTTTAGATATTTCTCCTACTTTTAGTGTATCAACAACTTTAGCAATATCCGCATTCAAATCTTTCAATTGAACACGAGCTGAGGATGAATTGTTCTCACGTGAGTAAAAATTCATTAAACCATTGTTGTTGCGCGTATCTTTATCATCGGAAAGAGTTCTAGCAGCAGCTTCAAAGGTAAATGTGTGTTTACGAATATCTCCTGCAATAGAATCAAGACGTGCGCAACTAGTAACAAACTGACTATCAGGTATCTCTGGTTTTAGGAGGATATGTCTACAATTAACTCTATCTCCTCTCTTATCAATCAATTGAATGATATGATAACCAAATTCTGACTTTACAATTTTAGACACTTTCTTTGGATCGTTTAAACTAAATGCTACATTAGCAAATTCAGGAACTAGCTCCCCACGAGCTTTGTAACCAAGTTCTCCACCATTTCTTGCACTCCCCTCATCTTGACTATAGAAGCGAGCAAGCGTTGCGAATTCAGTTTCGCCAGTATTAACACGCTGTGCATAACCACGTAATGTATTCTCAATTCGTTCTACTTCATCACGACTAACACGTGGTTGAGATGTTATAATTTGCACTTCAACTTGTTCAGGAACAAAAGGCAAGCTATCCTGCGGAAGCTTTTGGAAATAATTTCGTACTTCTGAGGGAGTTACCTTTACACCACTTACTAATTTACGTTGTACTTGATTCACTCGATCTCTATCTCGTGCTAAGCGTTTTTGTTCTTCACGCATCTGCTGATAGCTTTTATGGAAAACGGCCTCAATAGCTTCGCGTGAACCATAAGCTTGCATAGCTCTATCCATTGTTTCATCAGCATCGGCAATAACCGTGGCCTCATCAGCATACAAGCTATCTATATCTGCTTGATGAAGAAACAATTTTTGAACAGCCAATTGTTCTGGAATTGTACAATAAGGATTGGTAATTGTCTGACGACTTTCTTCCATTCCTAATCTCATTTCTTCTACATCTGAAAGGAAAATAGGTTCATCACCAACAACCCAAACCACTTGGTCCACTACATTATTATTGTTCTGCGCCCATGTTGTCATAGCTGCGATGCACATAAGCATCAGTAATATCTTTTTCATAAAGGTAAGCTTAGTGTTTATTTACTGTTTTAACAACATCTTGGTTAACATTAAAAGAATATTCGTTGCGTAAACGCTTAACCCATTCTTCTGTTCTTTTATCCTGCACATCGTTAATCACTGCTGACTTAACATCTAAATAAGATTTTGGCTGTTTAAGGACCTGACCTTCCACACCCGAATATGGATAATTGCTATTTGACTTCACGGTTTCTCCACCAAAGACCTCTGCATCCACATAACGATTTTCTCCTTTTTTTACAAGATAAGGACCAGAAACAGTTACTGTTACACTATCTTTATTAAAAGTCTCTCTTATAGCTTTCTTCCAGTCTCCATCAGCAGTTTTCTTTAGTATAGTTTGAGCTGCCTTCATTTTTTTTTCATCCTTGGCATGAATAACAAAACCCTTGAAACGCGGTTCTGTCCATGCATACTGCTTTTTATTTTTCTTAAATTGCTGTTCTAAAGCAGAAGTATCTTGCGCTACTTTATCCCAAACCTCTCTCTTACTCACTTCATAGAGTAACAAGCCATCATGATATTCTTGCACCAAATAACGAAGATTCAAGTCAGAACTATTCGCAACAAAAACACTATCTAAAACAAGTTCTCGCGTCAATCGACCTTTGGAGGCAGCTACAATTTTTTTTATTTTCGCTTCGGCAGAAGCTTCGTCGATTCCTTGTTGTTTAAGTGCTGCAAAGATTTGTGGGCGAAGAACAGCATACGGTTCAAGCGGCTTACGTTCATCCATGCGAATGATATGAAAACCAACCGCTGTTTCAACAGGCTTAGAAAACTCTCCAACCTTAAGCGCATAAGCAGCATCTTCAAATTCCTTCAAAGTACTACCTGGGCCTATCCACGGAAGTTGTCCACCTTGTAGCGCCGAACCTGGATCTTGCGATTTTTCTTTAGCTAAAGTAGCAAAGTCAGCTCCATGTTGTAGAGCAGAATAAATTGAATCAATTCTCTGTCTATATATTTCCTTCTCTGCCTCCGTTGCAGAGGCTGGTACAAGAATCAATATATGCGATGGCTTCAACAAGTCATGTCCGTTCAATTGTTTTTCCGAATCTTTATAAATAGAAGTAGCAACACTGTCTATAAAGGTCGAATCCACCAAATAGGGGGTCAGCTGCATATCTCGATATGTCATAAATTCCTTTTTGAAGGAACTGAGTGTATCTAAACGTGCAGCCTCAGCCGCAGCAACCTTTAATTTATAATTTATAAACATCGGGACATAGTCCTCTATAGCCCTTATATCTACTGCTTTTTCTGGGTTCCCATTCTTATTAAAACTATACTCAAATTCTGAGCGCGTCACTTGTTTTCCGTTCACAGTCATAATTACAGGGTCAACAACTTGAGCCCCAACAGTCAAAGTAAGCGAAAAAGTCAGCAGGGTTGCTATTTTATGCATTTTCAGTCAATTTTGAATTTGGTGCAAATTTAGTCCTTATGTATCAATTACACAATTCGTTTTAGATATTTTATATTCCACCTCATTATGCTTCTCAATGGGCTATATTGAAGATATTGAAGGGCTATAGAATAAAACATAGTAACATCTTGACATTAAGAAATATAATATCATTAAAAACAGACAGTATTTTCTAAAGGCAACCAAAGGCCTCCTACTATGATTATAATAAGATGCTCCGCAGAATATAGCGACTTTTATCAATTTAATACAGCATGAAGATTATTATTTGTGCCATAACTTCCAATACTATTCTTATTTACAAGAGTTAACGATGAAGGAATATCATCGACACCAAATGTTATCTTCGCAAATCAGAGATAAGGAAACATTCCCTAACTTGAAGGAAAAAGAAAATGCATTTTTATATAATCAATCTTGATTATTTTGAAAAATAAAAAGAAATGAGTACTTTTGCGCGCAATTAAAATCGCCCTATATTTATGAAATCAGATTTTATTGCAGACAGAATTGTCATGGACGGTCTTACCTTTGACGACGTCCTTCTCCTTCCCGCTTATTCAGAAGTCCTTCCGCGCACTGTGAGTTTGGCTACCCGTTTCTCACGGAACATTGAGTTGCAGATACCTTTCGTATCGGCAGCAATGGATACCGTTACTGAAGCTAACATGGCCATAGCCATGGCTCGAGAAGGAGGAATTGGTGTCATTCATAAGAATATGAGTATTGAAGATCAAGCCCGACAAGTTGCCATCGTAAAGAGAGCAGAAAACGGCATGATATACGACCCTGTGACAATCCACCGCGGTAGCACAGTCGGCGGTGCCTTACAACTTATGTCTGAATACCATATCGGTGGCATCCCTGTAGTAGATGATGAAATGCATTTGGTGGGCATCGTTACCAATCGTGACTTACGTTTCGAGAACGACTTGCAAAAGAAGGTTGAGGACGTTATGACAAAAGAAAATCTTGTCACAACGACGCAACAAACGGACTTAGCTGGTGCTGCTCGTATTCTCCAAGAAAACAAGATAGAGAAGTTGCCCGTTGTTGATAAGGACAATCATCTGGTGGGCTTGATCACCTATAAAGATATTACGAAAGCCAAGGATAAACCGATGGCTGCCAAAGACGAGAAGGGACGCCTACGTGTTGCTGCAGGTGTTGGTGTAACACAAGATACGCTGCAACGCATGGAGAGTCTGATTCAAGCAGGAGCAGATGCCATTGTAATCGACACTGCTCATGGACATTCCAAAGCTGTTATTGAAAAGCTGAAAGAGGCTAAGGCTTCATTCAAAAATGTAGATATTGTAGTAGGAAATGTTGCTACTGGCGAAGCTGCCCATATGCTGGCACAAGCTGGAGCAGATGCAATCAAAGTTGGCATTGGTCCTGGAAGTATTTGCACTACACGTATTGTTGCTGGCGTTGGTGTACCACAGTTGAGTGCCGTCTATGATGTTGCTTGTGCACTTAAAGGAACAGACGTTCCTCTCATTGCAGATGGCGGCCTACGCTATAGTGGCGACATTGTTAAGGCTCTGGCTGCAGGGGGACACTGCGTTATGATCGGTTCGCTTGTAGCTGGTACAGAAGAAAGTCCAGGCGATACTATCATCTTCAACGGACGCAAGTTCAAAGCCTATAGAGGTATGGGCTCTTTGGAAGCCATGGAGAATGGTTCTAAGGATCGCTATTTCCAATCGGGCGTAGTAGAGGCGAAAAAGTTAGTACCTGAAGGTATTGCTGGTCGAGTTCCCTACAAAGGCACGGTACAGGAAGTCATCTATCAGCTTTGCGGCGGTTTACGCAGCGGTATGGGCTACTGTGGTGCGGGCACTATCGAAGCTCTTCACAATGCTAAATTCACACGCATCACTAATGCGGGCGTTCTTGAAAGTCATCCGCACGACATTACGATTACGAGCGAAGCACCCAACTATAGTCGCTACGAATAATTTGTAGCTTCTTTTCACTGAACACCGCTAAGATTTTGTGGACACTTACAGACCTAAGCCTCCACAAGGCCTTAGCGGTGTTTTTCTTTTCTTGTATCTACCCCACTCCCCTTCTCATTATGCACATCATAGAAGTTTTCACCAAAGGCAAGCACAGCGAGGCTACAAACGAAGATGGATGGATTGTAACCAACGACTTCGCGGCGGTCATTGATGGTAGTACATCTAAAGTTGAATTCCGCATTGGCAATAAATCCAAAGGACAATTTGCCACGGAAACTATACGAGAAGCCATATCTCACTTGCCGTCCAATATTTCTATGTCCGAAGCGCTCTTGTATCTTACAGAAGCTCTTGCCTCAGCAGTTCCTGACTTACTCCACAAGGAGGCAGCTTATCGACTTACGTGCTCGGCAGTAATCTTTAGTAAGCAGCGAAAAGAATTGTGGTTCATTGGAGATTGTCAAAGTCGCTTCTGCGGAATAACACATACACACCCGAAGCTCATTGATACTCTCTTGACACAAATCAGATGCGACATTGTGAAATATGCCTTAAAGAAAGGATACTCCACTAATGAGCTGCTCAAAAACGATATTGGTCGTAACTTTATCTTCAACGAACTTCGCGAACAATGTCATTTTCAAAATGACACGAATCCTGCCAATATTTTTCGCTATCCCGTCCTCGACGGCACACCTATCCCACCCGAGCTCGTCTCCGTAGTTTCTGTGAGCGATGCTAAGCAGCTCATCTTGGCAAGCGATGGTTATCCGCGTCTTTTCGATACATTGCAAGAATCAGAAGACTATTTAGAGCGCGTTCTATCGCAAGATCCTCTTTGCATACATGAGAATCCCGCCACAAAATGCCTCATCGAAGGGAATTCCTCTTTTGATGACCGCACTTTTTTGCGACTTTCCATCAACGATTCAACTCTATAAACAATGAAGATAGCACTTATCCAGCTCAACAGCATTTGGCAGGATATTGAAGCCAACATCCAACAAGCTGAAAATTTTATCTTGCAAACAGAAAAAGCCGACTTGTACATCCTTCCCGAGATGTGGGCCACAGGTTTCTGTACTGAAGGAGCAAAAGATGCTTCCTTAGCTCTTCACTGGATGGAACGTATCGCGAAAGAATCCCATTGTGCTATTGCAGGTTCGCTTCCCTTTCGTAGGGAGAATGGAAAATTTGTCAATCGCTTCTATTTTGTCACACCCACCAGCTCTTCTTTCTACGACAAACACCATCTTTTCCGCTTTGGAGGTGAGGACAAAAATTTCGACAGTGGGCATGAACGTAAGATTGTCCACTTCGGAGGCTTCCGTTTCCTACTACAAATCTGTTACGACTTACGCTTCCCTGTATTCTCCCGCAATACAAATACCGACTATGATGCAATTATTTATGTAGCCTGCTGGCCTGCAAGCCGACGACCAGCGTTAGATGCTCTATTGACGGCACGTGCCATAGAGAACCAAAGCTATGTTATCTGTGTAAATAGGACAGGAGATGAAAAGGCCTTACACTACGACGGAGGAAGCTGTGTTATCAGTCCAGAAGGTAAACGCGTTCTCGATTTAGGTTGCTCTCCTACCATTCAAACAACTGATATTTCCATTGAAGAACTAAACTCTTTCCGACAAAAGTTTCCATTTCTTCAAGATGCTGACGCTTTTCAACTTCTCTAAAAGTTTGCGCAAAATTTTCTAAAGCCAGCAATACTGTTTGCTTTGGAAAGTTCCTCCTCTTTTCAAGGAAAGCAATCATTGCATTTTGCTTTTCTATGATTCATTCCTATTTTCGCACTCCATAACTATAAAATAATGACAGCTGAAATAATTTTCAAAACATTCCCCAACCTCACAGAAAAACAACGAAGGCAGATAGAAGCACTTGATGCCCTCTACCGCGATTGGAACGCAAAGATAAATGTGATTTCACGCAAGGACATTGACAATCTTTTCGTTCACCACGTACTTCATTCCTTTGGTATTGCAAAAGTAATTGAGTTTACTTCTGGTTCCTCCATCTTAGATGTGGGCACGGGCGGAGGTTTTCCTGGCATTCCCTTGGCCATCTTATTCCCCGAATGCCAATTTGTACTAGAGGACAGTATAGGGAAGAAGATACGAGTGGCTACGGCCGTTGCCGAAGCTATCGGACTGAAAAATGTAGAAGCCGTGCATCGCAACGTCATTGAAGAGAAGCGTAAATTCGACTTCGTGGTGAGTCGCGCTGTTATGAATACGGCTGATTTAGCTAAATTGGTAGAAAAGAATGTCTCCAAAACACAACGTAACCCCCTCAAGAATGGCCTCATCTGCCTAAAAGGCGGTGATCTTACTGAGGAACTCAAACCTTTTGGCAATAAAGTTAAGATTTGGAACTTATCCGATTTCTTTGCAGATGAGTTCTTCGAGACAAAAAAAGTTACCTATCTACCATTTTAGAATAAAAGAGAGTCAATATGCTCAAGGTTCAAAAATTTGTGGTCAATATGATCGAAGAGAACTGCTATGTTCTTTCCGATGAAAGTAAAGACGCGGTTGTTATCGACTGTGGCATCCTCTATCCCGAGGAAGCCGATGCTTTCCGCAGCTATATCAATGACAACGAACTAAAAGTTACGCACCTCATCAATACTCATTGTCATTTCGACCATATTTTCGGCGATGGTTTCATCTATAAAACCTACAATATACTACCGGAAATGTCACGCAACGAAGTACAACTCTACAAGCAGCTTCCCAAACAGTTGGAAATGTTCCTACACCGCGAATTACCTATCATACAACCACCCGTAGGAAGAATCTTCGATGCTGGAGAAACCATCACTTTTGGTACACATAAGTTGGACATAATCGCCACACCTGGACACACACCTGGAGGCGTATGTTTCTACTGCGAGAAAGAACGTATCCTTTTCTCTGGAGATAGTCTCTTCTATCACGAAATTGGCCGCACAGACTTCCCAGGGGGTAACTACGACAGCCTTATCAGTAGCCTAAAGAACAATATTCTTACACTGCCAGAAGATGTCACCGTATGTCCAGGACACGGCGACACAACAACAGTTGGAGAAGAAAAGCGACAGAATCCGTATCTCCAATAAAAGGCAAAAAACAAACACACTCTCCCCCCAATTCGGTTTGAGACTCACAATAGAAAATTTCATTAAATCGAACTGGGGCTAATAGTAATATTTGCTTGTTATCTACTTGCATCGTAGTGCATTTTATACTATGAGAAAAAACTTCGTTTTCATCATTACAAAAGCTCCTTAAAATCTATCTATTCAAAAGGTAAAATCTCTACACACCAACGACTATATTTACCGCCCTTTTATTTGACAATCCATTTTCTTGAGATAGATGTGAAAGAATCTATTTTTTTCAAAAAAAGCACGAAAGGAAATAGAAAAGGAAGAAATATTGAAGACCTTACTCCAAAATTTAGGGTAAAAGACAGGGATGAATGATAATTTTACACAAAAATAGCAATCAAAACGTACCGAAAAGTCGCTTTTTTCCTTATTCTGTCTAAAAATACAATAAGGCAACCAGCTAATATCCTTATTGCGTTTGATTTTTTCCTTATTGTAATTCAAATTTCTATAGGGCAAAATAAAATTTGTAGTATAGAAAATAAAATTTCTCGGCGAGAAATTGCATTTTTCTACCGAAAGCATGAATTTAGTCCTAATTTAATAATGCGTCGAGATTACGTTATTTTCAACCGCAGGCAACAACGCTGGATTTTAAACGATTCTCGAGGCTACAGAATGCGAGATTTTTTTACAAAATAAGTATCACAATTATTCATAGAATAGTTCAAATGAAGTTTTCAACTTGTCAGAGATACTGCAGAAGGTCTTTCAAATCTGTCACAACGGCATTGGGGATTGACTCATCCTCTTCTTTGTCTGTCCAGCCTTTGCCTTTCAGCCAAATTGTTTGACAGCCCACACTTGATGCGGGGAGAATATCCTTACTGAAACTATCGCCTACGACACATACTTCGGATGCTTTGCAGCAGCAGGCATCTACTCCCAACTGATAGATACGTGGATCTGGTTTTCTCACTCCGACCACAGCACTTTCAATTATCGCAGAAAAATACTCCAGCTGATAGGAGCGCAGAATGGTTTCTATATTCCCATAGAAATTTGAAACCAACACTAGCCTATACCTTTTTTGCAACTCTTCCAATACACTTCGGGTTTGTAGTAATTGCTGTAAAACATAGTCGTTACAGAAGGTGGCAATACGTTGAGAGAGCTGTAAGCGTTCAGACTTGGTTGTTATGAAATACTCTTTAAAATCCAGCCAAAGCAGTTCTTGACGCACTTTTTTGCAGAGCAAGGCGTAGAAATCATCATCAGAGTTTATAATAGGTGCTTTTGCCAAGGCACGTTCTCCAAATACATAGGCCTCACGAAACTGTGCCTCTGTAACTGGAAGCTTCACTGCCTGAAATCCATCCCAAAGTACATGAGCCCAATGCCGCGCATTCGTATCGAGCGTGCCGCCATAATCGAAAATAACAGACTTAATCACTTCATTATCTTTTTAGTTCCTACTTTCACTAACGATACGCCCACAATGATCCAAAAAAGTTCACGGATACGTGTATAGAAACTCGCAAAGAGTCCGATGGAGAGAGTACCAAAACCTAAAAGTTTCACAATAAAGGCTAGCGACCCTTCACGCGCACCCAACTGCATCGGGAAAAAGAATAAAACATTGCCAATGAGAGAAGAAAAAGCCAAGACCAACAGAGCATCACCGAACGATACAGGAAAGCCTAGACTCAAAAGAATGAAGTAGTATTCATAGGAGTTAATAACACGTCCAACATATTCCATCACCAGTGCCGAATAAAAAGCACGTGGCTGACTATGCAAATAGGCTATGTTTTGATCTACTTGCTTCATGCTTTCGATATTCTTCTCGTAAAATTTCCTAGCATATTTCTTCACAAAAGGAATATGCAACAGAATACCGTAAAGCTTTACTATCATTCCATTTTTATAGCCATAGTAGAAGAAATATATAACGATACAGAACACCAACGTGAAGATAGCGAACAGTGTTGAAAAGAGGGCATTCATCTTGTCTAAATAGAGAATGATAAACATTATAACTCCTGTCATCCACAAGAAGAAATGAGACAGAATGTGCATCATTGAATACAGCACAGTACAACTCATTGCACGCGGAGTTCCGATATAGCTACTCAATTCCATCACGCGATAAGGTGCACCTCCAAAGCCAAAAGGAGTGGTATAACTAAAAGCAAAGCCACTCACCGTAAGTTTGTAGGCATGGAGGTAGGACAAATGTTTATCATGGTTTCCACTATTGACAATCTCATAAAAAGCCCCTGCATTAAAGGCATAAACAAAAACCCAAATACCTACAACGGCAGGAAGATAGAGCCCTACTCTGGCTATCCGCTGATGAAGGTCGGTGAAATCAACACCGAAACCATACATCATAATGATAACACTGACGATGCCAAAGAGCAAAAATAAATTTCTATATAATGGACGCATAATTTATGGGTTTGAATAAATTCCAAGTTGGGAAAGAATCTGTTTACAAAGCTGCTCATGCTTCTGACGCATATAGAAACATATCAGATTCATTATTGTAAGTTCAAACACAAAATAAAGCCAAGGTTGTCCCAAGAGCAAAACGAGATAGAGAAAAATAGCACGCGTGTTGAACGTAAGAATATTTGTCCATTTCATCAAAGGCAAGCTCCCTTTGCGAAAGTCATCGCACAGTGCTTGCGGTAAGGCCTCATTGCCAAACTTTTCTTTCAAAGCTTTGCTCAAGCTTTGGAAGTTCGGCGTTAACTTCTCTTGAGAGCGTGTATAGTTGCGATAGAAGAAAAGAAAAAGTTTCCACAAGAAATCCCTCTTCCATGAAAGCCCTTGAAACTCATTGGTCAGCTTATCTGCATTATCAAGTTCGCTCCCGCTTACTCCCTTCAAGAAAAAGAGGTGAATATTGCGATAATAGTCTGCAAGCTGACATTGTTTAGCATGACAAATCAAACCCGAAACAGCAGCAAGCAACCAAATCCAAATACCCCATATTGGAGATAGACGAAGACAGATAAAGAAGTAAATACTAAAGAACCATGCATCTCCAGCAAAACCATCCAGAACACGCCCCATACGAGTCTTCTTCCCTGTCATACGAGCCAACTGCCCATCGCAACTGTCGTAGAGATTAGCCCATACAAGCAAAAAGATACCCAAAAGCGTGATGTGTATATCTTCAAAATAAAAACAAACACCTGCTGCAACACCAAGAATTATACTTAAAATGGTAACAACATTAGGATGTATGCCAAAATAGTTGAAAAACTTTGCCCACATAAAGCCTAAGGGACGCGTAAAATGTATATCCAGCCACTCTTCTGTATCCATTGACTTGAGAGTGGAATTAAGTTGTTTATCTGCCATAACTACTTATTATTCGCTCAACAATCGCTCGAGCAGCAAGTTCTCGACATAATGAGAAACTGGGCCAGTCATTAAAATCTATAATCTTAAAAGAACCATCGGCACTTATCACACAATCGCCGCCATAGACCACAAAACCTGTGAGCCGCGCAGCTCTATCTGCTGCCTGCTTGAGGGCCGATACTTCAAAAGGGAAGAACTTGGGTTTACCATTGATTTCCTCTAAACCAAACTTACTAAATTGTTGCTCCAAAGTAGGATAGTATGAAAAGAAAAAGTCGGTTCCTTCAACACCATAAAACTTTACAAGATCTCCCTCAAGGTGCTCTACAGTCAAGAGGTTCGTTACATTACGTTCTTCATATTGCAGAAGAGCATCTTTATATTCTTTTTCTGATGCCACAAAGCACACATCCGTTGCATCTTGCGCACAAGCATCTCCGCGCTTTATCCAAAAAGGATAAGATAAAGAAGGCAAGCCAGTGCGAGTAATACTATAACATCTTGGGGTTGGGATACACTCGTTATCAAAAAGTTCTGATATTTTTGTTCGAGTATTTTCCAAGAGACTCTTAGGAGAATTAAAAATGGGAATATCACGGGTCTCTGCAACTCTGAGAAGTTGCAAAGCCTTCTTACTACGCGACATTGTAAAGACGCCATCCAACAGAGTAGGAACCTGCGTTAGGTTGTCTTCCGAAACCGTATAAACAGTATGCCCCGCATCTTTTAGGCCATCCACTACAGCAAAAAAAATGGCGGCATCGCGTTCCTCTGAGTGAGGAGAGAAGATCGCAGATCTGCTTACTCCTAAAAAAATCATATACTTATGAGTTGAGAAAATCCTCTGCTTTCTGAATATCGCCAGCATGGTCGACATCAAGAATCTTTGAGAAAGGACGAGCTATCAAGTGACAATTATCTGCAATCAAACCCCGCTGAAAATTTCGCATACGACTCTGTCCCTCTTTCATACAGCGATCAAGAGTTAGTAGGCATCTGTCCGTCAGTGCATAAATACCACCAGATATAAAACGGCAATCATCTCCTTCCACATCAAGAAAATCTATGATTTTCATCTGATTGTCTACTTCTACATAAAGTGGACATTCATCATCAATAAAATCTGTCACAGCCATCATACCATCACAAGAGGATGATTCAAAGGCTCGAATATATTCAGCAAATTCTTCTTCTCGGAAAATAGTGTCAACAGTTGTTAGACAAAAGTTTCCCTCTCGCAGATAAGGAGCAATTTCTGAGAAACTATGCATCGAACTCTGAGTGCTTTTTACAACAAGCCGGATATTACAAATTTTATCTGTTTCCATCAACTTGCGTATATGCTGCTCTGTCATCGGATTCAGCGTGTTGACAATGATGACAATCTCTTCAGCCTTGTTGAGTTGGAAGATGCGAATAAGGCGATCAATCATTGCCTCGCCGTTGATTTTCACCAACGGCTTTGGCAATGATATTCCTTCTTGCGCAAGACGGGAACCTTCTCCCGCTGCGATTATTGCATACCTCATTCTTGCCCTGTATTACTATTCTGATCAGAAGCGTTATTACTTGAGGGCATATCTGTTCTCTCGCGCGAAAAACGACGGGGACGCTCACCATCTTCACGTCTGTCTCGATACAGTTTTGGAAGCGGATTCTTTGTAGCTTCTTTGTATTTCTGCCGATTACGATAAATATCTATAGCAGAAAAGACTGCTTGACGAAAAGAATCTGGATTTGCTGTACCGGTGCCTGCTATATCGTACGCTGTCCCATGATCAGGAGAAGTTCTTACAAAAGGAAGCCCCGCCGTGAAGTTAACGCCATCATCCATCGAAAGTGCTTTGAAGGGGGCCAGGCCTTGATCGTGATACATAGCAAGAACACCGTCAAAATGCTGGTAGAGACCTGCACCAAAGAAACCATCTGCAGAATACGGCCCAAAGATGTGCTTACCTTCTCCCACCAGTTTTTCTATCACTGGCTTGATAATTTCACTTTCTTCTTTCCCAATGACTCCTGAATCACCGTTATGTGGATTCAAACCAAGAACAGCGATACGAGGCATTGAGAGAAGGAAATCATGACGCAAGGAATATTGAAACAGACGTAACTTCAATTCCACTAATTCAGGTGTAATCGCCTCAGCTACTTCGTGTACTGGGAGATGAGTCGTTACTAAAGCCACACGCATCAAACTATTCGTGAGAATCATAAGTGTGCCGTGTTCACTTCCTAAGCGTTCTTCTAAATATTCCGTATGACCCGAAAAATGGAAATTGCTACTCTGAATACTACTCTTATTGATAGGTGCCGTAACGAGTACGTCAATTTTACCTTCTTTCAACTCATCTGTAGCACGCTCTAAGGCTAAGAAAGCTGCATGCCCAGCTTCAGGATTAGAAGTGCCGAAATCCACCTTCACTTCTTCATCAAAACAATTCACGAGATTGAGATGATTCGGATGAGCTTCTGCACCGCTTTCAACAACGTGGTAGGTTACATCAACTCCCACCGCTTTCTTGTGAAAAGAAGCAAGTTTTGCTGAACCATAAACAACGGGGGTACACAAATCGAGCATACCGCTGTCAGCAAAAGTCTTAAAAATAAGTTCATAGCCCACACCGTTGGTGTCGCCATGTGTGATACCTACTTTGATTTTCGGCCTGGAATCGTCAAGTATATTACGAGAAACCTCAGCCTCAATATTTTTTTGTTCCATAAAGAAATTGCTATTTTTGATTCTTCTCTTCTTCTAGTTTTTTTGTAGTGAGTAGTCCACAAGCTGCAAAAATGTCTTGTCCTCTACTCGAACGAATGGTGGCAAAAACACCATGGTTAGTCAGATAGTCACGAAACTTGATCATGCGCTCGTCATTCACTCCACGCAACGACGTATCTGGAATATCATGGAAACGTATAAGGTTCATACGACAATCTAAGCCTCGAAGCAATTCTACAACTGCTTGCGCATGCTCTTTAGAGTCGTTAATACCATCGAACACGATGTATTCAAACGATAAGCGACGCTGTTTCGGTGCATCCCTACGAACTGGATCTTTCCTACAGAAGTCGTACTGGCGTAATACATTTATAACATCTGTAATACCGAAGGCTTGTTCCGCAGGCATCAATTTTAAACGCTCAGAGGGTATTGGATGATGAAGACTAATGGCTAAATTACACTGGCTCTCTTCTAAGAAGCGTACTAATCCTTTTGCCAATCCAACACTACTGACTGTGATACGTTTAGGACTCCAGGCATATCCCCATTCAGCCGTTAGAGCTGTTGTTGCACGAAGCACATTGTCTAAATTATCAAAGGGTTCCCCTTGTCCCATAAAGACTATGTTCGTCAACTTCTCACGCTCTGGAAGACTATATATTTGGTTCAGAATATCTGCCGCAGACAAGGAAGCGGTCCAGCCTTGACGTCCCGTCATACAAAAGGCACAATGCATCTTACATCCCACCTGACAGGATACACACAGTGTAGCGCGATCTGCTGTAGGGATATATACTGTTTCAATATAATCTCCTTTGGCTGTTTGATAAAGATATTTGATTGTACCGTCTTTCGAGTATTGAGCATCAACAGGAGCGCGGCAACCAATTTCATAGTTGGCAGCCAAGCGTTCACGAGCGGTTTTAGACAGATTGGTCATCTGGTCAAAACTATTCACTTTATGCCCATAAATCCAACCTGCGAGCTGCTTTCCGACAAAAGCAGGTAAACCTAAGTCTATAACTATTGTTTTCAGTTCCTCCAATGTTAACCCAAGAAGAACTGGTTTCATTGCTAATGACTCTGTCATTCGAGTATTCATTTGGGAGCGAAGTTACAAAAATATACGCAAATACTTTATCTTGTAGAGCAAAAAGGAAAAAGAAGGAAACGTATCATTCATTTCTTTTTGACAAATGTTATATCTTTGCAAATATGAAAAGAAAAATCTTGTTTATCTGTCTTGGCAACATCTGTCGATCTGCCACCGCTGAAGAGGTACTGAGGGTAAAAGCAAAGAAAGCTGGCATAGATATCTTTGTCGACTCTGCTGGCATTATTGATTATCATGAGGGAGAGCTTCCCGACTCACGAATGAGGGCGCATGCTGCTCGACGAGGGTATCAACTAACACACCACTCTAGGCCTGTCCGTACTAAGGACTTCGACAATTTTGATATCATCATAGCAATGGATGAAAACAATGTGAGAGGCCTTGAAAAACTTGTGCGTAATGATGCTGATCGGGACAAAATATATCGTGCCACGGCATTTATTTCTCAATACGACACACTGAATATTCCCGACCCATATTATGGAGGGCCAGAAGATTTTGAATGGGCTATAGACTTGATAGAAGATTGTTGTGACGGAATAATCAAGTCAATACAATAAATAAAAAGAACCACTTCTCGGCAAGAAGTGGTTCTTTTTTTACATTCTGTTAAAACTCAAATTATCTTGTATAGAGTAACCAAGCTCCAGCATATTTTCCACGCAATTCGCCACGTGATTGCATCGCACTATTTTTATCGTTGAAAGAACTAGCAATAACGCGATACCATCCTGTCTGACCATTGATTGTCTCATTGGTCTTTACCACGCGAGAATCATACCCCCCATTTGCTAACTGCTCCTTAAGGCTAAGTGCGTTTGTTTGATTAACAAAACTACCCACTACTACGCTGTATGTCTTCAGCGGATTACCACTCACAACAGTCAACGGACCATTGATAGTGCGCACGTCTGGATCATTTACTGTAGCGTTTGAATTCTGCGTAGGAGTAACAGGTGTTACTGTCACATCATGGTTTACAGGAGCTACAGCTACTGTATTATCGTCAGTAGTCTGAGCTGCTGTAGCTTGGTTGTAAGCTTGTTGCCAAGCACTTTCTTTTGATTTACAAGATGTCAATGCCGTAGCAAAGCATACCGCAAGAGCCAAAAACAGAGTTTTCTTCATTTATAGATATATTTTGTTAGTATTTTTATAATAAGGAGGTCGTTTACAAACCTCATATTTACATTTTGATTTTGCAAAAATACAATTCTAAAACTGTATTTTCAAGTTTTTAGTACGTTAAACTACATTAAAGTATATCATTCCTCAAAAATATAACTCGTTTTTTTGATTCAATTTGTCGAAAAAGCCTTATCTTTGCCCTATCAAACATTTTAATATTTCTAAATATGAAAGGTTTAAGTATTCTTGTATCATTTTTGGGCGGTGCTGCTGTAGGTGCAGCAGTAGGCCTTTTATTGGCACCAGAGAAAGGTGCTGATACGCGTAAAAAACTTTTAGATCAGGGCACAAAGATTGCCGATCGCGTTAACGAGACTTTGAAGCGTAATGGCATAAAGCTCAGTCGTGAAGACATGGAAGGCATGGTCGACGACATTGCAGAAGAACTCAAACCTGTTAACGAGTAAAATGCAGAGAAATAGGGAGAGGGTGTCTATAATGGACATCTTCTTCCTTTTATAAATCATTTTTACTTGCAATGTTATCATCCGACCAGAACATACAGACCATCCGTGAATTAGTCCTAAATCTGAAAGAGTACGCTGAGCTCAAAGCCGAATCTGTTCAGATTGGAATCATCCGTAAGTTGTCAATCCTCATAACAGCGCTTATCGTGGGAGGTTTAGCATTCGTGTTAGCAGCCATTATTATTTTTTTTCTTTCCGGAACTTTGGCGTTGGCATTGGCTCCCCATGTTGGCGGAACAGCTATATCTTGCTTAATTGTCGCCACTTTCTATCTACTTTTAGGATGCCTAATTTATGCAAAGCGAACAGCTTGGATTCTCAATCCTATTGCTAATTTTATAGGAGAATTATTTCTTAAATCTGATGAATCAATAAAAGAAAAATTAGATGGCACAGAATAAATTCGATTTCGAAAAGCTTCGTACACGCCAATTGGAGTTGGAAAGGAAAATGCAAAAAAAGCGTGAAGATATTCAGCAAAACTTCTCAACTCTCTTTGCTCCACCTCCTCCAAGCCACAATATGATTGAAAATTTAATAAACAAGGCACAACAAACTGCAGCTATTGTAGACGGTGTCTTGTTTGGCTACAAAATATTTAAAAGCTTCAGAAAAATATTTCCGCGTTCCCGTAAAAAATAGACTTGCAAGAAAAACTTGTAAGTCTATTTTTTTGTTCAAGATTGCACTACCTCTAATAAAAAACAGAAGTATGCCCTCTCAAGATCTAAAAAATGAAAATCAGCTAATAACTAACATTTTTCAACACTTTAGAGCAAACTCAAAAAGTCCTTATTGTGTCAACTGACACAATAAGGCTGTCAGCTGACAGCCTTATTGTATTTTCAAATTTCCTTATTGTAATTTTCGAGAGAATTATCCTTATCGCTACTAGCTTTTTCGCATCAGTCAGCAGACGAATGAAATACACTTAAAAAGTTTTTGGGATAAGGAGTTTCAAAACGGAGAGGTTCGCCTGTAATAGGATGGAAAAAATTTAGACGAAAAGCGTGAAGAGCTAAACGACCTATAGGATCATCACCATTACCATATTTTATGTCGCCACATACAGGATGATTCAAATCCTTCATATGCACACGAATCTGATTCTTACGACCTGTCTCTAATTTTAGGCCTACCAGAGAATATCTATCTGCTGCCTTTATAGTCTTGAAATGTGTGACAGCATACTTACCACCATTGTCGGTTTCTGAAGAATAAGTGAAATAGGCCTTATTGTCCTTTAGCCAACTTCTAACAACGCCTTCTTTTTCTTCCATGCGTCCAGAAACTAAAGCCACATAACGGCGGTCGGTAACAATGCTTTGCCAATTATTTTCCAATATTTGCTCTGCACGCTGCGTCTTAGCATAAACTAAAAGTCCAGAAGTATCGCGATCTAAACGATGGACAACATGAGCTGTACACTTTTGATGAGTCCTGCGAAAGTATTCATCCAAAATTGTTTTCACACAATAGGGATGATTCATCGATGCCATTGAAAGTATACCAATAGCTTTCTCTATAACAATGATTTGAGAGTCTTCGTAAACAATGCGTACAAATTTACTTGATAGCTCATTCTTTGGCTTACGGCGGCTAATTTCCACACGCATACCTGGTTGCAATTCATAATCAAATTGTTTTACAACCGCACGATCTACTCTCACTCCTCCACCTGCCATAATAGATTTAGCCTTGCTGCGACTGATACCACTCAAGCAGTGTTGAATAAAGGGTAAAAGTGTTGTAGCTGTTTTTACAACAAAACTTGTAAATAGTTGTTGGCTCTTATTCTGCATTTTCATTCATTTGGTTCGCGAAGTTATAACATTTTCAGCATTTCTTAAAGTCAGACGAAAAGAAAGTCCTATATTTGCTCAATATGATAGACCGCATATTAACCTTACTGAGAGACATAGCTGACATCATCCTACCTCGCCATTGCTGCATCTGTGGAAGAAGGCTCAAGGCAGAAGAAGAACAACTCTGCATAAAATGCTGGGCACTACTTTCATTTACAAACATACACGGAGAACAAGGAAATGGCATCGAGAGAATATTTTGGGGAAAAATTCCAATTGTCAGAGCAAATGCGCTCATACATTATCAGGCGAACAACTACACTATTCTTCCCATCTTACAACTCAAATATGCAAACAATGCAGAAATGGGGATTTACCTTGGACAATGTATGGCAGAAGATCTTATCGACTCTGAGTTTTTTACTGCTATTGACTATCTTGTCCCCATACCTATCTCGAATAGCAGATTGAAAAAGAGAGGTTACAACCAAAGTGAGATGTTGGCAAAGGGAATCTCTAAAATTACAGGAATACCAATAGCTACAGACTTAATCATTAGAAAAACTGACAACGCGACACAAACTCGATTGACGGCACAGCAAAGAGAAGAAAATGTGCAGAACATTTTTGAAATACAACGAAGAGAGGAAATAAGCGGGAAACATCTACTACTGATTGACGATGTGATTACAACTGGCGCAACAATACTCTCGTGTGCTCAGAAACTATGTGAAGTAGAAGGAGTTAGAATTAGTGTGCTTACTGCCTATGTTGCAGGTTCGCATCCTAAAGGAATTTCAAGCCATGCAAAATCTCAGGAAACCTACATTTAGCAACATTTGCTTCGACACTCCCCTACTTCCTACATCTATACTATTAGGAGTAGGAATACTGATTGGAGATATTGCTTTTCCACATATTCGTTCACAGCTTTTGCCACTTGCATGTATTGTCATCAGTCTCCTTTTATCGGCTATCTACTCTAAAAAAATAGCTCTTTTCTGCATTGGTTCTGCTCTAATTCTTTTTGGGGCTATGCGATTAAGTATTGATAGAATAGATGATATTCACGAATGGCCAAAAGAGAAACAAGCTTATATTGGTAGCATTCGTGAAGTGCTAAAAGAAAAGGAGAAAAGCTGGATTGCAGATGTATGGATAGGAAAAGAGAAAGTACGAGTAACACTATTAAAAGGTAAAAATCGGCCGCATTTGGGAGATAAAATCCTGCTTAATACGCAAATAAGACAGCCATACAACAATGGAAACCCAGGGGAATTTGATTATGCCACTTACCTTAGACGACAAGGCTATAAGGGTGTTTGTTTTTGTTATGCAGATAATTGGAAAATATCAGCTCCCCCAGAAAATTTATCTTTCCTTCAACATGCTAGAGAGAAACTCATCCGGCAATATAAAGATTATCTATACGGCGAAGATCTAGCAGTGATTGCTGCTATGACTCTTGGAGATAAGTCGCTACTAACTTCGGATACGAAAGATTTATTTTCAGAAACTGGAACTTCTCATATTCTGGCTCTTAGCGGCTTGCATTTAGGAATTCTTTTTATGCTTGTATTCTACCTACTTCGACATACAAGAAAACAATTTCCACGAGTGATTCTTACTACCATAACACTAATACTTATATGGACTTTCGTGGGTTTAGTGGGTGCACCAATATCACTCTGCCGTGCTGCACTTATGTCCACAATAGGTCTTATAGCTGGATGCCTCCGACGAAATGTGACAGCTATCGACTGCCTATCACTGGCTGTCGTGACTATTTTGCTGCTTTATCCACAAGCACTCTTTGATATAGGTTTCCAACTATCAGTTTCAGCAGTTATAGGCATTGTCATAATAAGTCCTATATTGCCACATTTTCAATCCTTAGAAAAATACAAAGTTCTAAAAGTCATCTACAGACTCCTCACCACTTCTCTATGTGCACAAATAGGAACAGCACCACTAATAGGCCTATACTTTCACATATTCCCAACGTATAGCATTATATCTAGTATTATAGTCATCCCTCTTGCTAGCATCATCTTATTAACCTCACTTCTATTCTTCGTCATCTCCTTTGCACAACCCTCTCTGGCTTTTTTACTACACACTTCTATAAGAATACTAAAACTTAGTCTTACATTTATCAACGATTTTCCCTACTCACATATAGATATATACCCTTCTATTTTTATAGTTGTCATTATATACCTACTCATTTATCAAATCTATTCATTCATTCTTACTCATAGAGCGTGGAAAATATATGGAATAAGTTTTTATGTGACATTACTCTTCATCGGGACGATTATAAATGCGGAACAACACAAACTTTCTCCTAAAATCATAATATACAATCTATACAAGTGCCCTAATATACACTTCATAAGTAACAATCATCGCTCTCAAATATGGATATCCGATTCTGCAAAAAACAGTAAAAATCTCACATTCATCAAAAAGACATTTTGGAAAGAATATCAATTAAATCCATATATTATAACAGCAAAAAGCAATACGAACGAAAATTATAGCTATTTCAACTTTAGTGGCAAAACGATTATTGTCCTACAAGAAAATATGTCATATAAAACTAATGGAGAAATAAATGTGGATCTTCTCTATATCTGCAAAGGCTATAAACAACACCTCGATAATGCACTAAAACATATAACCCCCAAACTGATCATTATTGATAATTCTTTGTCGGACTTTTATCGTAATAGACTCATCAAAGAAGCACATAAAAAAGTCATAAAAGTCCATGATATCAAAAGGCAAGGAGCATGTATTCTGGACTTAGAAAGACAAAAATAAAAGTTTATAACAAAATAAAAAGAAATAATAGAACGTTATTTAAAAGAAAACATCCTATGTCATGAAAAAAATAGTAATAACATTCTTGATGGCAACTGCAGTAATTACTGTAAAAGCCCAAAACTTTCATTTTGGTATAAAGACAGGTATAAACCTCTCAAAAGAAACAAAAACAGAAGTAGAACGACAAGTTCAGGACTTTGATAAAGAATTCCGCAAGGGATTTCATATTGATGGAATCGTAACCTACTCCATAAATAAAAAATGGGAATTAGAAGGTAACCTCATGTATTCGCAACAAGGATACAAAGAACATCTATTTTCAATAGAAAACAATAGGACAATTTATTCTATTCGCAGCAATTATATCAACCTACCCATAGCAATAAAGTACTATCCCTTAGAACATTTATATATAGAAATGGGCCCCCAAATAGGTTTCCTTATTTCAAAAAAGCATAAGATACAAGGTGAAGGAAACATAACTAAATACATACCACTCAAACCTAACCATATTGATCTAAGCCTATTTTGCGGACTTGGCTATAAATTTTCTAATAATATCCTTTTAGAAGCACGTTATATCCATGGAATAAATAACACATATAAAAATGTAGCACTCTCCCAAAATAGAAATATCCAAATTTCCATTGGATACCTCTTCTAAAATAATTGCCTTTCAATAAAACTTAGAAACGAATCTGCAAGCCTCTGCCTCAAACACAAAAAAGAGACTCCCATCAGATGATTGCTCTGATAGGAGTCTCCTATTTAAAAAAAGGCGGCGACCTACTCTCCCGTCTTGTGGACAGTACCATCGGCG
>NZ_DBHHRH010000025.1:0-7500 GCF_057240785.1 Alloprevotella sp. | reverse complement strand
GGGACAAAATATTGTTCTGGAAGAAGCGGCCCTGGAGGGTTTGATTGTTCAGGTTTGACCAGTTATGTATATAAATTAAACAATGTACATATCACACGTTCTAGTCGCTCTCAGTTTACAGAAGGAACTCCTATTATGAGTATTAGTAATTTGCGTAAGGGAGACCTTGTTTTCTTTGGAGGTTCACGCGGTTCTAACTCAGTAGGGCACGTAGGCATAGTTACAGACGTGGCAGATAATGGACAAAGCTTTAAGTTTGTTCATGCAGCTAGGACAGGTGTGCAAGTAGATTCTTCTGACCAAGCTTATTATAGTAAACGTTATATGGGCGCTCGTCGAATTATTGATCAAAAATAAAAATACTACAATATTCAGTTTTGCCACTTTCACTATTGTGAGAGTGGCATTATTGTTTCATTAAAAAACAGTATCTTTGCATTGAAATTTAAATATAGGATATGTTTAGCATTCTTAGTATAACAACTCCCGAAGTCAATATTTCTCACATAGATCGTTTTCTTCAGCGACTGATAGAGATGGGAATAGGTGTGGGCAAAAACATACTAGCCGCTATCGTTGTCTATATTATTGGTCGCTGGATTGTAAAACTGCTTAATAAGCTTGTAGCCCGTTTTCTCCTTCGCAGCAAGGTAGAGCCTACGGTTCAAACTTTTTTGAAAAGCCTTACGAATATCCTGCTGACTATTTTGCTCATCGTGACAGTGGTTAGCACCTTAGGCGTGAATACCACGTCTTTTGCAGCTCTTTTAGCCTCTGCTGGTGTTGCTATCGGTATGGCTCTATCTGGCAATCTTCAAAATTTTGCAGGTGGTCTGATTATCCTTCTTTTCAAGCCCTATAAAGTTGGAGATACGATAGAAGCGCAAAACAACATAGGTACTGTTCGCGAGATACAGATATTCCATACTATCATCGAAACCGCAGATGGTCGCAGAGTCTATATTCCCAATGGCACGATGTCTACTACGCTTGTTATCAATAGCGATCAAACCGCTTTGCGCCGTGAGATATGGACGGTGGGAATTGAATATGGAAATGATGTAGAACATGCGCGCGATGTTATTATCAACTGTTTGAAGCAAGACCCAGCCATCTTAACAGAACCAAAGGACATACAGGGTAATGCGCTTGTTCCTTATTTTGTTGAAGTGGCCAATCTCAGTGCAAGCAGTGTAGAACTTACGGTGCGCGCCTACGTTAATCCCAGCGACTATTGGGACGTACATTTCCGTATGCAAGAAGCTTTTTATAAAGCCATCAATGAAGATCCAAAACTCAATATACCGTTTAACACTCAAACGCTTTATGTCGTCAATGACGATAAGGTTGCTACGAAAGGGGGTGACAAAATATAGTAAGAAAGAAAAACTATTCTAACTCAAACTATTAACGACCTTGCAAGGGCAAATAGCTGGAAATGTAAGAACAAACTCAAAAAATAAAAGGATTGTTTTGTTCTTCATTAAAAATGAACTACTTTTGCACCTCGCAAGAAGTATATCTCCCTCGCAATTATTAAATAACAAAATAAAAACAACGAAAAATGATCGTAGTACCCGTTAAAGAAGGCGAAAACATCGAACGCGCCCTCAAAAAATTCAAGAGAAAATTCGAAAGAACAGGTGTTGTTAAAGAGCTCCGCGCTCGTCAGCAGTACAACAAGCCCAGCGTACTGAAGCGTCTCGCAAAGGAGCACGCTGTTTACGTACAGCAGCTTCGTCGCGCAGAGGACTAATAAAGTTCTTTCGTTTGATAATAGCACAATGCGTTGCAGTCTTTTTTAGGCTGCAACGCATTTTTTGTGAGAAATAAAAATATTCCCTACATTTGCAACTGAGCTATATTCCTCATGGATTGTAGTAGAAAAAGGTATTCGCTAGCGATTTTTTTCAAATATATTATTCACTAATAGTTAGCCTATGAAAAGAAAACTTTTACACACATCGTTGGTAAGCCTCTTTCTTGCCCTTTGTATGGTAGGGAATCTGTCGGCACAAAGCTCTAAGGGCTTTCATTGGAATAAACCCCAGCCGAACCCCTTTGTTCATGCAGTTCAACCAAAGGCTTATGCGCTGTTGGCGGCTTCAAATAAGGCACCTGCAGAGACTGTACTGGAAGAAGACTTCTCCAAATGGACTGCTGGGACCGAAGCCGTGCCAGATGGGAAGCCCGTTTGTGGTTCTCACACCTCTTTCACCATCCCCGCTAAATATACCAAGATGAAAGGGTGGGTAGGCAATGAAGCCTATCAAGCCGGAGGTATCTGCTGTTTGCGTATGTTTGAGAATGGCGAACGCGCAGGATTTGTTAGCACTCCCGAGATGGAACTTTTTGGAGATGTGGTGCTAACTTTTCGCGCTCGTCGGTTGAACGCGAAAGATACGGAAGGAACGCTTTGGGTGGCCCTTTGTGATAACAACACAGGCCCAGAGGACAACTTCACGCTCCAACTAACCACTGAATGGCAGAATTTTGAAATCAAAACCAGCAAGGGTACTTTCAATGCCAACAATCTTTTCCAATTTCAAGCAGAGAAATGTGACATGCTTCTCGACGATATAAAAATCGTTCGTACGAAGACTAAAATTCTTGCACCTTCTGTTCTGAATCCCGTTAATCTTTCTTCCACATCCTTTGTAGCGAGATGGAAACCTACGAAGGATGCCAAGAGCTATCTGCTCAATGTCTACTATAAAGGAATGCCCGATGAGGTGATTCCTGAGACCACTGTGGTGGAAAACTTTGATGCGATAAGTTTTGATGAAACCACCCGAAAGATAAATCTAACCACTCCTAATTATCCACAAGGATGGGACATTGATGTTTCCTCCAAAGGCAAAAAGGATGTCTGTACAGATGCAGCCGATTTGCATTCTGGAAAGCTCTCTCTCAATTTTGATGAAGAGGGCGACTACATCATGACACCAGTTTCTCCAGCTCCTATCACGAAGGTCTCATTCTGGGTGAAACCAAGCAGTATGGAGACAGAACCCAATTTCTCTTACTCCATGGTGGGAGTGTCGGCTCTGATAGGCGGCAGCTGGACACCTATTGCCTACATTCCCAATAGTTGGATGCAGAAAGATGGAGGTTTCTATACTTTAGACCAAAACGCCTTGGGCGATAATGCCACTCAGATAAAGATAGAATACATTCAGAAGAATCTTCTCTCTTTTGCCATCGATGATGTGACATACACCTATAAAACTTTGCCCATTCCGAAACCTTTCATAACGGACAAGGAAGTAACAGATACATTCTGTGTGGTTTCAGGCATCCATCCAGAGTACGAATATTTCTATTCTGTCAAGGCGAAGGATGGCGACGTTCTCTCCGATCCCTCTAATGACGTTTGGGTCGACGGAATCGTAGGCGTCACCCCTATGCCGAAAGAACCAACAAACGTTTCTGCAACAAGCTATACGGCCAATTGGGAAGCTTTGTATCATGCAGATAAGTATCAGTTGAACACCTATCAGATAGTTCAGCCCAAGGAAGAGACTTCCGATGTGGTTGTTCTTCATGAAACTTTCAATCGGATAAACGAAGGCTCTGTCGAACAGCCATCTGTCACTTACGACCGTACGGCTTCTTTGGCACAACGCGGCGAGACCGATACCGATTGGATGCAGCAGTTGCCAGCGTGGGCGAAAGGGATGGCAGGTACGCAGGAAACGAACTATTATTTAGGGTTGGCAGGTCTTGTGGTATCGCCACGTTTGTCTTTGGATTGCAATAGCGGAATCTTCGAAGTAGATTTGAAAGCCTACAACACACATCCAGGAGATACGCTCTTTGTGCTTGTGATGAAAGAATATAGCGATCGTATAGCTTTGGATGCACGCGTGCTGCCGATGGGAACAACTCCAGGTTACACTACTGGAACTGTGAGCTTCGACAATCTAGTGACGGATTGGAATCAGCGTCGAAACATAAAACTCGCATTCATGAGTATGTACGGCAAACCCTTCTATCTTGACGAAGTCACTGTGCGGCAAACCGTAAAGGCAGGAGAGAAATTATATCGCCCCACAAAAACATTCTTCACAGACAAATGTTCTTATGAGGTTCGTGATTTAGAGCCTAACCACGATTATGCTTATAGTGTGATAGCCATGGCGAAGAAATACTCAGACTCCTATGTCTCTAATGCTTCTGACCTCAAAGATGTACACAACGCAACCACGGCAGTACAGATCATTGAGAATCCTATGCTACGTATAATTCCGTCGGAAGGAAGAATTGATGTTTATGCAGCAACTGCTGTCGATGTCCATATTTATGATATGCGCGGCAGTTTGGTGGGTAAAGCATCTTCCGCTTCTCCCTCTCATCATTCCTTCTCTCTCTTGCCCGGTCTTTATGTTGTGAAGGTAAACAATATAGCCGAAAAGGTCGTTGTGCGATAAGCCTATGGAAAGTATCATAATCGTGTGCTAGAAAAACTTTTATCCCCTCACTCCTCACCAGCGGAAGACTCTATAAGAGAGCATTCCGCTGGTTTTTTGGTCTTGTGTTGAAACGATGTGTGGAAGTAGATAGACCTATTAGAACTTATAAATTGTGTTTTTGAAACGTTTTAGAAAAGAGGCGAATAGAACTGAGCGTGAATATCCTTATTGCGTTTGAAAAAGCAATAAGCCTGTCAGTTAGCATCCTTATTGCGTCAGCTGACGCGCTTATTGTAGCGGAGCGCCCAATTATGATAGTAGAGAAGCTGAAGAATCTGACTTTTCTCCAACTGGTTTTTTGTTGTCACATCCTATAAATCATTGTCTATCAAATTATTTTCTCTGAGTGTGACGATGTGACAACAAAATGAGATATTTTATAGGGGAGGAGGAGCTTCTTCCGTGTATGCTCGCTTTTTACTAGTAAGAGCCATTTTTCTAAAATTAAGTGTTACTTTTAACGCTGAAAACATAATTCTCTATGGGCAAAAGCGTGACAACATATCTGATAGATGGTGACCCGAATGGTACTAAATATGCTTTTATTAGTAATAAGATTTGTCAGATGTATGTGATTCCTCGATCAAATCTCTCTATTTTAGCAGAACGTCGTGAACTGCAAACACCAGCTTTTTATATCTTGTTGGGAGAAGACGAACAAACAAAACCTAAAGCATATATTGGAGAAACAGAGAATTTTCGTGAGCGAGTGAAAGTTCATGATAGTAATAAGACATTTTGGCAAAAGGCTTTGTTGTTTATCTCTAAAGATGCTGCAATGACCAAGGCAGACGTTCAATTCTTAGAGTATCGAGCAATCGAAGAAGCAAAAGAAACGAGTTCTTTTGTGTTGGATGAAAACAAGCAAACGCCCAAAGCTCCGAACCTTCCAGAGTATAGACAAGATGATATGGAAGAATTCTTTGAAGATGTAAAGTTTCTCACGTCGTTTATAGGCTGCGGAATTTTTGAAACCATAAAAGTTAAAGAAGAACATCTCTTTTTTGTGAAAGGGCGTGGATGTGATGCAAGAGGTTTCTATCATAGTTCGGGGTTTACTATCTTGAAAGGAAGTAAAATTTCCAAAACTGCTACACCATCCATGCAATGGAAGGAGCGGCGGAGCGAAATGCTAAAAGAATATACCGAAGAGACCGAGGATGGGACTTTGGTTCTGAATTCTAACTTTAAGTTTACAAGCCCAAGTACTGCAGCTGCCTTTTGTCTGGGTAGGTCCGCAAATGGTTGGACGAGCTGGAAGGATAAAGATAATAATACTTTAGATTCCGTATATCGAAGCCACTAGAATGGGTACAGTAAGGACGTGGTACGAGGAGAACCAACATGTATTCCTTCTTCTATACGAATTAATATTTTCGCTGCAAAAATTTTGTGGTAATAGAATAATATCTTTATATTCGCAGATAGAAAGATATACAACTCAAAATGTCACTTGTAGAAAAGTTTTTGGACTATTTAGCCGCGGATAAAGGCTACTCTTTGCGGACGATAGAAGCATATCGCAACGCATTGGAACAGTTCGAGAACTTTTTTCGGAATGTCGATACAAATCTGGAGTGGGAAACGCTGGATTCCGACGTTATTCGAAACTGGGTGGTGGAGCGTTTGGAAAATGGCCTTTCAGAGCGTTCTATGAAACAGCATTTGAGTGCCGTCCGTTCTTTCTATCGCTTTCTGTTGCTGACTAAGGTGGTTGAAAAAGATCCTTCGCATCTCGTTCGTAATCCGAAAGTGGGAAAACAACTTCCTACGTTTCTGAAACAGAGCGAAATGGATCGGCTGCTTGATGAGGTGAATTTTACTCAAGATTTCGAGGGGCGTCGCGACCATCTGATTCTGCTCACATTTTATTCCACAGGCGTTCGTGTCAGTGAATTAGTAGGGCTAGAGCGGTCGGATGTTGATTTTTCGCAACGTCAGCTGAAGGTGACAGGAAAGAGGAATAAGCAACGCATCATCCCTTTTGGAGAAGAGTTGCTCCATGATATGAAACTCTATGAAGAAGAGTTGCAACCACTGACGGGGCAGAACAATGGTCCACTCTTTGTGGACAATAAAGGACAGCGTCTCAGTACGGCGCAAGTGCGCTGCATAGTGGAAAAATATCTGTCGAAGGTTACATTACAGAAAAAAAAGAGTCCGCACGTGTTGCGTCATACGTTTGCTACTGTTATGCTCAACAATGGAGCCGACTTAGAAGCCGTAAAGGAGCTTCTCGGTCACGAAAGTTTAGCGACAACAGAAATTTATACGCACACAACATTTGCCGAACTCAAAAAAGAATATGAAAATGCCCATCCTCGGGCTTAACTATTAAAAAAAGGAGGTTTTTATGGAAATCAAAGTTAAAGCTATCCATTTCAATGCTACAGACAAACTTCAAGACTTCATCGAGAAGAAAGTTGCAAAACTCGAAAAACTCGAAGAGAATATCACCAGTGTAGAAGTAACCCTAAATATTGTAAAGCCTGAAGCTGCTAGCAACAAGGAAACGGCTATCCATCTCTTTGTTCCAGGTGCAGAACTGCACGCTGAGAAAACTTGCGATACTTTTGAAGAAGGTGTAGATCTTTGTGTTGACATCCTCAAGCGTCAATTGGAAAAACAAAAAGAAAAGAAATCAGGCAAGTGAGGCTTTGTGAGATAAATAAAAAGTTATCTGCATGAAAAATTCTTTGAAAATGTTTTGCGGATAAAATTTAATCACTAACTTTGCAGCCGTTTCGGGAAAGGTCCTGACGACTGCAAAGTTTTCCATTTCTTAGAAACAAGGGCAAATACCAGAGTGGCCAAATGGGGCAGACTGTAAATCTGCTGGCTTACGCCTTCGGTGGTTCGAATCCATCTTTGCCCACCTAAGCTTATTAAGCTACTTGCGGAAATAGCTCAGTTGATAGAGCACTAGCCTTCCAAGCTGGGGGTCGCGGGTTTGAGCCCCGTTTTCCGCTCATTTTTGCGGAAATAGCTCAGTTGATAGAGCACTAGCCTTCCAAGCTGGGGGTCGCGG
>NZ_DBHHRH010000024.1:0-19073 GCF_057240785.1 Alloprevotella sp. | reverse complement strand
AGTTTAACTTTTCTCAATCTCTCCAACTTCAATACGGAGAAAGTGGAAAATATGCATGAAATGTTTTGTGCCTGCTCGAGTTTAAGTTCTCTTGATCTTTCCAACTTCTATACCGAGAAGGTACAAGACATGAGTGGAATGTTTGGTAATAACACCTCTTTACGAACCATCTATTGCAATAATACTTGGACTTGCGCACTATCTAATGAAATGTTCTATAATTGTACAAGTCTCAAGGGTGCAGTGAAATACAATGCAAACAAGGAGGATGTTTCAATGGCTAATCCTAATACAGGATATTTCACGAAGAAATAACAAAGTGGAAGTTGCCAGCGACCGCCAACAGCGATACAAGCACCACGGCAGTTTATTCTTCCCCATAACATAGCCTTAACAAACTTGTAGCGCGGGCTAAACATCGTCCGAATGAACAACGGAACTACGCAGAAGGTTCTGCACAAATAGAGTTCTCCCTACAATAGAACTTTCCCCACAAACTGCTCGCTACGAGTAAGTTTGTGGGGAGTTTTCTTTTAGTATGAAAAACAAAGCGCACATAGATTTCAATAAAAGTTACGCTATCTTCCTTGCTATCCGAGCCATAGCATCACAATGAGTTGAGCTATGATGACACGTGCGAACAAACCGAGGGGATAGACCGTGGCATAGGCAACACTGGCTTGATCGCCTTCTTCTGTTGAATTGATATAGTCCAGCGCGATGGGGTTGGCCATTGCCCCACAGAGCATACCGGCTGCAGTGGTATAAGAGCGTTTGAACCATTTCACAGCTATAATGGCCATGATAGCCACAGGCACAACAGAAAGGAACACACTATAACCAATCCACGAAAGTGCGGTGGGACGCATAACGGTCTCTATAAATTTGGGGCCTGCATCAAGCCCCAGACAAGCCAGATAGGTGCTCAAACCAAGAGAACGAATGAGCAAGTTGGCAGAGTTGGTCACATAAGCCACCATGTGGAAGCGTGGACCAAAAGCACCAATCAGAATGCCCATCACAACAGGGCCGCCAGCAAGGCCGAGGCGCAGCGATAAGGACATACCGGGGATGGCAATGGGCAGATAGCCTAAAGCTAAGCCTAAGACCATACCAATGAAGATAGTGACCATATTCGGTTCGTCGAGGGCATGGATTGTATTGCCGAGTTCTTCAGCCACTTTCTTGCAGCTCTCAGGTGAACCTACCACCGTCACGCGGTCGCCCACACGCAACACAAGGTTGGGTTCAGCCATGAGCTGAATATCGCCACGCTTCACACGAGAAACATTCACGCCGAAGCGATTGCGCAGGTGAAGTTGTCCGAGGTGCTTTCCGTTGATATGGCTCCGAGTGATGAGGATACGCTCGCTCACAAGTGTCGTGTCCAAGGTATTCCAGTCTATGTCGCTCTTGTTCCAGTCCTTCTCATCCACTTTTCCGAAAAGGATAGTGAGGGTTTCGACATACTTCGGTTGGGTGATAACCAGCACGCGGTCGCCTTCCTCCAGCGGGGTCTGCCCTGTGGCCAGAATAACGCGATCTTTCCGCCAGATACGACTCACGATGAAATGCTTATCTGCGAGTTTTGCACACTCTATGATAGGTTTCCCGAAGATTGCGGGATTACTGATTTCAAAAGAGGCGATGTAGGCCTCATCAGGGTCGCGCTTCACTGTGTTTTTCGGATTCTCATGCAGATAGCCTTTGACGAGCATCAGAGCAATGATAACGCCCACCATACCTATGGGGTAGGTCACAGCCAAGGAGAGAGCAGCGTCCAGTCCGTCGCCAGGATGGTGCATCTGGCTCAGAGCTTGCTGTGCAGCCGCCAGAGCCGGCGTGTTGGTTGTGGCGCCACAGAGCACTCCCATCATTTCGCCCAAGGGGCTCCATCCGAGGAAGATAGGAACAAGCGTGGCGATAGTGCCAACAAAGATGAGCGTCAAGCTGAGCAAGGAAAGCACCGTTCCGCCAGAGCGAAACGAACTCATGAAGCCAGGACCTACTTGCAATCCTAATACATAAACAAAAATGATAAGTCCGAAATCCTCCGCATAGATCAACATTTCGTGGTCAATAGTGACACCCAGTCCTCCGAGCAAGATGCCCATGAAGAAAACCCAAGTGACACCGAGTCCGATACCCTTGATTTTGAATTTCCCTAACGAAAGGCCGATGGCGCAGCAGAGCGATATGACGGCCACGGCTTTGATTGCCGGCACGTCAAACACAACCTTGTCAAGCCATTGTAAAAAGTCCATAGTGTATAGTTGCGAAAGATTATACATCAAAGACGGCCTCCCACTGTATTTTGCAGAGCGCGGCCGTAATAATCTCTTTTAATGAGGGGCGAAGTTACGGTAAGACACTCGAAATAGCAAATCTACAGTATAAAAAGGCGTCTTTCTCCCTATCTTTATCAATATTCCTTGCCGTTTTGCCACCAGGAATCGTTATGGTGGGTGAAAAGTCCAACATTTCCTACTCTTTCATCTCTTCGCTGAAGATGCGTGTGAGGAGTTGGGAGGTGGTGAGCGACAGATTCTTCTTTGTCACTTCTGTTCTGAGCTGTTCTTCCTTGGAAAGCCCTGCGGGATGAATGCAGAGAACTTCTCGAAAACCCGCCTTCAGCAATTCTTCACGATTGGAAACCTCACCGGCGAGCAAGCAACAAGGTACATGTGCTTTCTGTGCCCGTTGGAGCACGTGCCAAGGTAGCTTCCCCATGAGCGTTTGTTTATCAGCAGAACCTTCGCCCGTGATGACCAGTGCGGCATCTCTCAAGCGGGTGTCGAAGTCAAGTGCATCGAGCAATAAATCTGCTCCCGACTGCATCTGCGCGCTGAAGTATTGCAAAAAGGCATATCCCAATCCGCCTGCTGCTCCTGCACCAGGAAGCATCGAACAATCGTGCCCCATCCTTCGGGCGGCATGCTGTGCCAAACGTTGCAAACGCGCATCGAGGCGCACCACTTCGGCGGGCGTAGCTCCCTTTTGTGGGGCAAAAACAGTTGCAGCTCCTTGCGGCCCATAAAGCGGATTGCGGACATCACTGGCCAACGTCCAACTACATTCATTGCGCCAGCGAGGGAGATAAGTGTCGAAAAAGGCTGCTGGCCCAGCATGAACATAGAGTGCCTTGAGCATTCCGAAACCTCCATCTGTTGTAGCTGTACCTCCCAAGCCGATAATGAAGCGACGGGCACCGCGCTCAAAGGCATCGATGAGCAATTCGCCCACTCCATACGACGTACCGCCCACGGCATCGCGCTCATTGCTCTCCAGCAGCGACAGTCCGCAAGCTTGGGCCGTTTCGATGATAGCCATATCGCCCACTAAACCGTAAGCAGCCCGAATGGGGCGCATGAGCGCATCGTGACAGTTGCAACTCACTTGCTCCGCACGATAGGCTTGACAGAATGCGCAGAGCATACCGTCGCCGCCATCGCTCACATTAAGCACCTCTACCTTTTCCTGCTCCGCTCCCTCAGCTGCTGCCTTCCCCACTTCAGCGGAAGAGAGACAACCTTTGAACGAATCAAAGGCGAAGATGATTTTGTGGGTTGTAGTCATATATATAAAGGAGTAAAAATAAAAGCTACAAGGCGTAGACATCAATGGGGTAGGAGTGTCGGCGACCTTGCAGCTTGTAGGAGTTGAAAAGTGAGAGGGGAGGAGCGTTATTCCAGCGTTGCCTGATAGATAATATCGGCAGCTTGCGCGTTCTCCTTGATATAATCATGAGCAGCATCGCCCGCTTTCTTCAACAGAACAGGCGAAGAGAGATACACGTCTAAAGCTTCGTCGAGATCCTCTTGATCATGTATTTCTATACAGCCGCCACTCTTCAGCAAGTCTTGCGCTTCCTTGAATTTCTTATTGTTAGGACCAATGATAACAGGTACGCCGTAGACTGCCGCCTCCGGAACGTTGTGGATGCCTACTCCAAAACCTCCTCCCACGTATGCCACCGTGGCGTAGCGGTAGATACTTGCCAGCAGGCGGTAGCAATCAATGATGAGACAGTCAGCATCTTTCACGCGCTCCGTATCTGTCTGTGTATAGCGGGCGTAGGGGCGTTTGAGTTTGCTGACAATATTTTGAATATGTGCCTCGCTGACCACATGAGGAGCCAGAACGAGTTTCAGATTTGGGTGTTCGTTGAAGTACTTGATAAGGAGGTCTTCATCGGGTTCCCAACTACTACCAGCTATGAGTACTGGATTTTTCGGCGCATCGGGCAGCTGTGATTCTTCGAGGCGTTTGGTCTCATTGATTTCGGTTTTTGTGCGCCCTACAAAAGCTTCCACGATGGGCAGGGGCTTTGCGCCCTCCTTGATGTCTCGAACGCGTGCAAAGCGGGTATCGCCAGCCACGGTCACCCTATTGATGCCATACTTATTGAGCAAGATTTCCGAATCGCGGTTTTGAACAAAGAAATGACTGATGCGGCGCAGACAATGGCCGTAGCCACGACCGTACCAACGGAAGAAGACCTGATTGGGGCGGAAAATACTGGAGACACTATACACTGGGATGTGGTGATGTACCAATACCTCAATATAGTTGCGCCAAAACTCGTATTTGATAAAGAAAGCCTTCTCGGGGCGGGCGGCACGAATGAAACGACGCGCATTCAGAGGCGTATCGAACGGAAGATAACACACTACATCGGCATAAGGGTAGTCCTTGCGCACTTCATAGCCCGAGGGAGAGAAGAAAGTAAGCAAAATTTTCTTCTCTGGGTGTTCTCGTTTAAGACGTTCCATGAGCGGACGTCCTTGTTCAAACTCGCCGAGCGATGCAGCATGGAACCAAACGTAAGAATCCTGCCCAATTTTCTCTTCGAGTATTTTCCAGGTGTTTTTCTGGCCTCTCACCAAAGTTCGCGCCTTCGTGTTGAACAGCGCGAAGATTTTAGCACAGATGGCGTATAGATAGATGGCAAATGTGTACATGCGGAGCAAATAATATGAATAATAAAGTCTTCTCCATCTTCCCTATGCGTGTCGGACGATAAGATGCCCTAATGGGCAGAAACCTGTTGCTTCACTCCTGCTGGCGAGCATTTGTGCCACTCTGGTTTCAAGCGCTTCTCCAGATAGTGGAGATGGAGCAGACTCTTATTGTTTACTTCAACACCTCAATGGCACGGCGCATTCGCGCAAGGGTTTCATCTTTACCAAGGAAGGTGCTGATTTCGTACATATGCGGACCTTTGCCTTCACCAACGAGTGTCAGGCGCCAAGCGTTCATGATGTTGCCCATCTTGTAGTCGTTCGCCGTTATCCAGGCGTTGACGGCCGCTTCCTGCGTTTCTTGAGAAAAATCGGGCAGTTGTTCGAGCAAATCGGCCAATTCTGTCATACATTTTGCCGAATCTTCTTTCCAACGTTTCTTCACCGTTTTCTCGTCATATTCGGTCGGAGCAACGAAGAAGAAGCGGCAGAGCGGCCACAGCTCCTTGATGAAGTGGACTTTCTCTTTCATCACGTCAACCACCTTTGTTACGCGCTCCATTGGGGCTTCGATACCGTTTTCGCGGAGTATCTTGTCGAAGCTCGGAGCCAACTTATCGCTCGACGTGCTAAGGAGATATTCGTGGTTGAACCATTGTCCTTTCACATAGTCGAAGCGGGCACCAGATTTGGAGCACTTCGTGATGTCGAACTGCTGTATGAGGTCGTCCATAGAAAGGATTTCTTGATCGGTACCTGGATTCCATCCCAAGAGTGCCAAGAAATTGATGACAGCCTCAGGCAGATAGCCACTCTCGCGATAACCGGAGCTGACTTCGCCCGTTTTGGGGTCGTGCCATTCTAAGGGGAATACGGGGAAACCCAGTTTGTCGCCATCGCGCTTACTGAGCTTTCCGTTGCCCGTAGGCTTCAGCAGTAGCGGCAGATGGGCGAAACGCGGCATAGAGTCCTGCCAGCCGAAAGCTTCATAGAGCAAGACATGGAGCGGTGCACTCGGGAGCCACTCTTCACCGCGAATCACGTGGCTGATCTCCATGAGGTGGTCGTCCACGATATTGGCGAGGTGGTATGTAGGTAGTTCGTCAGCGCTTTTGTAAAGCACTTTGTCGTCCAAGATACTGGAGTTGATTTTCACATCCCCGCGAATGAGGTCGTCAACATGAACTTCCACGTTTGGCTCTACCTTGAAGCGCACGGTGTACTGCGCGCCGTCGGCGATGAGGCGTTCTGTTTCCTCCTGCCCCAATGTGAGCGAATTGCGCATCTGCATACGCGTGGAGGCGTCGTACTGGAAGTTACTGATTTCTTCGCGCTTTTTCTCGAGCTCTTCGGGCGTATCGAAGGCGATATAAGCCTTTCCTTCCGTCAGCAGTTGATCTACATATTTCTTATAAATGTCGCGACGCTCACTCTGGCGATACGGCCCTTTGTCTCCTCCGAAGCTAACGCCTTCATCGAAATGGATACCAAGCCATTTGAAGCTCTCGAGGATATAGTCCTCAGCTCCTGGAACAAAGCGGTTGGAGTCGGTGTCTTCTATACGAAAAACGAGTTCTCCTCCGTGTTGGCGAGCAAACAAATAATTATAAAGAGCGGTACGTACGCCACCGATATGAAGAGGTCCTGTAGGACTCGGCGCAAAACGCACGCGGACATTCTTTTCTGCCATGTTTCTTTCAGTATTTTTATATTTAATTGCAAAAATACATATTTAGATTTTAGAAAACAAAATAAGCGGAGGTGAATCTGTCTTTTTGACACATAGAAGAAGGTAAAGGTATGAAAATACGGCTCCACTTTTTGCGTTGGGTAGTCTTTACAACTAATAAGTTCTTTTAAGAACTATAAAAGCGCATAAGCATGGGCTTTTCTGTATCTTTGCGCTGTTCTTTCTGACAGGGGCTGCAAAACAAAACAGATTTGAGGCAGGAATGAGGGGCTTTATTGTGTGGGCAACACAGCAGGAGAAATCCGCCACTTCCCCTTACACTCCTCACCGTGTCGGTATTTTCAAAATAAAATTTATAAACAATCAAACAAAAACAATTATCAAGTATGAAGAAAATTCTTACAGTGTTCCTCTGCATGCTTATGAGCATCAGCATGGCAACGGCTAAAACGCCTAAAAAGAAGCAGGTAGTGACTAAGACGTATGTAACTGACATTCGTTGCGAGAACTGCGTGAACAAAATCAAAAAGAACGTTGATAAACTCGGTAAGGGTGTTAAAGACGTACAGGTGAATCTCGAGAAAAAGGAAGTGAACGTGACTTACGATGCAAGTAAGACCAACGACGCTAACATTATCAAAGGTTTCTCTGACATGAAGGTGCAAGCTCAGCTGAAGGGCTGCTCAGCGCAGCACTCAAAGTGCGGAGACGCTGCTTCTAAGAAGTGTGGCGACTGCAAGAGCAAAGCTGGAAAATGCGATAAGTCGGAAGCTCAAAAGGGCGGTTGCGACAAGGAAAAGAAAGGTGAATGCCACAAAGCTGAGGCTAAGAAGTGTGACGGCCAAAACGGTACCTCAGAATGCAAAGAGAAAGCTGGTGAATGCAAAGAAAAAGGTGATTGCTGCAAAAAGAACGGTGGTCACTGCAAGAAGGCTGAAGCAAAGCAGGCATAAAGCGCTTCAAAGAGACTATAAGGTATCCCCTTCGCTCTCCCTTTCCCAGGAGAAAGCGAAGGGGCTTTTTGTATCCCAAAACTGAAATATTCTTCAACAGAACTGCCGACTGATCCGACCAGTCCGACCAGTCCGACGACTCCTAAAACCTTCTGAAAAATTGACAAGATTTGTTTTTCTAATACTTTGAGAAAATTTCCAGTCTGCGCCACTTGCTGAATTTTACGAGCCTTTTTTGCTTCCTTAGAAGATAAAAATGGCGCAGAAATCCTGCAAGTGGTGCAAATTTTATAAGACCATATCCTTTTTTCGCTCGTTTTTGGTGAAAAGTTTCTTTGTTCTCTCCGTCAGTTTCCTTATTGTGTCGGCTGACTTCCTTATTCTGTCGGCGAATGCAATAAGGAAATCTGCCGACAGCCTTATTGTATTGATGCGTGAGAAAGGGACATTGTTCGCGCTCTCCCTTTCGTGCGCGGCTTTGTGGGCTTCGTGAGCTGGGAAAAGAGGGAATTCTATTGATGTTTTTAGCCCACGAAAGGACACGAAAAAGGCGAAAGGACACGAATCAGTATTGGATCTCGGACGGAGCAGACTGGTCAGACCCGTCCGACTTGTCCGACCCGTCCGAGAGCCAAATCCGAGCACTCCCCCTTATGGGGGAGATGGAGGGGGCTTATTCCTTCGACCCACTTAAGCTTCCCAACAACCGCCAAGAACAGCCAAAGCATAAATTTATCCTTTCTGCTGGACCTTTTTCTTAAAAACTATGTAAATTCGCAGCAAGAATCAAATTGTCAGCAAGATGAAAGTACTATTGGTGAACACCTCGGAGCAGACAGGCGGCGCGGCCATCGCAGCATCTCGCTTGATGCACGCCCTCAACAACCACAATGTGCAGACACAAATGCTCGTGCGCGACAAGCAAACGGACAACCCGAACGTTATCAAGGCTCGGAATCCGCTGATGCGGGCTAAATTTGTGGCCGAACGAGCTGAGATCTTCGCCATCAACCGCTCACGCGAGAACCTCTGGGCTATCGATGCGGGCACACATGGTATGGACATCACTAAGTTGCGCGAATTTGAAGAAGCAGACCTCATTCATCTCCATTGGATAAACCAAGGGATGCTTTCCTTGGGCGATTTGGCAAAAATCCTCAAGACGGGGAAGCCCGTGGTATGGACAATGCACGATATGTGGCCCATCACGGGCATTTGCCACCATGCCAAGGAGTGTGAAAACTGGCTGTCGCACTGTCACGACTGCCGACTGCTGATGCGCCCTAATGAGCGCGACCTTTCCTACCGCGTGTTTGAAAACAAAATCAACACTTATGCGCAGGGAAAGATACATTTTGTGGCGTGCAGCGAATGGCTCTGCAAGCTGGCTTATCAAGCTCCGCTGACGAAGGGCCACGAGGTGGTGAGCATACCGAACGCTATCGACACCAAGTTCTACGTGCCAGGCGACAAGCAGGCGGCGCGCGAACGCCTCGGACTCCCCCGCAACAAACGCTTGCTGCTCTTCGTGGCGCTCAAAGCTACAGATAAGAACAAAGGCATCGACTATCTCATCAAAGCCACCCACATCATCGCCGAACGATACCCAGAATGGATCAGTCAGCTGGGAGTGATTCCCGTGGGCCTTGAAGCCGACACGCTGAAAGACGCGTTTGCTTGCTCCTGCTTCCCACAGGAATATGTGAAAGATGCAGCGCGCATGCGCGACCTCTACCAGGCTGCCGACCTTCTTGTGATGCCTACGCTGATGGACAACCTGCCCAACACCATTGTGGAAGCGCAGGCTTGTGCCTTGCCGTGTGTGGGTTTCAACATTGGCGGCTTGCCTCAGATGATTAAAGACGGCCTTAATGGCTACTTAGCGCGCTACAAAGATGCAGACCACTTCGCGGAGCTTACTCTTAGCACGCTCATCGACGAACATTACCAGAATTTCTGCTTGCGCGCGCATCAAATGGCGGAAAGTACATATAGCGAGCAGGCTGTGGCTGAGAAACACATACAGTTGTATGAATCGGCCGTGGCTTCCTGCGCGCCCTCTCTATAATAAAACATTGCGCGCCACAAAGGCCGTGGGAGGACATCTCCGCTTTTCTTCATCAAAAAATATAGCATCTTGGCCCACAGGCTTATTGCCTGAAAAATCAGAATCGAAAAAGGGCTACTCATTTATATATATGGCTCGACTACCCCTAAAGATAACGGTCATCACAGTGACTTACAACGCTGGCGAACTTGTAGATAGGACGTTCAACAGTGTAGAGGAACAGGATTATCCTTATGTGGAACACCTCGTCATTGATGGTAATTCCACGGACGATACGCTGGAGAAATTCCACCATTATATGGAGCGTAACTCCAATGCGGCTGTGCGCCACGAACTCAACTGTCTCAGCGAGAACGACAACGGCATTTACGACGCCATGAACAAAGGTTTGGCGTTAGCTACAGGTCGCTACATCGTTTTCCTAAATGCTGGCGACAAATTTCATGCAAAAGATACGCTCTCCTGTATTGCCCGCGCCATACAGGAGGAACAAAAGCAGCCAGCTGTGGTTTATGGCGATACGCACATCGTGGATAGTTTCGGCAATTTCCTACGTCGCCGCCGCCTCACGCCACCGGAAAATCTGTCGTGGGAGGACTTCAACAACGGAATGCTGGTATGCCATCAGAGTTTTTATGTCCGCGCCGATTTGGCTAAGGAGCTGCGCTACAATCTGGAGTACCGATTTTCGGCCGACTTCGATTGGACCATCCGTATCATGCGCGAAGCGGAACGCCGTAAGCTCTCACTGCTCAACTCTCACCTCGTGCTAACGGACTACCTCAGCGAAGGCATGACCACACGCAACCGCCGCCGCAGCCTCTTTGAGCGTTTCCACATCATGGCCCACTACTACGGCTTGGGCACTACTGTGGCCAAGCATCTGTGGTTTGTGGTTCGCGCCTTGATTCACTAATAGAACGTATGAAACCTTTCACCAAAGAAGAGGCCTATAATTGGGCCGCAACGCGCTGCGCACAAAAAGAATATTGCCGCATGGAACTGATGCAAAAGTTTATGCAGCGTGGACTTTCACGCCCCGATTGTGAGGAAGTTCTTGAAAAACTGGAGTGCGAAGGCTTTGTGGACGAAACCCGATATGCTCGCGCCTTTGTACACGATAAGACGCTCTACAACCATTGGGGGCGTATGAAAACACGGCAGGCGCTGGCCATAAAAAATATCGCCAACGAGCATATCGAACAAGCCTTGGCTACAATCGACGAAGAGGAATACCAACAGATACTCCGCAAACTCCTACTGACCAAAGTACCTACCATCAAAGCCGCAACCGACTACGAATGCGCACAAAAGCTCCTCCGCTTTGCAGCAGGAAGAGGCTTTGAGGCAGACTTAGTGTTTCGCGTGATGGGAGAAGACTAACGGAAAACACAAGGCATGAGCGTATAGGTCATTCTATTCCTCTTCGCCACCCCATACTCCTATCATTCAGGCACATCTACAAGAAAGAACAACAAATATGCATTCTTTCTACATCCTTCAAGAGAAAGAGAAAATTTATCCCCTAATAATCTTTCTCTTCTCTACGTATTTACAAAACTTTTCTATAATTTTGCGCGGTCGGAAAGACTAATCCTTTCACGACGTTATTGGCGGGCTCAGTCCGCTTTCATTTAGTGTCAACAATATTTATCTAAACCATCTGAAGCTATGCGCAAATTCTTAGTTTCTCTTTTCTTTGCAGTTATCTGTGCCACTGGAGTTATGAACGCTCAACTGCCGTCCGTCACGCTGAAGGACATCAACGGCAAGACAGTGCAGACCGATACACTTTCAAACGGCGGAAAACCGTTTATCATTGATTTCTTCGCCACTTGGTGTAAACCTTGCAACCGAGAGCTCACCGCTATCAGTGAAGTGTATGAGGACTGGGTGGCAGAAACAGGCGTGAAACTTTTCGCTGTCTCTATCGACCAGGCGCAGAACATCAACAAAGTGCGCCCCCTCGTTGACCAACACGGATGGCCCTATGAGGTGTTGCTCGATCCTAACGGCGACTTCAAGCGCGCCTTGGGCATACAGATGATTCCCTACGTTATCGTGTGTGACGGAAAAGGCAACATCGTCTACAAACACAATGGCTACACGGAAGGAGCCGAGGCAGAACTCATTGAGAAAGTCAGAGAACTCATTAAATAAAAGATAGCGACTTCCACAATATGAAAAAGAAACATTTGCTTCCAGCTGTTGCACTCCTGGCCCTGCCCGTGTGTGCACAAGAAATGGAAAACGATGGACACTATAATCCCTCGCTGAGCGGTAGTGTGCAGAGCGACATGCTTGTCCCACAAGGCACGCAAAGCGATGGTTCTCACGAGAACTTCCGTACGAACACCTACTTGGACCTCAACTTCATGAGTAAGTTTCTGGATGCTGGCGGCCGCTTTTCCTATCTGGATCATCCGCTACCAGGATTTGAGAAAGACTTCAAAGGCTGGGGCGTTCCCTACTTCTATCTGAAAGCAAAATTCCGCAATGTGGAGGTGACGGGCGGTAACTTCTACGAACAATTTGGTTCGGGCTTTATCCTGCGCACCTATGAGGAGCGCTCGCTGGGTATCGACAATTCGCTCTTTGGTGCACGAGCCATCGTGAAGCCTATTAAAGGTGTTCGCCTGAAAGGTCTTGCGGGCCGCCAACGCCGCTATTGGAACTACAACCATGCTTGGCTGGCTGGTGCAGACCTCGAACTTAGCATCGACCAGTGGGTGAAAGCGCTGGAACAGAGCGGCACTTACCTGACGCTCGGTGGCTCTTACCTAAATAAGCGCGAAGGAGCCGACGAGGACGGCAGCGTCTTTTACGATGCAACCCATAAACTGAATTTCCCAGCTTCGGTCGACGCATGGGATGTTAGGGCAAATCTGCAAAAAGGACCTTTTAGCCTCTTAGCAGAATATGCCCAGAAAACACAAGATCCCTCCTTCGACAACGGATATATATACCGAAAAGGATACGCCGCCATGCTGTCGGCGTCCTACTCAAAGAAAGGTTTCAGCGTGTTGGCTCAAGCCAAGCGCACAGACAATATGTCGAGCCGTTCGCGCCGACAAATGAACGGCTCGTCGAGCTTCATCGACCACATGCCGGCATTTACCTACGAACACACCTATACGCTGGCGGCACTCTACCCCTATGCCACACAGTTGGCTAAAGGCGAGTGGGCTTACCAAGGACAAGTGGGCTACAACTTCAAGCGTCGCACGCTGTTGGGAGGTAAGTACGGTACGGGCCTGCAGGTAAATTTCTCCCACATCCATTCCATTGCTAAAAACCCACATGGTCTCGCAGGAATTGCGGGAACTGCTGGTGGTCGCGGTACTGACGGCTACGGCTCGGCCTTTTGGAAATGGGGCGATGAGACTTACTACCAAGATTTCAACGTTCAGCTGGATAAACGCCTCACGCGCAACTTCAAGCTACACTTGATGTACATGAACCAGCTCTACAACAAGACAGCCGTAGAAGGCGAGGGCGGAAAGATACGTTCCAACATCTTCGTGGCAGATGCTAAATACCAGTTCTCACCTAAGACAACGCTACGCGCAGAAGCACAATATCTCACAACGCCAAACGATGAAGGCGACTGGGCATTTGGACTGCTCGAACTTTCGTTAGCACCTCACTGGATGTTTACGGTAAGCGACGAATACAACGTGGGAAAAACTCACAAACACTATTGGAACTTGCTGGCAACCTATAATGTAGGCTCTCACCGCATCCAAGCTGGCTATGTACGCACACGTGCTGGCTACAACTGCTCAGGAGGTGTCTGCCGCTATGTCCCTTCCTACCAAGGATGGACCGTTTCTTACAACTACAACTTCTAATCTCCTGAGGGATAGAAACCGCGCATTTATGAAAAGAACATTATTCTATATAATAGGAGCTATGCTGCTGTTCAGCGCCTGCTCTACACAGATTGACGAAGACCAGCGACTCACCTATGTGAAGCCCGCAGCTGTTGGCAAAAACGTTCTGCTCGTCGACTTCACAGGGCAGCGCTGCATCAACTGCCCCACAGCCTCCCACGAGATTGAGAAAATCCAGGAGCAATACAGTGCCGACACGGTTATCGCTGTCGGAATGCACTCCGGACCGCTTGGATTCCGTGGCAACGCAAAGACAGTGGGTCTTAGCACTACTACGGGCGACAACTACTACCGCCAATGGAACATCGAGTACCAGCCGCAGGGCGTTATCGACTACTTAGGCAAGAGCGACTATACGGCGTGGGGCGGCATCATCCACCAACAACTCAAGCAAACCGCTCCTCTCAATATCACCATTGATGCCAAGACCAACGGCACAAGCGGCAGCGGTAGTGTCTCCCTCGAAGGCCTCGACGGAAACATACAAGGCAAGCTGCAACTTTGGATTGTTGAAGACAGTATCACCGCGCTTCAAATGATGCCTGATGGAACAACGAACCGCAACTACCTTCACATGCATGTTTTCCGTACTGCCGTCAATGGCGAAGCTGGAGAAGCCGTCAACGTGAAGGAGGGAGAAACCACTACCATCAACTTCTCCACCGATTTTGCTGCAACGTGGGTTCCGCGCCACCTTTGGCTCATCGCTTTTGTGTACAACGAGAGCGGCGTATTACAGGTGAAACGTGCAGCCTTTAAGGCAAATTGAGCGACTCCATACTATAAATCATCCCTCAATAAGAGAGATTCATCCATACGCCTAAACATAAAAACAATACGTCTATGAAGAAAATTTTTACGCTTATCTTAGCTCTCTTCGCAACCTATAGCGTGAGCTACGCGCAGTCGGGCGCTGACGAACTCGACGAGACTTTCAAATTCGTTACTGCAGACGGGACAGAAGTTCCTAATGGCTCTACGTGGACAGTCAATGTGGCTGAGCAGAACGACTTTGGCACCACACAAATAAAGTCGGGACTCTTTCTAAAGAATACCCTCGGCGAAAAGGTAGGTGCACAAGTGACGCTCGATGTTCAAAAGCTACCAAACGGCAACATGCTTTTCTGCATGCTCGGCAACTGCAGTTCTTACAGCACAGTAGGTCTACAAACCAAGCAAGGCCGCTTGAATGAGAACGCAAAGGACGACCTGCAACTTGAGTGGGAACCTACGGCTTACGGAGAATGTGTCACCAAACTACACGTTGATGTTATCGAAGCCGTTGAAAAGGAAGTAGGAGGGAGCAAGCAGCTTGTTTACGGTGATGTTATAGGTAACGGTCCGACACTCACAGTAAAGTTTGTCTACGCTGATCCTACTGGCATCCACTCCACCACCCACGAAGGAGCAAGTGTCGTAGCACGCTACAACGCCCTTGGACAACGCATCAGCGCAACGCAGAAAGGCCTCAACATCCTTGTTCTGTCCAACGGTAAGACTATCAAACAATATCAGAAATAAATAAGAAACTGGCTTGCCAAGCGTCTATCGCTCTGGCAAGTCTTTGTTTCATTTTGTCATCCCCATAAATCTCATGAGAAAATCTACTTTCTTCCTGTTAGCTGCCATGTGCGGACTCCCCGCTCTTGCGCAGTTGCAGCAACTCCCCACCAACGAGCAGAGCAAAGCGGACCTAACTCCAGTTGTCAACCTCCAAGCATCTGCTAAGTCCCGCGTATTTTCAGCCAAAGCTCTCAACCCCATCACTACAGAGCCCGTGCTCACACAGCCAGAGGGAAAGCTCGTCAACGCAGCGTGGTACGGCAAAGGTTTCTACCCCATCAGCGGCTACAACCGTATCTTCTCCCACGAAATGGAGGCACGTGCCACAACCTACGTTAATCAAGGCGACACGGCCATTTGGATAAAGAACAGCCTCACCGAATATGAAGGCGAACAAGGCTGGATTCGCATCAGCAAGGTTGATAATAAAGGCAACTGGGAGCTTCGTACGCCGCAGGCCATCATGGTTCGCACGAACTCCAAGAATGAAAAGAAAACATTCTACGTTACAAAACTCGGCGGCAGTACTCCTGCCGCAGTAAACGAGCGCGGCTATACAGTAGGCAACAACTTGAACATACGTTTCCGTATGGACAGCAAAGGCGTTCTCTCTCAGGTAACGACGGACGGCTCAGAGATTCTCGGTCTGACCGATGGAGAAGGCACATGGTATCCCTATGGTAGCTATGGCTATAAGTATATTGCCAACGAGGATACACCTGTAAAGAAACCAGCCAATCTGGAAGTAACAAAATACGTTTGGGCCAACACCATCAACAAGCAAGGCTCTGAAATAATCCATACGTTTGTCAATGTGGGCTATTCAGGCAATGATATCTACATGAGCTCCCCCGCCGACACCACATTGTATTTCAAAGGAACAGTCTTAGGCAATAAAGTTATCTTCAAGTCGCCCCAATTCATGGGTGTAAGCAAAGAATACAACCGCCTGCTCTATTTCTCTGGTGTACGCTTTGCGTGGGACGATAACAGCCCTGGAGGCTACAAAGTGAGCTTCGTCACTGGCGACATCATCTTCGACTACGATGCCACCTCCCACACATTGGTGCTTCCGAAGGAGTACGCCATCGTTGCTAAAGTCTTTGGTCACGACACCTACAACATCTACGCGTCTCCCAGCCTGCGCATCTATCCTTTCATTGAGAAAGCTGCCACGCCACAGGCTCCGCAATTCTGGAAGCCTGAGAGAAACTTCCGCAACTACACTTACGATGAGCGCATCCAAAAAGGTATCGCACAAGTACAGTTTATCATCTCTCCGCACGACGTAAACGGCGAATACATCAACCCAGACTCAATGTACTACCGCATGTATGTGGACGACCCCGAAACGCCTTTCACCTTCGACAAGATTGACTACCCCGCACTTCCGAAGGACGAAATGACGGAAATTCCCTTCTGGTTCACCGACAAAGAGTACATCATGGGCTACACCAATACGCTCCGCCTCCTCTTCTTCTTCACCGAAGTGCAGGACTCTATCGGTTTCCAGAGCGTCTACAAGGGCGGCGGCGAAACGCGCGAGAGCAACATTGCTTGGTACAAGCTTCCGAAGGCCACTTCTATACAAGGTATCTATAATTCCAATAACGGTAGTCCCGCCAAGGTTTACTACGACCTCTTGGGCCGTCGCCAGGAAGGACTCCGTAAGGGTATCAACCTCATCCGTAAGGAAGACGGTAGTGTAGAGAAGGTTATCCAGTAATAAGTATTGAGTGAAAAGCCATAGCATTATGGTCACCATAGGTTCTCCAACTTGCCAAACCAGTTTCTCTTGTTTGGCAAGTCAGAGAACCTTCCCTGCTCTTTACTCATTCTTTATAATAATCCATACATCAAAGATATGAAACAAAAAAGACTTTATTCCATTCTCCTGGTACTTGCCTTACTGTGTACAGGCTTCACGTCTGCAACAGCACAAAGCACCAACCCCCTCGTTTATGGGGCTTATGAATCTGGAGCCACCACCAGTTGGGGAACTCTCAAGATAGAAAACTGCGGTGTGGCCATGCAGCTCAAAGATCCCTCTCTTGTAGGCCTCACCATCACCAAGGTGCGCATTCCTTTCGAGGAAGACGCAAAAAGTTTGGGCCGTGGAGCTCTTTTCCTCTCTAAGGAATTGAAAGTAGAAAAAGGCGCAGCCACCACCGACATTCACAACGTGGCCGACATCTTAGTGGACAGCTTCGCCATCAAGTCTGGCTGGCTCGACATCACGCTCTCTCAGCCCTACACCATTACGGAAGACGGCGTTTATGTGGGCTATACTTTTAGCGTCAATAAGAATGGTCTGAAACCCGTTAGAACTGTCGACGTAGCCTCTGAGAACAATCTGTGGGTTTTCTCTAATCGCACCTACAAGAAATGGAGCAACAAGAGTCAGCTCTTGGGCAAATCACTCGCTATGCAGGTTCTCCTGACAGGCGCACCCGCCAACGCTGCCAGCGTGAGCTTCACCAGCTCCACCACGCAGCTCAACGCTCAGCCCAAAGTAAAACTCACCATCACCAACCACGGTACGGAGAAGATTAGCTCTATCGACTACACTTACGAAATCAATGGCATTTCTCAAACAGCCCATAAAGCTTTCTCACCAGCTCTGTCCGCTCTCTTCGGCAAAACGGCCAATTTCGACATCACTTTACCCAAGATGACCGTTAAAGGTGCACGCACGCTGACAGTGACCATCGACAAGGTGAACGATCAAGCCAACGAGGACAAAGCTCCTGCCGATTCACAGAAATTAGCCGTTTATTCCGAGATTCCTAAGAAGCGCGCATTGGTAGAAGAATACACCGGTACATGGTGTGGCTGGTGTCCTCGCGGATTTGTTGCGCTGGAAATGCTTGATAAGGAGCTCAAGGAGGATTTCATTGGGGTAGCTTATCACAGTGGCGACCCAATGGCCTTTACAGGCGATTTCCCCATCGGCGTAGACGGTTTCCCCAGAGCTTCCCTCGACAGAGTTGAAAATTCTCTTGACCCATACGGCGGCAAGTCGGGTGGCGGCTTCGGCATGAAGAGACTGGTGGAAGAAAGAAACAAGATGTTCACACCAGTAGCTATCAAAGTAGAGGCTTACTTTGAGGATGAGGCACAGACCATTATCCAGGCACGTAGCACCACTACCACCCCCGTTGATTTGAAGGATGCTAAATACCAAGTGGGTTATATCCTCGTGGCCAATGGCTTGACCGAAGCGGGCGATCCTTATCGCCAAGACAACTGGGCACAGCATAGCTATCTGCCAGGTATGAGCGCTACTTATCCCGAACCAGATTTCAAAACCTTCACTTCAGGAGGCTCACTCGTAACGGGACTTACTTACAACTTCGTGGCTTGTGCGCGTTCCAGCAAACAGGGTATCGCTGGTAGTCTGCCCACGGAGATGACAGCCGATGTGGACTACACGCACAACTACCGTTTCAAACTGGCTCTGGCAAAGAACTCTTCCGCTCACGAAATCTATCAAGACAAGAACAAGTTGGAGGTTGTGGCTTTCATCTATAACCCCGACACCAAGGAAGTTGTGAACGCTTGCAAAACAATGGTTCAGCCCTACGCTGCACATACAGGCGTAACCGACGTAACTACCACTGGCAGCGAAACTCCTGTTGCTTACTATAGCGTAGACGGCAAGCGTCTCAACGCTCCCCAGCAAGGTATGAACATCGTACGCCTAAGCAACGGCACATCACACAAAATCTTCATCAAGTAAGTTGCACCATTTGCAACTTACTTTCTCCCATAGCGCCCAGCTCTCCAGCTTGGGCGCTTTTCTTTTGTACACGGAGAAATATACTCAGCAATATTTTGTTGCTCCTCCTTTCTGCTCAATCCAGTAGGAATAATCAGAACTACACAGAATCCACCCAAGAATCCCAAGTGGTAGCCGAGCACTCCCCCTCATGGGGGAGATGGAGG
>NZ_DBHHRH010000023.1:0-45036 GCF_057240785.1 Alloprevotella sp. | reverse complement strand
TTTTATTGAAACTTTTTTTGAGGAAAAAGAAGTATTGCTTATCCCGAATTGGGGTGTAGATACGTATTTCAGAGAACGATTGCTTTCGCTGCCACAAAATGAAAGTGCCGATGGCCAGAGGTATAAGCGCAACCCAAAACTCATTGATAAGAAAATTTGCATTTTTAGTGCCTCCTTGGACACCACAAACAGAAATCGCAAAATCGGTAATTTCTGTTTGGATAAAAGAGAAACGCGTTGCAAGAAGTATGGAGATAACAACAGTCCACACGATGACTACTCCTTTCCATTTACCTTTTCCTGCGTATTGGCTCATATCCAATACGTGCTTAGATACCAATATATCTTCCATTTCTAAATTGTGTGTATGTAGTAAATAAAAAGATATGCACGAGCCTACCGCGCATAGATTGCAAAGATAGCAGGAATTTTCGCCAGTTCGGGAAGTCCACTCTGTTTCCACTGCTTGAGCGTCTGTGTCTTTATCCATTCCTGCTCTGTTGTTATGCCCGCTGCCAAGCAGAGTCGGGTTGTTGGTGAACAGGCACGGAGAATATCATCGAACATCTTTTTGTTGCGATAAGGCGTTTCGATGAACAGCTGCGTTTGATGCTCGCGTCGCGAAACCTCCTCCAGATGCTTCAACTTCTTTTGGCGCTCAGAAGGATCTATAGGCAGATAGCCATGAAAAGCAAAACTCTGCCCATTGAAACCGCTGGCCATAACGGCCAAGATGATACTCGAAGGACCAACAAGCGGGACGACACGGAGCCCTTCACGCTGAGCAATGGCTACAATATCTGCACCAGGATCGGCCACAGCAGGACAACCTGCTTCGCTGATAACACCTACGCTTTCTCCCTTGCGCAACGGAGCTAAATAAAAAGCAAATCTATCAATATCGGCGTGCTTTCCCATGGGATAGAAGTGCAGGTCATCGATATTTATTTCGCGATCCACCTGCTTGAGAAAGCGGCGAGCGGTGCGGATTTCCTCCACAATGAAATGGCGAATACTGAGAATCACTTCCTTGTTGTAGGCAGGAAGCACTTGTTCTATGGGGGTTGCACCTAGGGTGCAGGGAATCAGATATAATGCGGGAGAAGATTTTTCCATACTTTATTTACTAAGAATGAATGATAAGAAATTTAGGAGCGAACTTTCGGAAAAATATCACTAAACTTCTTCTTTCCCTTCGCATAATAGAGCCACAAAAGACTTTGAGGAATGCGCTCGGGAATGGGATTAGTATTCCCCTTTACCTGAATGGCTTTTGCCAAATTTTCTTGGCGAGATGGGTAAAAATCAGATTTCAGCCGGTGAAACTCACAGCGCGCATCATAAACAGCTTTGGCGTGTTTCCAACCATCGGTAAGTAGCATTTTTGCAGCTGCCACATAATCAAGAATAGCTCTTATCCGCATCACTGGCTTCAGTTCTGCTTCAGGCAAATTCTTGTAGAGCATCAGCAAGTTATTACGGAAATTGAGGAAGGTCTTACGCGGATGACCTGCATTGAGCGTTCCACCACCAACATGATAAACAACGCTCTCGGGCACACACACAAGGCCTCGACCGCGACTACGCAAACGCCAGCAGAAATCAATCTCTTCCATGTGGGCAAAGAAGCGCGCATCCAGCCCACCTACTTCGTGCCAATCAACACTGCGCACCATCAACGCTGCTCCAGTAGCCCAAAAGATGGGGGTTATATCATCGTACTGTCCATTATCTTTCTCGACATCAGCAAAAAGACGGCCGCGACAGAAAGGGTAACCATATTTATCGATAAAACCACCCGAGGCACCAGCATATTCAAAACTATCGCGCTCACGTTCGGCCAACAATTTAGGCTGACAAGCGGCCACTTCAGGATGCTTATCCATATAGTTCAACAACGGTTGCAACCAATTCGGCGTGACTTCCACGTCTGAATTTAGCAGCAGATAGTATTCAGCTTCCACCTGCTCTAAGGCTTTATCATAACCTTCTGCAAAACCATAGTTTTTATCCAAGAGAATGAGTCGGACAGAGGGAAACTTCTGCTTCAACATTTCAACAGAATCATCTGTCGAACCATTGTCAGCTACAATCACTTCGGCTTCTTCACTATTCTGTATCACTGAAGGAAGAAACTTCTGCATCATGGCCGCCCCATTCCAATTCAGAATAACAACTGCAATGCGTGTCATTACGTTCGTATTTGTATAAAACTAAAAGGGACTATTCGGGCAAACTCGAATAGTCCTCTATTTTATTATCTCACCGTCAAAGCCTGCCCGTCTGCTGTAAAGTCACCCAAAGTGACAACAGAAACGGTATTGTCGGGCATCTCAACACCTAAAGGCAATTCAACGCGGATATAATTATCTGTAAAGCCATGAATAGGATGTCCTGGCTTAGCATGCTCCCAAAGTACAGGGCGTTCTTTCCCTATAAATTTTGAATAAAACCCTTTTCGCTTCTCTTCCGAAAGATTTAGCAAACGCTGGCTGCGTTCGCGGCGAGTTTGTGGCGACACTACATAAGGTATCTCCAAAGCCTTTGTTCCTGGGCGCTCGGAATAGCTAAAAACGTGAAGTTGGGCAATGTCCAAACTCTGGATAAACTCATAAGCCTCTTCGAAGAATTCATCCTTCTCACCGCGCGTACCGACTATAACATCCACACCGATAAAGGCATCAGGAATGGTCGCTTTTACTCGCTCCATCTTCTGACGGAAGAAAGCTGTATCATAGCGGCGACGCATCAGCTTGAGAACATCGTCCGAACCGCTCTGAAGAGGAATATGGAAATGCGGCATAAAGGCACGCGAATGAGCACAGAAATCAATAATTTCGTCAGTAATCAAGTTTGGCTCGATAGAAGAAATACGATAACGCTCAATCCCTTCCACCTGATCTAAAGCCTTAACAAGACTAAAGAAATCTTCGCCCGTAGAACGACCGAAATCTCCAATATTTACACCAGTAATAACAATTTCTTTTCCGCCTTCTGCTGCTACCGCTTCAGCTTGGGCCACTAGCGAAGCAATAGAACCATTTCGGCTCCGCCCGCGAGCAAAGGGAATGGTGCAATAAGTGCAATAGTAGTTGCAACCATCTTGCACCTTAATGAAATAGCGAGTACGATCGCCACGCGAACAACTGGGAACAAAAGTTTGTATGTCCTTTGTTGGAACAGCATAAGCCTCGTGGATATTCTCGCCCTGCTCTAAAGCCATGCGTTGGGCCAGTCCTTCTTGCAGATAGTGGATAACATTTCCTTTCTGTTCCATACCCACCACCAAATCCACTCCAGGAAATTTTGCAATCTTTTCGGGCTGCAACTGCGCGTAGCAACCCAAAACAACAACAAAAGCTCCAGGATTTTCACGAGTTAGGCGATTGATAGCCTGCCGACACTTATGGTCAGCAACATCTGTAACGCTGCAAGTATTTACAATACAGATATCTGCATGCTCCCCGTCTGCCGCAGGCTCCACACCATATTTACACAGCGCATCGCTTAGCGAAGACGTCTCGGCAAAGTTCAGTTTGCAGCCCAATGTTTGATAGGCAGCTTTCTTCCCCTTTAATATATTATATGTATCCAAGGAAATAATCTCTTTAAAATTTCACTTGCAAAGATACAACAAAGTTAGCGATTAGCAGAAAAAGAGGGTAATAGCCCCACAAATACCCATTTTTGATAGGTATTAATAGCAAAAACAGCTTTTTATTGTTAAATCTGCATTTTTATACTAAAAATAATTACCCAAACTCTTGCATGGATATAAAAAGTCCGTACCTTTGCATCGTTTTAATAAAGGCAATTGATTGTTTTACATTTAAAAATTTCAAAACCAATGAAAAAGTTAGTTTTCATGCTCGTAGCTTTCGCAGCTATTTCTTTCGCTTCTTGCGGTAACAAAACAGACAACAACGCTGCTACTACCGATTCTGATAGCGCAACTGCTGTTGATTCTATGAACGATTCAGTTAAGGCTGACAGCACTAAAGCTGCTGATTCAGTTAAGACTGACTCTGCTACTCAGACTCCTGCTGCTTAAGCAAAGCTACCTACATGGTAAAAGATCAGCCCTTCAAGCTCAGCTTGAAGGGCTTTTTGTTGTAAGAAAGCTCTATCCTTTACGAAAAAGAAAAGGGAAATGTATTTTCACTTCCCCATCTATGCCTAATCTTAATTGCTAAGACACAAAAATATCCTTATAGCGTTTGAAAATTTCCTTATTGTGTCAGCTGACGCAATAAGGATGTCAGCCAATACCCTTATTGTATTTTAGATACATAATAAAGATACTGACAACTTAGAAGTATAAGCCATAACTTTGCTTAATTTCGTCCATCACAAAAGTACTTTCGATGGAGCCTAAACTTTCTATTCCGCCCAGCGTATTGATGACAAACGACTGGTAAGCACGCATATCCGTGGCATGAACCTTGAGTAGATAGTCATAATTACCAGATATATTATAGCATTCCGACACTTCTGGAATGTCTTTTATAACATCTACAAAACTCTGCGCTATATCGCGATTCATTTGTTTAAGCTTCACTTGACAAAACACCGTGAATCCCTGATTAAGCTTTTCTGCATCAAGAATTGCAATATATTTCTTAATAATACCATCGCGTTCCAAGCGTTTTAAGCGTTCAAACACAGGGGTTGTTGAGAGGTTTACCTCATGAGCCAACTCTTTTGTCGTCATCCGTGCATTCTGCTGCAACACGCGCAAAAGTTGCAAGTCTGTCTTGTCTAATTTGTCCGTTCCCATTATTTTCTTTTTTTACTGTGCATTGGGAAAAGCAAGCGTTCACTTTATTTCTCTATCCTGCAAACAGAAAAAAATTCTATTCAAATAGGAAGAAAAAAGAAGCGACTTACTTATTTTCCTTTTTGTGAATGCAAATATAGTATTATTTTTCAAATCATGAAAACCACTTGGTATTTATTTCTATTATTTCTTACCTTTGCAGTCAGAATAGAAACAGAATAACAAATAAATACAATAATTATGAGTAACAAAAAATGGCATTTTGAAACGCTTCAACTTCATGTAGGTCAAGAGCAAGCAGACCCAACAAGCGACAGTCGGGCAGTACCTATTTATCAGACTTCTGCGTACGTTTTTCACGACTTCCAGCATGCAGAGGATCGTTTCTCACTTAGCGATGCAGGCAACATTTATGGTCGTTTGAACAACACAACTCAAGGAATCTTTGAAGAACGCATATCTGCTCTTGAGGGTGGGGTTGGTGCATTAGCTGTAGCCTCTGGAGCTGCAGCTGTAACCTACGCCATCATCAACATAGCTAACCAAGGCGACCACGTCGTAGCATCTAAAACAATCTACGGTGGAACTTACAACCTCCTAGAACACACGCTACGCCGTTTTGGAATTTCTACGACCTTTGTAGATTCAGACGACTTGGATGCTTTCGAGAAAGCAATTCAGCCCAACACAAAACTTCTATATATTGAGACGCTTGGTAACCCCAATTCGAACATTACAAATATCGAAGCCACTGCTGAGATTGCACATCGCAACGGAATTCCCCTCTTGATTGATAATACGTTTGGCACTCCTTATCTGATACGCCCCATTGAGCATGGAGCAGATATCGTTATCCATAGTGCCACAAAGTTTATCGGTGGACATGGCACTTCTTTAGGCGGTGTCATCGTTGACGGTGGCACATTCAACTGGGCAAAGAGTGATAAATTCCCTCAATTCACTGAGCCAGATCCTTCATATCATGGTCTGAAATTCGGAGCAATCCCCGCCCCATTCGTGACACGCATCCGCGCACTCATATTGCGCGACACGGGTGCAGCTATTAGTCCATTCAACGCTTGGGCACTTCTACAAGGACTTGAGACTCTTTCTTTACGCGTAGAGCGTCACGTTGAAAACGCATTAAAGGTTGTGGATTTTCTCCAACAACATCCGCTCGTGGAGAAGGTGAACCACCCGAGTTTGCCCACACATCCTAATCACGATCTTTATCAGCGCTACTTCCCTAATGGAGCTGGCAGCATCTTCACCTTTGAAATCAAAGGTGGCAAAAAAGCTGCACAACAATTCATCGACAGCCTGCAAATTTTCTCATTAGTGGCCAACGTGGCAGATCTCAAATCACTTGTCATTCATCCTGCTACAACTACCCATTCACAGGAAACTCCAGAGGAGCAAGCCAGCCAAGGCATTTTCCCAGGCACTATCCGCCTCAGCATCGGTACGGAACATATCGATGATCTTATTACTGACCTCAAACAGGCCTTTGATAATGTAAAATAAAAAAATATAACTTACAACTTCATAGCAGAAAGGATTCTGTTCCCCTCCTTTGCGGCAGGACAGAATCCTTTCTTTGTTCAAAAAAAATAAAGAAGTGGTGTAAGATTTCTCAATCCATGCCCTCCATATCGGTCTTCGTTGTCACTTGGTTGGACACACTGCGGATTACAACAGAACCATCATGAGAAACACTTACAGAAAAAGCCGGACCTTCACCATCCAATCCTGGCTGGCCTATTTGTGCTCCCAACACAATCGTTTGTGCCGAAGAATGGTCCTTATCGAGAGCCATTCCTTGCATAACATCCCGAGCGGCATCATCAGCAGAAATTTTATCGACAAAGTCTTTTTTTGTAAACGTTCTTGTAAACATTTCTTCGCCGTCACATAGAATGCGCACATCCACCTTATTGTCGTAGAAAAGCACATCCATCTCGTCTTTAACAGTTGGCAAACTCTTATCCGTTTGTCGGTTCGTTGTGATTTCAAAAACGTGGCCTCCTACGCGCAACGTATCGGTGCGATTGAGTGGAGTAGTCGACTCGTTAACCCCCCCCGTTGTAGCTGCCGCTAAAGACTTTGGAGTTGCATCTGCTTCGGTCTTATTCTTTTTGCCGCAACTGGCAAATGTTAATACAACAAGACAAGAAGCAACAAGAAGTATCTTTTTCATTTCAACACTGACATTTATTTATGCGGACAAAGTTATAAGATTTTACTGAAAAAAGATAAGCGAAAGTTGTAATACCACTAAAATCTTGTACATTTGCGGAAAATATCAACCTAAACACAGTTAATTATGAACAAATTCAGACACATCATCCTCTTATTGGCCTTCATCGTAGGACTCACGGCTTACGCACAACATTCTCACCCTTTGCTCGGCATTTGGCAACAAGAAATAATAACGCAAGAAGGCAACCGCATACTTATTCCTGTATGGAAAATCATCAGTGGCGATGGGACGTTCAGCGTTATTCTTATGACCAAAGACAATGGGCGCACAGTACAGACCATTGAGGGCAACTACGTTATCAACTCGGATAAGACTTACACTGAACAGGTCAAGACCAACGTTTTTGACCCTCAGCAGAAGAATACAACAAATACGTTGAATTATTCCTTTGATACACCCGACCGACTACGCATTTCATATCACTTGCAAGGTAGAAGCGTTCCTGCTATTGAATCCTGGCAACGTGTCAAACTGGAGAATCCTTTTCCTCAAAACGATAAATAACCAAGTAAAAAGTAATTAAGCAACTAAGAAGAAAGAAGTCCCACTAATCTCAAAATACTTATGAGATAAAGAGGAACAATCTTTTGCTTTTCAAAATACACATTTATGACACAAAAGGAGGAAGCTGGCAGAGATGCTAACTTCCTCCTTCTATCTTTCTAAAGCTCAGCAGTTTCGATTTCCGCTCTTACTATAACGGAAGCGCCCTTACGGATTTCCACGTCGCAAACGTTCTCTTTCTTATCTTCCCTAAACAGTAGCAACGTGTCGCCACAATAGCTCTCATTACAGAACTGAAGTTCTATGCGACGTATTTGATGTGTTCGATGATAGTCGGCCGAAAAGAGATTGAGAATCATCTCCAAATAGCGCATAGAATTGACATGTCCGTTAATATCCAAGTCGCTAAAACCAGCACGATACTGACAGACCGGCTCTTCGCTTTTCACCCTGACGCGTCCTGCTCCAGAGATAGGAAAATCCTCCTTGGGCAGAAGGACAGAAGTAAAGCCGCCGTCAGGAAGTTTCTCCAAATCAATGGGCTGCCGCGTTTTGTAGTCGATAGCTGCCCAAATGCTGAAACCATACCCCGTCGGTTCTCCGTTTTCTGCCTCCAAACGGAAGAGGCGCTCCGTAAACTGGCGGTAAACCTTCGTCACCCACGTTGAGATAGTATAATGTTCAAGCGTTTTCGGGCGATCTTCAAATGTTAGTACCAAGCGCGAGAGCACCCAAACAAGATTGTTCGCAATGAGTTGCTCATAACCAAAACCATGAGCCGTGGCGTGCATTCCTGCACAACGCAAAATCTGATTTCCCAAGAAACTCAGGCTCACATGTCCCGTGGCATCTTCCGTATAAGGTTCCACACAGAAGCCGTAACAGCCTATATTTCCATTTTCCATAACTATATATTTGAGCATGTGGGACAAAGAGAAAGACAGAGCTGCGAGTGGCCAAAACTTCGTTTATCACCCCGACTCGCAGGCACATGTAAACCTCCAACTTGTCCTATATCACTGATTTACTACTTTGCAAAGTTAAGAAAAAGTATTAACTTCGCAAACGTAATTCTTTACGAACAGAAAGGTTTCCACCTTCTGCTTGAACCCTGAAACATAAACACTTATGAACAAATTACTCGTATTGGCCACCTGTGCCGTTCTTTCCGTGAGCAACCTTGCAGCACAGAGCGAACCGCTCAATCTGAAGGATATCACGTCTGGTCGGTACTACGCGCACCGCATTTATGGTGTGCGCCCTGCCAATGATGGCAACAGCTACACTCAACTTTCGGAAGACTCCCGCCGCATTATTCGCCGCTCCTTCAAGAATGGTGAAGAAATTGGTACACTCTTCGATGCCAGCACAGCCCGTGGACCGATCAAACTGGAGCACATCGATGGTTATATCATGTCACCTGACGAAAGTCGCATCCTACTTCAGACAAAAACGAAAAGCATCTATCGCCGCTCGTTCACAGCCGAATACTACATCTTCGACGTTAAAAACAATCGTTTCACCCATCTGAGCGAAGGCGGCCCGCAGCAAGTGCCCGTTTTCTCCCCCGACGGAACGATGATTGCCTTTGCGCGCAAGAACAACCTTTTCCTCGTCAAGCTCCTCTTCGACAACGCCGAGAGTCAGATTACGAAAGACGGAAAATTCAACGAGGTACTCAACGGCATCCCTGATTGGGTCAACGAAGAGGAGTTCTCCACAAATTGTAGTTTCACTTTCTCGGCCGACAGCAAAATGCTGGCGTGGATTCGCTATGATGAAAGCAAAGTGCCCATCTATTCTATCCAAGAATTCAAGGGCTCTCACCCCACTCTCGAGCAATACGACGAATACCCAGGTACATACGACTACAAATATCCTGTTGCAGGCGCGAAAAACTCGGAAGTTTCTGTCAAAACCTTTGATATAAAGAATCGCGTAACACGAACGATGGCCGTCCCCGTAGATTCTGACGGTTATATTCCACGCATACAATTCACGAGCGACCCAGACCGTCTGGCTGTGGTCACGCTCAACCGCCATCAGGACAGAATGGACATCTACATGGTCAATCCGCGTTCAACGGAAGCCAAACTGGCTCTGCGCGAGAATGGCACTAAATATATTCAAGAGAGTGCCTACGATGCCTTGACTTTCTATCCAGGACAATTTACTTTTATCTCTGATCGCACCGGCTACCAGCACGTTTATCTCTACAATCTCAACGGACAACTCGTGCGGCCCCTCACGAAGGGCAACTACGATGTGACGACTTTCTATGGCTACGACCCGAAAACGGGCAACTGCTATTATCAGTCGGCACAGGAAAGCCCGCTACGCCGCTCGGTTTACATGAACGACAAAAACGGACATACGCGCAAACTCTCCACTGAAACAGGTACGAACAGCGCTACCTTCTCCAAAAATTTCAACTACTTTATGAACGTGTGGTCGAACACTACTACACCTTATGTTACCACTCTGCGCGATGGCAACGGAAAGACACTGTCTACACTTTTGGACAACAAAGAGCTGAAAGAAAAGGTGGCGTCCTTCACGGGTCAGCAGGAGTTCTTTACCTTCACTACGAGCGAGGGCGTTCAGCTCAATGGCTGGATGCAAAAACCTAAAAACTTCGACGCCACAAAGAAGTATCCCGTCATCATGTACCAGTATAGCGGTCCTGGCTCTCAAGAAGTGACCGACAACTGGAAGATAGGTTTCAGCGGAGGCGGCATCTGGGAAAGCTACATGAACGAGCAGGGCTACATCTTCGTCATCGTCGATGGACGCGGCACGGGTGCTCGCGGCTCTGAGTTTGAAAAATGCACCTATCTGAAACTTGGTGAACTGGAGTCCAAAGATCAGGTCGAAGCCGCACAATATTTGGGCACACTCCCCTATGTTGACAAAAACCGCATCGGCATTTGGGGCTGGAGTTTCGGCGGATTTAACACGCTCATGTCCATGAGCGAAGGCCGCCCCGTATTCAAAGCTGGTGTAGCTGTGGCTGCTCCCACCAATTGGAAGTACTACGACACGGTTTACACAGAGCGATATATGCGCACTCCAAAAGAAAACGAAGGCTACAATATCAACCCAATCAACCGCGTAGAGAAGCTCCACGGCAATCTCTTGTTGATTCACGGAACGGCCGATGATAATGTCCACTACCGCAATTGTGCTGAATGGGCAGAGGCAGCTGTTCAAGCCAACAAGCAATTCCAGATGCAAATCTATACGAACCGAAATCACTTCATCTCAGGCGGAAACACACGTCTCCACTTGATGACGCGCATTTCCGAGTTCTTCAAGAACAATCTCTAAAGTGTGCAGACCGACAGAACTAAACTACAATTCAGTAGCAGCCTGCCCAACTTCCACACATCTATTCTATCCACAATGCCTCTTGAGCATTGTGGATTTTTCTTTTTCATAAGCTACGGTTTCCTACACACAGCAAACCACACATTTATCATAGCGTAAAGAACAAACACTTTTGTCAATTATTTTCGCATTCTACACCTCCGAGAATGCCGCGAAATTCAATTTTTCTGCCAGCAACTCGAAAAAATGCAAATTTGAAACACTACTAAAAAGGAGCTTTTTCTAATTTCTATACTACAAATTTTATTTTCTCCTTGAGAAATTAAAAATACAATAAGGGAAATTTCAAAGATAATAAGGCTATCGACTGACATCTTTATTGTATCAGCCGAAAGAATAAGGAGAAAAACGCCTGGCTAAAAGAAAAAACACGCTGTTTTTATGTTGTAGAGCATGAAAACAAAGAAAAATCTAAAAAGGACAATCCTGCCAAAGCCTTTCTTGCGATAATTCACTCATCTAAGTGCTCTACTCGCACTCCAGATTGAGAAAACAATTTGTAAAAATATCGGACAGTATGTTATCTCTATAAAAAGAAACATACAGGGTTCAAATTGTCTTGTTATAAACCTGAGCAAACATATTTCTCTCGCGCTTACTAATGCCCAAACTTATTGCCAACGTCTCCCACTGTCTCACACCTTGTCGTACCTCCTCTATAATAGCACAGGCATCATTCTTAGCTATCATATACTCTCCGCAAGAATCTTGTAAAATTTGGAGACTAGCATCATTGGTATAAGAATTGATAAGCAAACTCTGACAGTTATTCAAAGTGGGGTTCATATCGTAAGCTGGAGATAGAGTCCAACCACGAGAAGTCAATACAAAACCATGATTGCGAAAGTGGTCATCACTATTACCTATAGCTATATTAAAAGCTACACGCCGAAATAACTGAGAAAGATTCTCACTCACATCACAACAGTGCTGAAGAATAAAATCAACGATATCAAGATAACCATTCCCCGTTTTAGCATCACAGCCATCAGATAGTCCTAACAGAGTCATTGCAGAAGCAAAATGAATTCGCCTACCACTATGCGTTCGATCAAACCGCAGAGAAAGAAGCGCATGATATTTCGCTCCAGAATTTATCACACGCGTTTCCGCAGCAACAACTCCGCACGCTTTTGCTAACAAATGGCTATGATGCTCCCAAAGGGCTACATCATAATCATCTTTTCGGGAAGGGAATTTAGCCATATAAAGTTTTCCACTCTCATCCACAACTCCTGCTTTAGGACGAGCCCCTCCCAAAGAAGTTCCAGGGAGAACAAGCTGTTGAATCCATTTTTTCTCAGGCAATAAGTTCTTTTCTTCACTTCTTTCAAGTGCCATACTAGCTACGGCCAATGTACGAATATCGGTCAAAGGAGGAATACGAAAATTCTCCTTACTATTGATAAACTCTCCGTTTCTTTCTGTCGCAAATCTAAATCCTCCCATGCGAGAAAAATCATCAATTCCCGTCAGATAGTCAAAAGAAGATAGGCTTCTTACTGGTCGCTTCTCCTCTGCGGCTTGTATCTGTTCACAACGATTTAAGAGTGTTCGTCCCCAGCGGTCGGGCAGCACATCACTAAAGCAGCCAAAAATATCTTTTCCAAGTTGGGTGTACTGCGTACCCACATAATTATTGATATCTGCACTCAACATGAGATTACCATACCTCGCCAACCAATTCTCATCAAAACAAAATGAATAAGAATCAGATCCACGGAGAGATTCATAGCCAAGCTGACCGATTAGAAGGGGATTTTCCAACCAATCAAAGTCGCCATAAACAAACAACCTATTCATCTCTTACCCTTTTTTAGATGCACGCAGCCGATGCTTAAGGGAAAGATCCTGCAAAGCTCTCCCAAGCTCATCCTTTTGCGCTAACAGCAAAATGTCTTCTTCTAATTGCAGCGCATACAACACACGGAGATAAATACCTATGGCTACGGTTGGTGTACCCTTCTCCACTCTGTTGATGGTGACAGGGGAGCAAGTGGCGCGATCTGCCACCTGAGCGACACTCAGATTACGACGTAAACGAGCAAGTCGGATTTGCTCACCAACTATCTGCATCTTCTGCTCTAATTTACGAGGAAGCTTTGTTGCCATTGTAGTCTTAACCATAAACTAACCTTTTATTATGAATACAAAAATAGGTCTTTTCATTCATTTTATGTTAGGTTACGTAAAACAAAAAAGAGATAAGAAGAGACAGTAAATGCTTATTCAGCCACAAAATCCAGAAAAAACGAGAAATGGAACGGCTCCGATTCTACTTTTTAGTTGGAGCGCACACCATAATTAATAATGACGAATTTAAAGCCGAAGTTGAAAAACATTTGATTGAAATGTGCTGTGGAATTTCGGCGAGCAGCCTGCAAATTAGCCTTTGTAAGACAGCGTTTCATCATCTGATTCTTTGCTTTCTGGTAGAGACTTTCGCGCTCTGCGGCTGTCCATGTTCCCGACTCGTAGAATGTGCGCGTGCGAGCCTCATCAATAAAATGATTGTCGAGAAGTCCTACGGCAGGCAAGTTGAGAACAGCTGTATCTCCTTTGGCCGTAAACCATTGCTCGGGAGCTTTCGACATATCTACGCCTAAACGGAGCGTACCACTATAGATGGCAGACAACTGAGATACTGAAAGTGCGTTCTTTTTGTAGAGTTCGGCCATTTCCTCAGTTTCAATAGAAAGAAATTCCCATTGCCCGATATTGCGAATGGCTCGAATCTCTTCAGGCGTCACATCTATTGTTGTCGATTTCTCCATGCGGAGACTGGCCAACTTATTACCACTATTTTTTTCATCGCGGCATTGACGGAAAACTATAGCGGCTACTACGAGGCAAATCATAATGAGCCATATTTGCCAGCCTTTTATCATTGTGTAGACTATAAACTGCAAAAAATAGGCAAATTTGTTCCAAACCTTTTTGCATATCTTGCCGAAGCCAGATGCTTGCGGACGATTATCAAGTTCATTCATAGCGGATTATTGCAAACGTTGGATGGTAATGTTCTTTTGTAGTGACTCAGGCGTGAGGTCGCGGCGGAAAGAAATGGTGGCATTGTGCTCCGAATAGCCCATTCGGTGGAGCATAGGGAGCAAGACACGGGCCGCTCCAGTCTGCGCCGAAGCAAGAATGGCGGATTTGTCCATGTGGCTTATAATGCTATCCTCTCCTTGACGAGCGAAGCTCATCATCTCTTGGTCCGAAAAGCGCGAGCGGAGAGGGTCAATATATTGTCGAACTGCTGCGTGATCGATTTTGGAGGCTGTGACAATAATTTGAGGGTCGGGAAGCACTACAACAATACCCGAATCGGAACGCTCAATATTGGCTCGACTGAATGAAGCAAAGTCGACATAACCTTTCACAGATACATCTATCGGTATAGCTATCTTGCGTTCGCCCAAACGAGTCGGTATCGAAAAACTTGTCGAGCCCAAATTTCCTACTATTTGGGGATCATCGCTATAAGTTATTATCTTATGATATTGGTATTCCGTAGTGTAAAGCCGCGCACAATTGCTAATCTGATGCACAAGAAGAGCCGTTGTATCTACTTTTACTGTGTCTGACACTTTCTCTTCTGCCGTATTTTTCTCTCCTTTCCCGCAGGCGGAAAAGAACGAGAGGAGCAAGCAAAGACAAAAGACAGCAGAAAGGAGGTCGTTTGGCTCCTTACAGCTATTTGTTCTGTTTTTGTTCATCTTCATCTTTTTATTCTTTAAGTACGTTGCAAAATTATATATCTTTCAACGAACAAGCACTCGCTTCCTTACTTTATTTTCCAAAACAAAGGAACACAAGTAAGAAAAAGAAGCTTTCAGGGAAATTCACTACCTATCCAAAATTCAACAGGAGGAAATGATAGATTTATTGATTATTGCTTAACTTTGTACTCCAATTTTCAACAAACATGAACGAAGGTCAACTCCAAAAAATCAAGCAGCGCTATAACATCGTGGGCAACGACGAAGGCTTGAATAGAGCTATTGATGTGGCGCTCAAGATTGCCCCTGTCGATCTCTCAATCCTCATCCAAGGCGAGAATGGTGTGGGTAAGGAGGTTTTTCCTCGCATCATTCACGACCATAGTACACGCAAGACAAAGAAATATTTTGCTGTGAACTGTGGAGCAATCCCTGAAGGCACTATTGACTCTGAACTCTTCGGACATGAAAAAGGAGCTTTTACGGGAGCTATCGAGAAGCGTGAGGGATATTTCAGTGTGGCCAATGGTGGCACTCTCTTCCTTGATGAAGTGGGCGAACTACCCTTGCAGACCCAAGCACGCCTTCTGCGTGTATTGGAGACCGGCGAATATATTCCCGTGGGAGCCAGCGAAGTAAGAAAAACAGATGTGCGCATTGTTGCTGCTACCAATGTTAATATGGAGAGAGCGATTGGAGAAGGAAAATTCCGTGAAGATTTGTACTATCGCCTCAATAGTGTATCCATTGCTGTTCCTCCTCTGCGCGAACGTGGAGAAGATGTGGTACTACTTTTCCGCAAATTTGCCCTAGAGATGAGCGAGAAATACAAAATGCCGCCCATCCGCCTAACAGAAGAAGCACGCAATATGATAAAAGCCTACTCATGGCCTGGAAACGTGCGGCAACTAAAAAACATTGCCGAGAACATGTCTGTAACGGCGGAAGCAAGGGAGATAACACCAGAAATTTTAAGCACATATCTTCCTGAAGAGTTAAAACACAATCAGCTGGCTATTGTTGAAAAGAAAAAGACAGAACGTAGTTTTGAAAACGAACGAGAAATATTGTATCAGATACTTTTCGACCTTCGACGCGATGTGACAGAGCTGAAAAAGGTGGTCTATGAGAATCTCTTGCAAGGAAAGGTTCATGGCCATCAGGAAGCTGTACCATCAGAGAGTAGTGACATTATGTTGTATCGTAAAGACGATCAGCCGATGAAGGTTGCGCCCCCCTATTTTGATGATGCGGAAGAAGTGAAGGATAATGAAACGCAACAGCTCCTCTCACTTGAAGACCAAGAAAAGCTTTCGATTCAAAAAGCACTGGAACGTAGCGGCGGCCACCGTAAGTTGGCAGCTGACCAACTGGGAATTTCTGAACGTACGCTCTATCGTAAAATAAAAGATTATGGCTTGGAAAGTTAAACGACATCTATCTGATCTTCTGCTATGTATGATGCTGTTCATGCTTTCAGCTTGTAGCATCAAATACCATTTTACTGGAACGTCCATCAACTACGATGTAATCAAGTCTATCCAAATAGATAAAATTCCGAATCGTGCACCTTACGGTTGGGCACCTATGGAAAGCATGTTCAACAATAAGTTGCAGGACATCTATGCCAATCAAACTCGCCTGCGCCTCGTTAAGCGTGGAGGAGATCTCCATATCTCGGGAGAGATAACAGCATACGACCAATACAACAAAGCCGTATCTGCCAATGGCTATGCCTCACAAGTTCAGCTGCGCATGACGGTTAATATCCGCTTCCAAAACAACAAAACAAACGAAAGTTGGGAGAAACAATTTTCTGCCACTACTCAATACGATTCTTCACAGCAGTTGGCCACCGTTCAAGAACGTTTGGTAACGGAAATGATAGCCGACCTGACGGATCAGATATTTAACGCCACTGTTGCCGACTGGTAATTTGGCTGTATCTATTATAATACGAATGGAAATTACTGCCTACATAGATCATCCAGAACATCTCGACAAAGATTCTCTCTACAATCTTCGTGAACTTGTAGGGCGCTACCCCTACTATGCAGCAGCGCGCCTTATGTTCTTGCAGAATCTCTTTCTGCTTCACGATCCCAGCTTTGGAGAGGAACTACGCCGTGCAGCACTATTTCTGCCCGACCGCCGTGTTCTCTTTCATCTTTTCGAAGGCTCTCCGTTTGACATCAAAAACACACAGCCGATTGAACAGTCCACACTGCCTGTGCAAACTCCACATAATCGAAGCGAGCGTGCTAATTCTCTCATCGACAACTATCTGCAAGAAGATCCCGTACACACTGAAACACCGCATCGACAACCTACTGCTGCTGATGCAACAACGGATTATACGGCTTTCCTTCTACAACTCGACGATGCAGAACCCGAAGAAGAAGGAACCGTTCTCCCTTCTTCGACTCGGAATCAGCGTAGCAAGACGCTCGTGGAAAACTTCATTGCAAAACCAGGTCGCATCGAACTGAAAGAAGAGCCCGAATTTACGCCTGAACTTCCTGAGGAACAGAGCGACGAAAACGAAGGAATCAGTGAGAACTTTTTCACGGAAACACTCGCACGTATCTATATCAAACAAGGACGGTTTGAAAAGGCAATTGAAATTATCAGAAAGCTAAACTTGGTTTATCCGAAAAAAAATGCTTACTTTGCAGACCAAATTAGGTTCTTAGAGAAAGTTATCGCAAATAATAAACATAAAAAATAAGATAAAAATGTATCAAGTATTCGTCATTCTGGCTGTGATTGTAGCCATTCTGCTGACGTTCATCGTACTGATTCAGGAATCTAAGGGTGGCGGTTTGGCATCCAACTTTTCTGCATCAAACGCTATCATGGGTGTACGCAAAACAACTGACTTTGTAGAAAGAGCCACTTGGACTTTGGCTGCTTTGCTCGTTATTCTGAGCGTTGCTACAGTCTATGTAAAGCCTGAAGCATCTAGTGCCAGCACCGTTGTGACCGACATGAAGGTTAATATGCCTGAACTTCCTACGCAACAAAAAGGTGCAACTCCCGCTGCTCCTGCACAGCAGGCTCCGGCTCAAAAATAAACTCATTTGCTCACTGCAAGACAAATGTTTTATCATTATGCGAATTTTTTCTTTTCAAGAGAGAATTCGCATAATTTCATTACTACAGTTTCTTTTCACTAATCCTAAGAAAAATGAAAATAGCCATTGTCGGAACAGGATATGTCGGACTGGTAAGTGGAGCTTGCTTCGCTGAAATGGGCGTTGAGGTGACCTGCGTTGACATAAATCAAGAAAAGATTGAGCAACTCAAAAAAGGTGTCATCCCTATCTATGAGCCAGGTCTAGATGAGATGGTGCTTCGCAACTATAGAGAAGGCCGTTTACACTTCAGCACTCAGCTGCGCGATTGCATAAGCGATGTAGAAGCAGTATTTAGCGCTGTAGGGACACCTCCCGATGAAGATGGAAGTGCCGACCTTAGTTATGTGCTCAATGTGGCGCACGAGGTGGGACAATATATGAACCAGTATCTTGTTGTAGTCACAAAATCAACTGTTCCTGTTGGAACGGCAGCTCGCGTAAAGGCAGCGATCCAAGAAGAGCTTGACAAACGCGAAAAGAATATAGAGTTCGATGTCGCTAGTAATCCTGAATTCTTGAAAGAAGGAAGCGCTATTAAAGACTTCATGTCGCCCGACCGTGTAGTTGTAGGCGTGGAAAGCGAACGCGCCCGCGAACTGATGACTAAACTCTATCGGCCATTCCTCCTCAATAACTTCCGTGTGATTTTCACAGACATTCCCAGTGCTGAAATGATAAAATATGCAGCCAACTCTATGCTGGCCACGCGTATCTCTTTCATGAATGATATTGCCAACCTCTGCGAACTCGTTGGAGCTGACGTAAACGCCGTTAGAAAAGGTATAGGCTCTGACACACGTATAGGCTCAAAATTTCTCTACCCTGGATGCGGCTACGGCGGCTCTTGCTTCCCCAAGGACGTAAAGGCTCTCATCAAGACAGCCGAGCAAAAAGGTTACCCCATGAAGGTATTGCAAGCTGTAGAGGCGGTTAACGAAATTCAAAAGAACGTACTTTTCAATAAGTTAAATGCCTACTACAATGGCGACTTACAGGGAAAGACTATCACCCTTTGGGGCTTAGCCTTCAAAGCTGAAACCGATGATATGCGAGAGGCTACATCGCTCGTCACTATCAAGAAGCTCCTCAAAGCTGGATGCACTGTTCGCGTTTATGATCCCGCTGCCATGAACGAATGTCGGCGTCGTATCGGCGATAGTATCTACTACGCACAGGATATTTACGATGCCACCTTAGGTAGTGATGCGCTTCTACTCTTGACCGAATGGAAACAATTCCGACTACCGTCTTGGGAAGTTATTCGTCGCTCAATGAATCGCCCCGTAGTGTTCGATGGCCGTAATATTTACGACCCATCCGATATGCAAGCAGCTGGCTTTGAATATTTCTCCATAGGCCGTTAAGCAACTCTTACACAAGAATCATTATCCTAAAACTATCAACGGAAGGTTCCATCCCTATCTGTTGATAGTTTTTTGTATTCTACAAATCTCCTATTCAGTCCATAGTTCCTTCTCATAAATTCATCGACTAAACGCAGAAGACGATACGTTTCTCAAACCTTTTCTTGCCCCACTAAAATATTTTCCTTTGGAAATTTGTTTTATCAGAAAATTAGATGTATCTTTGCACAAGTTTCCGATGGAAAATAAAATTTAGAACTAAATTATTCACTAAAAGAAAAGAACTATGAGTGTACAAAACTTAACAACTCTCGACTTCAAGAAGCAAATCATGGACTTCGATACGAACCCACAAGAATGGAAATATCTTGGCGACAAACCAGCTATTATAGATTTCTACGCCACATGGTGCGGCCCTTGCAAAGCTACTGCTCCTGTGCTCGAAAAGATTGCGGAAGAGTACGAAGGACGTATCAATGTATTCAAAGTAGACGTTGACCAAGAGCAAGAACTTGCTTCAATCTTCGGCATCCAGTCCATTCCCTCCATTTTATTCATCCCGATGAATGAGAAACCTCAAATGGCAACAGGTGCAATGCGACAGAGCGACTTTGAACGCGCCATTAACGACATTCTGCTTAAATAAGTTCGTCGCAAAACGTAGGAAATAAATGAAACACCTCATCATTGGCGGCGTAGCGGGCGGAGCAACTGCTGCGGCCCGCATCCGCCGCATTGACGAACAGGCAGAGATTATCCTTTTAGAAAAGGGGCCACATATTTCGTATGCAAATTGTGGCCTTCCTTATTATATAGGTGGCGTAATAGCTCAACGTGAAAAACTTTTCGTTCAAACTCCCGAAGCTTTCGGACGACAATTCAACGTGGACGTACGCATTTGCAGCGAGGCCATCACTATTCATCCCGAAAAGAAAACGGTAACAGTGCGCAAGGTCGATGGATCTTGCTATGAAGAAAGCTATGACCGCCTTTTGCTCTCACCTGGTGCCACCCCTGTGCGCCCACCTCTAAAAGGTATTGACCTTAAAGGAATCTTCACTCTCCGAAATGTGGAAGACACCGATCGCATCAAAAGCTACCTTCAGGAGCACGAAGTGAAGAAAGCAGTTGTCGTAGGCGGAGGTTTCATAGGGTTGGAAATGGCTGAAAACCTCCAAGAAGCAGGTGCAAAGGTTTCCATTGTTGAAATGGCTAATCAAGTCATGGCGCCAGTTGATTTCTCCATTGCATCATACGTTCATCGCCATCTGACGGATAAGGGCGTTGCTCTATATCTTGAAAAAGGCGTAGACCACTTTGAGCAAATCGACAATCGTATCCGTGTTTGCCTTGCAAACGGTGAAAACATAGATGCCGACCTCGTACTGCTCTCCATCGGAGTTCGCCCTTCCACACATCTTGCTGCCGAAGCCGGCATCCGCGTGGGACGTGGCATTCAAGTGGACGAATATTTAGAAACATCCATCCCCGACATCTTTGCTGTGGGAGATGCAATCGAATTCCCCCACCCCATTACAGGAGAAAACTGGCTCAACTATCTGGCAGGTCCTGCCAATAGGCAAGCGCGCATTGTGGCAGACAATATGGTAAGGGGCAAAGTAGAAAAATACGAAGGCTCCATAGGAACTGCCATTGCAAAGGTTTTCGATCTCACAGTGGCTACTACGGGAGTGCCCGCAAAGCGATTGAAGCAAGCAGGAATTGCGTATGCTAGCTCCACAACTATTTCGGCGGCACACGCTGGCTACTACCCTGGCTCATTCCGCCTAACAACCAAACTGACTTTCGACCCCAAGACTGGACGATTATTTGGTGCACAATGCGTGGGACATGATGGAGTGGACAAACGCATTGATCAAATTGCACTTATCATCAAGAATGGGGGCACTGTGGAAGATCTCATGCGCGTGGAGCAGGCTTATGCACCGCCTTTCTCCTCTGCAAAAGATCCAATAGCCATTGCGGGCTATGTGGCTCATAATATTATAAATGGTGCAATGCCAGCTATTTATTGGAGAGAGATAGATAGCCTCGACCTCAATAAGACATTCCTTCTTGATGTCAGAACTCCAAGCGAATACAAACTGGGCACAATTCAAGGGGCAGTAAATATCCCCTTAGATGAGCTGCGTGAGCGCATCAACGAACTACCAAAGGACAAAGAAATCATAGTGTTCTGCGCTGTTGGTTTACGCGGTTATTTAGCACTGCGAATCCTTCAGGGACATGGTTTTGAGAAGGTGCGAAACCTCTCAGGTGGGTATCAAATTTACTCCCTTGCCACTGCACCTATTTCTATTGCTCCGACTCCGAAGAAGCAACCAGAAATAAATACTACAAAGCCCTGCATCTCTACTCTAAAAATAGATGCCTGCGGACTACAATGCCCTGGACCTATCATGAAACTAAAGAAAGCTATGGACCAAGCACAGGTTGGCGAACGCATCGAGGTTGTAGCTACAGACGCTGGATTTTCGCGTGATGCCGAGGCGTGGTGTCAAACAACAGGAAACAACTTCATCACAAGTACAATCCAAAAAGGTTATCACACTGTGGTCATCGAAAAGAACGCTCCAGTAGAATGCACATCTCACACTGCCAGCAATAGCAAAAACAAAACGCTGATCATGTTCAGCGACGACCTCGACAAAGCTCTTGCCACCTTTGTTTTAGCAAACGGGGCAGCTGCCACAGGGCATAAAGTTTCTATTTTCTTTACTTTCTGGGGACTCAACGTTCTCAAACGCGAACAGAAACCAAAGGTGAAAAAAGATTTCTTCGGCAAGATGTTTTCGTGGATGCTCCCCAAAAGCTCTAAAAGCTTACACCTCTCTCAGATGAGTATGCTGGGCATTGGTGATCGGCTCATTCGTCACATTATGCGCAAGAAAAACATCAACTCGCTTGAGGAGCTACGTGATCAAGCACTCGCTAATGGTGTTGAGTTTATTGCGTGTCAGATGTCGATGGACATGATGGGAATTGACAAAGAAGAATTCATCGATGGAGTAAGCATAGGCGGTGTTGCCACTTATATGCAACGTGCTGAAGAAGCAAATGTTAATCTCTTTATTTAAAGAACAGACATGGACAAAAAATGTATTTGCCACTTGCGCAGTATCTATCGTGCTATCACAGCTTTGGAACAAGAAATGCAAAAGTTTCATGGCATAAATATCAACGAAGGAATGCTCCTTTGCCTGTTGTCCGAGAATAAAAGTTTGACATCGGGTGAAATTGCTGAAGCCTTAGGATTGACATGTTCCAACACTTCAAAGATTATCTGCGCCGTCGAAAAAAAAGAACTCATCTCGCGTGTTATGGGAAAGACTGACAAACGCGAAATGTACTTCTCACTATCGGCAGCAGGCAAAAAACGACTTGAAGAAATGAAAGAATGTGATTGGGAACTACCCGAAATTCTTACACAAGTTCTTGAGAAGACAAACAATGAATAGGAGGCAAAAAAATTCATGGAGAAAGTGCAAATAATCGCTGAAACTATCATCAGTTCCTCACAGTTTTCCTTCTCCCGTTTTTGACCTTTTATAAAAATTCTCCATAACTCTCAACTCTCTATCCGCAACACCCAACAATAGGTGTTGCGGATTTTTAGAAACACTTTCATGTGTGACAACAAGCTTTTGCGCTATCGGTTATTGTCACACTGTTGTCACAACCATAATACAAACTCTTTCAACACTTTAAGTATCAAGCGTGGCGATATAACAACGTGACAACGGAAAAAACAAAATACAGAAGAGAGCGCATCTCTTCATCATTTTCACTCTTCTTATCATCGCCAAAAATACAATAAGCGCGTCAACTGATAGCCTTATTCTGTCAGCTGACAGCCTTATTGTATTTTCAAACGCAATAAAGATATTTACGACCTGATATACAACAAGTTATCTCCTCCAAGAGAAAAACATAAAATTTCTTGCAAACAAGTTTCAAAAATCATCATTTAGGCTCCCCCCAACCAAGTGCTTTCATCACCAAAATCAAACTCCAACTGAATCCATTCGAGCTTTTTCATGTCTTCTTCCTTCGGTGATGACACGGAAAGACCAAGTAGGCGTATAGGGCGGGAGGTGTCAGTTTTTGACAATAGTTGTTTTGCCAATGGGAGTATTTGCTTTTTTGTGCGCAATGGTTCTTGTCGTGTCAAACTGCGGGTGATTTGCGTAAAGTCAGAATATTTCACTTTTAACGTCAAAGTTCTCCCCTCAAACTTATGCTTCTTGATGCGCTCCACAAGTTCTAATGTGACGTGGTATAATTCGACAATAATAGATGCCTGTGTATGTAAATCTTTTTCAAAAGTACGCTCACATCCAACAGATTTGGCCTCACGCGTTGTCACCACGGGGCGTTCATCAATACCCCGCGCGAAATTATAGAACACTTGCCCCATTTTTCCAAAGTCACGTATCAGACTATGTAAAGAATATTCGCGCAGTTGCTCCCCTGTATATATTCCCATCTGATGAAGGCGTTCTGCCGTTTTAGGCCCTACGCCCCAAAGTTTTGTAACAGGCAAATGAGCGATAAAGCGGAGAGCTTTATCGGGATGAATGGTGCAAAGTCCGTCGGGCTTGCGATAATCCGAGGCTATCTTAGCAAGCAATTTACAATAACTCACACCTGCCGAAGCCGTCAACTGTAGTTCTTCGTGAATACGACTTTTTATTTCGCGCGCAATATCCACTGCGAGCTCCATCCCTTTTTTATTTTCCGTTACATCCAAGAAAGCCTCATCAATACTCAAAAACTCTACTTGATCCGTATAATCATGGAAAATCTCACTTAACTGATGATTCACAGCTCTATACTTCTCAAAATGGCACGGAACAATAATCAGTGACGGACATAAGCGTTTGGCCACCTGAACAGATTGGGCAGAATGTACGCCAAACTTACGCGCCTCGTAACTGGCAGTAGTGACAACGCTACGCTCTTCATCATTGCCAACAGCCACAGGTTTGCCGCGCAACTCTGGATTGTCGCGCTGCTCAACGGCTGCAAAAAAGCAGTCCATATCAACATGGATGATTTTCCGCTCTGTAGTCATTCTTTCAGTTACCTAAGATGCAATAAATGAAGTGATAGATTTTTTTCTTACTTTTGCTTCGTAAGTAAAAAGTTGGCCTTTGATGCCAAAGCCGTAGAACCATGCACATAGACATAGAAGAACTCTTCGCTCAACACGAAATACGCCCAACAGCCAATCGCCTTATCATAGCCAGAGCACTATCCGAGGCGTCCCACCCGCTCTCGCTCTCAGATTTGGTACAGAAAATTCCATCCATCGACAAATCTGGTATTTTCCGAACTCTGACCATATTCCGCCAACAGCATTTGGTTCATGTGCTTGAAGACGGGGGCGATGGCGTGAAATACGAACTTTGTCACGGCCATTCCGACACATCAGGACGAGATGATGATATGCACGTTCATTTCTACTGCGAAGAGTGTCATCAAACCTATTGTTTGGAAGAAACGCCTATTCCGCTTGTAACAACGCCCGAAGGTTTTTTCATCAAAAGTATCAACTATATGATGAAGGGGATTTGCCCTAAATGTAAGAAAAGATAGATTGCAGCAACAGAGAGGGGCTACCTATTCTTCAAAAACGAAAGGGGCTATATATTCCGCGGCTTTAGTCCTAAACTTATTCTTTACTCAACGTCTCCCAAAAGGATTCAAGATCTTCGTCAAGTCCTGGCAGCAAATTATCATCTATCTGAATCAAATCATCATCTACCAGATAGAGATTAGCCACAGCAGAAATGTCGTCGTCGAAGAGTACAAAAGAATAAGGTTTGAGCACATTCAGAGAATCCATTTCTTCTTTAATATCTAAAATGGCTTCTTTTAGCACAGGTTGAATACGTTCGTAGAAATCTTCCGAAGTATCGCCAAGCCATTCTTCCACAACGCAACGAGTCAGCTCTGTATCGTTGTCATCAAAAATCAAAAGTTCCCCACCTTCTTGCTTCACTTGCAAAATGATATCTGTCATCGGGAAATTCTCCGCCTCAAGGGGAAATTTCGACGCGGCCTTACGCAACGCACGCTGTATTTGTTGAATTGTTCCGGACATAATAACTATTCTTTTATAGGGCGAAGATACGGATAAATCTTATACATCCATAGAATTTCAAGTAAAAACAGTAACTTCGTGGCATACTAAAGCTTATATTTATGACTATTTTTTCATTTCTACGCAACGTGACAAGAGTTTTGTGCGTTGGAGTTCTTCTTTCTTGCACCTCTCTTATGCAAGCTCAAGAGAAAGAAAACGCAGTTTCTCCTGCCTATTCGTGGCGAGGCTGCATGCTTGACCTTTCGCGTCATTTCTTCACCACTGATTTCTTACGGAAGCAGATTGATTTCTTAGCCGAACACAAGATTAACCGTCTACACCTGCACCTTACCGATGCGGGAGGATGGCGCATTGAGATAAAGAAATATCCACGCCTCACGGAGATAGCAGCATGGCGCACGGAGTCAGATTGGCACAAATGGTGGATAGGCGGAGATCACCGCTATCTGCACGAAGGCGATTCAGCAGCTTACGGTGGCTACTATACGCAGGACGAACTACGCGCTTTAGTGGCTTATGCACAAGAGAAGGGAATCACCATCGTACCCGAAATTGAGATGCCAGGGCATAGTGAGGAAGTAACGGCCACTTATCCCGAACTGAAATGCGTGGGCAATGAAGGAGCACAAGCGGATATGTGTCCATCCAATGAAGCCACTTACACTTTTCTTGAAAACGTTCTGCAAGAAGTGATGCAAATCTTTCCATCCCACTGGATACACATCGGAGGCGATGAAGCCAGTAGAGATACTTGGCTGAAATGTACGCGTTGCCAGCAAAAGGCGAAAGAACTGGGCTTTAATCATGTGAACGAACTACAAGGCTATCTCATTCGGCGCATACAGCGTTTCCTCACTCAGAACGGAAGGGAGATGATTGCGTGGGACGAAGCATTGGAGGACACCACACTTACAGGAGCCACCATCATGGTATGGCGAAATGCTGCGGCAGCTCGCCAAGCCATCCGTCAAGGTAACAAGGTTATCATGAGCCCTACGAGTCATTGCTATTTTGACTATCATCAAGATGCACCCTATCTCCAACCCACGGGAATAGGTGGTTACAATACGTTTAATAACGTTGCTAGTTTTGACCCTGCAACAGGGTTGAGCGCAGAAGAACGTAGCCACATTCTGGGGCTGCAAGGAAATCTGTGGACAGAATTTATTGAAACGCCAGAACATGCAGAGTATATGCTCTATCCGCGGGAGTTGGCCATCGCTGAAATAGGACTAAAAGGACGCATTAGTGATATTAGCCATTTCCGACAAAGCATCATTCGCCAATACCCCCATCTGGATAGTCTAGACATCCACTATTTTGATTTACGCAAAGAAGTAGGCGAACGTCCTGAAAGTCGAAATCAAAAAAACTCTCAAGCGGCCGACATAAAGGTAGTCTATCACCGACCTTTTAGTACATACTACCCTGCTGGCGGAAATGAGGCCCTCATAGATGGCACTTATGGAGGTTGGAGTCACACAGACGGCCGCTGGCAAGGCTTTTGCCAACCTGCCGACACGATAAAGAAGCCCTATTGCATGGACTTGACGCTCGATCTTGGCAAGGTTAAAGCAGTTCACAATATTGACATGGAATTTTTGCAGAATAGTGAAGCGTGGATTTATCTTCCAGAAGATTTTCGCATCTCTATTTCTAAGAATGGGCGCAACTTCCGCGAGATTTTCCAAAAAGGAACACCGCGTGAACCTAACAGCAAACCTCTATACGTTCATTGGAGATGGATAGGAACAAAAAAAGCACGCTACATCCGCCTCCAAGCACGCGCTCCACGCCCTGGAGAATGGGTTTTCAGCGATGAAATTCGCATCAATGAACAAAGGGGAAAATGCGGAACCAAACCATATTAGACAGTCGCCAAAATAACATAAAAAAGCATAATGTGCAGAATTAGCCATCAATAGTAACTGCTTTGTCTTAAAGATACTGCATACATGTGCTTACACAAACTAAAAGAAACAACACTTAAACGCTTATCTTTTCATGAAACAAAAGAAGTTTTATTTGGCAGAACAAGACTCACCCAAGCAATGGTATAATATATTGGCAGATATGCCCAACAAGCCTCTGCCTCCTCTCAATCCCGCTACTCGCAAACCGTTATCTGTCGAGGATTTGACACGTATCTTCAATCACGAATGTGCAAAACAAGAGCTCGACACGGAGCACAAATGGATTGACATTCCTGAGGAAGTGCAAGAGAAGTACACCTTCTATCGCTCTACCCCACTTGTGCGTGCTTACGCCCTTGAGAAAGCTCTCGGTACAAAGGCACATATCTATTTCAAAAACGAATCTGTCAATCCGCTTGGTTCTCACAAAGTCAATTCTGCCATACCTCAGTGCTACTATTGCAAGCAGGAGGGTGACACTAATGTAACAACGGAAACTGGTGCAGGGCAGTGGGGCGCAGCTCTCTCCTATGCTGCACGTCTTTATGGCTTGGAAGCTGCCGTTTATCAGGTGAAACTCACTATGCAGCAAAAGCCTTACCGCTCCATGATTATGCGCACTTTTGGGGCTACCGTAGAGGGCTCTCCCTCCATGAGTACTCGCGCCGGCAAAAACATTATTACGCGCGACCCTCGCCATACGGGTTCACTCGGCACAGCCATTAGTGAAGCCATCGAACTGGCCACAACAACGCCAGGTTGCAAATACACGTTGGGAAGTGTGCTCAATCATGTCACGCTTCATCAAACCATCATAGGATTGGAAGCAGAAAAACAAATGGAAATGGCGGAAGAATATCCCGACAAAGTTATCGCGTGTTTCGGTGGTGGGAGCAACTTTGGAGGTCTCGCCTTCCCCTTTATGCGCCACGTATTTGACGGCACTCACCCCAATACGGAATTCATCGCAGCAGAGCCCGAAAGTTGCCCTAAACTAACGCGTGGAAAATTTGAGTACGACTTCGGTGATGAGGCTGGTTATACGCCTCTTCTGCCCATGTACACACTGGGACACGACTTCAAACCTGCCAATATCCACGCAGGCGGCCTCCGCTACCATGGTGCAGGAACGCTGGTGTCGCAACTTATCAAAGATGGTCACATGCACGGTGTGGACATTGCTCAATTAGAGGCTTTCAATGCTGGTCTACTTTTTGCACAAGCGGAAGGTATCATTCCCGCACCTGAGAGCTGTCACGCTATTGCTGCCACTATCCGAGAGGCAAGAAAAGCCGACGAAGAAGGGAAAGCACCAGTTCTTCTCTTCTGCCTAAGCGGACACGGACTTATCGATATGCCTTCCTACGACAGCTTCATCTCTGGCGATCTGCAAAACTATTCACTCAGCGACGAAGAAATCAAAGAAAATCTTACTAAAATACCACACGTTGATATCTCGTAGAGATTTGCAGTACGATAAAAGGATAACAAACAACATGGTGTGTTTATCTACAAACCACGGAATAAGCACACATCTAAACAGAAAAGAGATATGTTAGGAAATTTCACTTATCACAATCCAACCAAGCTCTACTTTGGCGAAGATGCACTCAATGGCCTCGCCGAAGAGCTTAAGATGACTGGCCCCACAGTAATGCTCACGTATGGCGGGGGCTCAATAAAACGTAACGGCATCTATGATAGCGTGATAGGATTACTAAAAAAAGCAGGAAAAACTATTGTGGAAGATGCAGGAGTCATGTCGAATCCAACACTGGAAAAGTTGCACGAGGGCATACAAATAGCGCGCAATCAGAAAGTAGATTTCATTCTTGCGGTAGGTGGTGGTTCTGTAGCCGACTACTCTAAGGCGGTGGCGGCTTCAGCCCATTTTGACGGAGATTACTGGAACACATTTTTTGTTCAGCAGCAAAATCCGCCCAAAGAACAAAAGATTCTGCCCGTTGGATGTGTTCTGACGATGGCTGGAACGGGAAGTGAAATGAACGCAGGAAGTGTCATCACGGATGCAGAGCATACCGCAAAAATCGGACACGTATTCGATGACCGTTTAATACCGCGTTTTGCCATTCTCAACCCGCGTTTCACCATGACCGTTCCCAATGAGCAGATGAGAGCTGGTATCTTCGACATATTCAGCCATATCCTTGAGCAGTATTTCTCTGGTACAGACGACAATACGTCAGATTATATTGCTGAAGGATTATTGAAGAGTTTGATTGTGGCAAGTCGCAAGGCTGTGGCAGATCTACAAGACTATGAAGCTCGCTCCAACATAATGTGGACTGCTACTTGGGCGTTGAACACTCTCATTGGATGCGGTAAACGGCAAGACTGGATGGTTCACATGTTTGGCCACTCCATTGGTGCTTACACCCATGCTCCTCACGGTTTTACTTTAGCTGCAGTTTCTCTCCCCTATTATAAACACACACTCCCCTTTGCCGTCTCTCGCTTCAAACGCTTTGCCGAAGAAGTGTGGGGCATCTGCCCTTCAGGAAAAACCGACCATCAAGTGGCGGAAGAAGGACTTGCGGCAATGAAATCATGGATGAAAGAAATAGGACTCCCTCTGACTATCAGCGAGATAGGAGCAACAAACGAGATGCTTGAGGGAATTGCCAAAGGAACGATTATCCTCGATAGTGGCTACCGCAAACTCACCTTCGAAGAGGTCGTAAACATTTTAAAAGAGAGCATGTAACTTACTGCAAGCAGGCTCCGATTAAAGAGAGCTCTCCTATTCATAGAAACATCAAAAATTAAGGCTGAATCTTTTAAAAGAAGATTCAGCCCTTTTAGTAAGAGGAATTTTAATCTTGGCATAATTTCAGCACAACCATGCACTCTCTATAAAAAGCGATATTTCATCGTCACGTTGTCACAAACTTTCATAAAATTCTAATGAATATCCCATTACGAGTGTGACAACAAAATTCAGACAGCAATAATTGTTGTCACACTTAGCTTTGTTGTCACCGCAGATACAATAAGGATGTCAGCTGACGGAATAAGGATGCCAGCTGATAGCCTTATTGTATTTTCAAACGCAATAAGGATATTTTCAGGTTTCAATATCAGCTATATTTGCTGCTTAAGAGTAGCTTTCGCTAGGTAGTTCCTATCTCTGCTTTTTTAGTTCACTTTTATCTAAAACCACATAAATTGTGTCAACTACTCGGCCTTGCTGGGCAGCGCCATTAAGACGCTTGGCAACATTTGCAAAGTCTTTATCAAGCACAGTGACATCGTCCACGAAATAATCGGTCTCGCCGCGATTGGTAAAGATATTTTTAAGTCCCCAAACCTCGTGGTATTTTAGTTTCACTTTCCACCCCTCAACTTGTGCTTGATAGAGCAGCTGAATCAAGGAGTCTTGATCAGTACGGTCGTTGTCGAATGAGAAAGAAAAAGGGGCGCCACTGGTGTTCATACCCGTTTGTGTGAGATTTAGGCGACCTTCCCAACTATCCCATATCACGCCCTTGCGCGTGAACTCTATAAGGTTCCCTACCTTTTCTCCATTGGAATAGTTTTCCTTACAACTGTTCAGCCCTAAGGCAAAAGCCATGAGCATAAGGGCATATAAAAGTTTTTTACTCATAATGATTCTCTTTTGGATGCAGCAAACTTACAAATTTCCGCCGACCAAACAAAAAGTCTGTGCCGGCGGAACTCATCTAATCGTTATTGAAAAAAATTGTTAGATTTCTATTTCCATCCCCATAAGGGGAGCGTGCTGCTGTGCTCCATAAACGTCGGTTTCTCCCAAAGCTCCACTGGGGATTGGGCGGCGGATCGTTATTTTCACAGCCTTTGCGGGGTCGAAATAAACAAGGTGAAACACATCGGTTTCAGGAATGCCATAGAGGGCACAAAACTTTTCCTTGCTCACAGCTTGTGCAGCTTTCACTTTCCCATACGTTTCGAAGTCCTTAAAAATAACATCGAATGTTAGCTCATAAGGCCCTGAGTTTTTGCTTCGAATGACAGAAGCTATATCTATTAGTTTCATGATTTCACAAATAATTTTTTATCAAATGTCCCTCTGGATTTTCCCCACGGTAAAGCTTTCCACATTCATCCCACGGATAACGATTGCGAAATACCTTTTAGAGGACAAAACGAAGGAACAATGATTTCATTTTCTTATAGTTCTAACAAATGTATGGGGAACGGCTCACAAGGATCTGCTACGCGCAATAGGTGATAAACATTGAATTCAAACACCTCTCCCATGCGGCAGTCGCTCGGTGAGAAGGGGAAGGCCAGATTTCCTGCTGTGGAGATGCGTCCCTCATAGCCGTAATGCAACATCGTGCTGCGCGCAAACGAGCAGAGCGTATTGGCCTCCTCCTGCGTGGGAGCAACGGCTTCAATGATTATGAGCAACTCGTCGGACGAGGATTCGGGCGTTTCGGGGAACATGTGCATGACGCCTTTCTTACCGTAGACTTTGAAGTCGAGCCATGTATTCCGACTATCTTTCATATTGAAATTGTCCTCCACTCTATTGCGTACACCACGTATCACCTCATCTATCTGACTAATCATAACGGGGTCGTGTGTAGCTGCAGGCGAAATAGTGCGATAGCCCACGCGGCGAACACCTTCCAGTTTAATATAATAGTCCTCCGTAGGAACGAACTCTGTACCTCTGACTTCCACTTGGCTTTCGCTCAACTGCGTGAAAGTGGTCTTATGCAAGTCGATAGCACCTCCAGGGCCGGGCAGTTCGTAAGGATTACTTTTCTCATAAAGTGAATGAGCAGCAACGGAGAGCGTAGTGCATTTACGTTCAGGATTGAGCGGTTCTACCACAAAACTATCCTTGCGGAGCGTTCCTAACATACAGTCGGAGCCACTTCCTGGCAAAGCCGTGATAGCTGCACACTCCAAGATTTTTCCCATATGGATGGCGAGCGCTTTAGGAAACCCTTTGCTGATGGCAAGGGCTGAAAACTCACACGGATCGTAAGAGCGGCCTGCGAGAATCACTTGTGCTCCCATTTCTAAGGCCTTCATATATGGCTCTTCGCCCATCTGTCCCACAATGTGAATACATTCGTCAACATTCGCTTCGGTGAGTTCTGGAGCAGGACCAAGCGGAGTAACGTTTCCTTTGCGCAACTCTGCTTTGATATAGTCCTTTTCAAATTCAGCATCAATCACGGCCATCTTAAAATGGAGATGCTGCTCACGCGCTATTTCGCGAATAATATTCACCGTAAGCTCTACGTGTGGACGAGCACCGCAACCGCCAGCTGTACCAATCATCAGGGGGATTCCCTCCTCCAGAGCGGCAGGTATCATAATAGAAAGGTCGCGTTTCACTGCATTATTGTCTGTAAAACTATAGCCCGCGCCCAAATAGTATGGGCCTGGGTCTGTCGAGCCTGCATCGCAGGCAATGACATCTGGGTGACGACGCATTCCTTCCTTGAAGGATTGCTCTGGAAAGCCATAGCCAAGAATGGCCGTTGGAGATAAAACTTTCAATTCTTCCATAACGATTCCTCCTTTTCTACTTTGCTGCTCTGACGGCCAATATGCGAGCCATCTCGTTATATACAATCATATAACCCTCGTCCACTCCCATTCCTGGTTTGGCAAGATACTGCACGGGGCGAGTAGCCATAGCAATGTGGGCACATACTTCGGCTGATCGGTTTGTTTCGTTACAAGTACCACCCAAATAAGCGCCCATGCCATGTTCTTTACAATAGAGCACAGCTTCTATAGAGTTGTTAATACCTCCCAAGTCGGGCGTTTTGATTTGTGCCATGTGGCCAGCTTTAGCTTCTGTGAAGTCGCGCACATCCTCAAAGGTATTACACCATTCATCGGCCACAATCTCAGCGTCAGTACCGATAGCCTCCATGTGGCGACGGATAGCGGCCAATGCTTCTATCTGAGCTTGTTTTTCTCCCATATCTACTGGCCCTTCCACACGCAGTTTGAAAGGTTTTGCCACTTCTGCCAATTCGGAGATATACTCGGCAATGCGTTTGAAATCATTATCGAAAACAATTCCGAGCGTTCCGTAAACATCTATGTGGAACACGGGTTGATAGTCGGGGCGCGGTCGTTTCTCAATCACTCTATTGCGAAGCCATTCAACATAAGCGCGGATTTTCTCACCTTTCCAGCCCACTTTGTCTTCTACATGATTGAAAAGCGCGTGAGGTAGTACGGCAGCTGTCTTCATAATCATCTTATCGGCATTGAGGTAGCGATCATCACCCGACTGAGTGAAGATGGGAATCATCTCCTCGCTAACTTTTGTGCCATACTCTTCGGCCACAACTTCTGCCATAAGTTTGTGCTGACTCTTGGCCACTGCATCCAAGCAGGCTTGTGTAATGCCGTAGCGGATGGCGGTATGGTAAATCTTACCTGTAGTGGGAGATACCATTTTGTCTACTATGTTAGCCAACTCGCGGAAGGAGGTGATTTCCAAACCTTCGTAATGCGGGGCTATTTCCTTTTCAATGACGGGTATAAAGTCTTTGGCCAAAAACAGAGGGTCGCGGCCGCCTGCACCAGAGTATTGCACTGCGGCACAATCGCCATGAGCCATTTGGCCATCTTCGAGCAAAAAGAGAACAGATATGGATTCGCCAGCTTGGCGAACACTGGTAAAGCCTGGTGTAACAGGCTCGCCCGTATAGAAGTTGCCATCGTTGCGTGCTCCAGCTTTGATGGCGCGCTGATCGTCAAAGAAAAAACCTGTTTTCCCTGCTGAGCAAATCACTTTCTTGATTTTCATAGTGGTATCAATTATTTTGTTGTGTTTTGGGTTATTTGTATTGGCGAACTCATCAGAGTGTCTATCCAATCATTATATTCTCTGTTTCGGGACGTCCCACAAGGAACCCCTTTTCTATAGCGTAAACATCGTCTATCACCATTTGTAAACTAACGGGGCGACCTTCGTGGCGCGCACGTTCTTCAAGTCGTTCTCGATGAAAGTCTTTCAGAGCTTGAGAGAAAGGAAGATGCCCCATTTCTAAGATGCGTATAGCACCTTTATCATCGCGTGCGGGAAGTACTTTACCCGCGTTGTTGCGGTTAGGCGCAAACGGAATATCAAGAACGCCGGCTTCGAAACCAGCCACTGCGCCGAGTGCCATATCGCCCTTACCCAGTTCCTCTACCTTATCAAGGATACATTTCATTTCGGCTTCAATGATTTCCGACTCCTTGATAACTTCAGGTATATTGCGGAGATCTTGATCGCGAAGCATTGAAATGAGCTGTTTTGTTGCGCGAAGTCCCGAAGCATTGGCTTCTTTCGTCGGCACGCCATAGGCCTCGTGTGGGGTCTTTACGATAACTTTTGTGGCCTTTGCCAAAGCGGCAGCAGCAGCTCCCCAACTGATCACGCCGAAGGCTTTGGATTCGTCTTGGGGGAATCCGCCCATCCATTGGTGGAACACGGTTGTAATGCGAGTATCGTCGAAACCATACTTGTTCATATACTTCTTGGCCATTCGGTCAAGGGCGCGGATGGCTGCAACGTCTTGTATCAAATTGCCGCACTGGCCATAACCCACAGTTAAATCCTTCACGCCTTGGGTCGCTGCGAGCAATCCTTCGATAATGGCTACTGAGTTACTGATACACGGCGGAATCAGCGTACCCGTCAAAGGGCCAAAGGGTTCGCGATTGATGCTAACGCCAGCTTCCTCATACATGCCGATAAGACGGTCTGTATATTGCCAATGACGAATAGTTTTTGCTACAGAATGGTTCTTGGAGTACGGAATATTATAAGAGATACCGCCGCCCTCAAAAGAGGTGAAACCACCCGCCATCGTTATTTCGGTGAGCAGTCGAGCATCGGGCGTACCGTGGCGCACCTGCACTGGATTGCGGAGCGCAGAAGTAACAATGCGGCAGATATTGACACCGTAATTAACAGCAGGGAAACCATTGAGCATGGAACGGCCCGAGATTTTACTTTTCTCAATGCCCACTTCTACTTCATTATAGCGATTCAAGCGCGTATAACTGTCGATGGTAGTCGGCAGAAGGTCGGCTCCGCCTTTGTCCTCAAGAAATTGCAACAACTCTATCTGCTCGCGATAGAGTGCCACACCTGCACGCGGCTGTATCAATGTCACTTTGTCGGCAACGGCCTTTTGGAGTTTTTCACCAAAACGTTTTTCACGAGGAATCTGAAGCTGGTAGTCAACAGCATCTTGGAAATTTACCCCACCACCCGTGGGCCACTGGGCCAAGACTTCTTGTCGCTCGGCCATAAATTCACCTTCTGGAATTCTTTCGTTTTTTAGTTTGGTTTCCATATTGGTATTATAAGATTATTAGTTATACTGAACGAGAGACTCTTCCTACTTCCTTCAATGTAGCTTTCATCAGTTCGAAAGCCAATTCTGGATTTGTTTGGGAGAGCAAGCCCATTGCGGCAAATATATATTGCCCATCGAGCATGAGGCGTGGACGGCGCGGTTTAGCTATCTCGGGATGGCACAGGTCATATACACTGCCTTTTAGAATCTCTTCTGGATGACTGCTCCCTAAGAGTACACCGCCAATGCCTATCATCAGCGGAACACTCATTAAGTCTTTCCCCTCCAAAGTGTGCATCAATCCGAGCGGAGTATAAACATCGGCCATCCGTCCACAATGACGTTCAACGGCCACAGAGACGGCCATGCGCCCCAGCAGTTCTTCCATTTGCTTTTCTTCGCTATCGGCTAAAGCCAGTGTTTCGGGCTGGGCCACACAACGTTCCACCCAACTGCGAAGTTCGGCAGACGGATTTTCCATCTGCTCCAACACATGAGGAAGACTATAACGCATACCCAAATCGCCTTCTACGGTGCGCTTACTCCAAGGTTCTGGAAGCCCCTTAGTAAGCGTACTTTCCACCGTTGGCTCTCCCGAAGCCATAGAATAGACATCCGTGGTAGCACCTCCCACATCAACGGCCATCAAGTCGCCCAAACCTTCTTGTTGCTCCGTTCCTCGACTCAGTAGCTCGCAGGCTTGCAACACGGCAAGCGGTGTGGGAATAATTTGGTGGGATGTTAGAGCCTGCACCTTTGATAGGCCTTTGGCTTCTACTATGCGAGAGATAAACAACTGCCGAATGGCATCTCGCGCAGGCTCAATATTGAGCCGGTTGAACTCGGGCATCACATTCTCCGTCAGCACATAGGGTTTGCCTGCCGCTTCAAAGATTTCGACAATATCGTCGGTAGCACTTTTGTTGCCGGCAATGATGGTGGTGAAAGGGCGCTCAATGGAGCAGAGACGACGCGCATTGGCCGTTATCACTTCTTTGTTGCCCCCATCCGTACCGCCACAGAGCAACACGAGGTCCGGATTCAAATCGTAAATTTCTTGCTCCTCACGTTTGCTTATCTCGTAGGCAAACGTCTGCATCACTTTCGCTCCTGCATTAGAGGCGGCAGTGCGAGCGGCTTTTGCTGTCAGATCGGGAACAAGGCCGAGCGCCACCATCTTTAATCCGCCGGCGGCACTGCTACAGACGAGCATATCGTCCCATACGAAATCGCCCAACACATTTAGGGCGTGTTGAAGCCCTAAGGTGACATCTTCGGCTATCGTCGTGAAGGCGCGCGCCGTGCCCACAATCTTTCGCAAGTCGCCATCGATGGCTGTCACTTTCGTGTAAGTACTGCCTATGTCGACTGCTATATATTTCATAATGGAGTACTTTCAGTGGTTGTTCCAACAGTTGTGGCTGCTTGTAGGGTCGAGTTTTTCATGGCTTCTTCCCCATCTTCCGCCATTTCGACCGCTGGTTCTGTCAGTCCTACAGCTCTACGGATATCAACGAGCGTACATTCTATAGGGGTGTTGGGAGGATAAACATAATCGAAGCCCATCTTGCGGAAGCGCGCTTCAACATCTTTGAAATCTTGCTTACCCACCACGAGGTTACCTCCTACGAAGAGAGGTAATCCTTTAAGACCGGCCTCATCACACTTCTCGCGGAAGCCCATGCAGTCGATCTCGCCGTGTCCATAAAGAGACGACACTATGATAGCATCAGCTTGCGTTTCAACAGCTGCCTCTATAAATTCTTCCTGAGAGACCATCACACCGAGGTTTACCACATTGAAGCCTTTTTGCTTCAGCGTTAAATCAATAATCTTATTGCCTACGGCATGGACATCGGCTCCAATAACGCCAATGACAATTGTTTTTTTATCCATAGCATAATCTTTTTTTGTTAGTGGAGGTCTGCGGACGAAAAGCTTCGTACGATTAACGAGCAAAACTCGCTTACTCGAAAACTGCTAAATTCTATCCACTGACACTCACTATTAGTTATTTTTAGTGTCAGATTAACATTACGCTGCCTAATATAAGGCGTTAAATTTGAAACTTTACATTTTTTCAAAGGTTTTTTTGATAAAAAACTTTCTTTTTGCCAAAAAACTGCTTTTCGGCATGTTTTCACAAACTTTTATACACTCTTCGAAGGGGAAATAAGGAGAAATCTTGACGAAGAGAAGGAAAAGAACTGGAGCTTGTATTTTTGTCAAAAATCTTCGTATTCTATAGGCCTGAGAATCGTTTGAAATCCAACTCAAACGCCTTCGGCCGAAAAGAACGCCGTTTTGAAACACCACTACAATAAGGCAATTTCTAATTCCTCAAGGAGAAAATAAAATTTCTATAGGCGGAATTAAAATTCCTATAAGGGAAATTTCAAATACAATAAGGATATTGGCGGACACAATAAGCAAATCAGCTGACTTCTTTATTGTATTTTCACCCCAAATAAAGCTAAAAAGAGATTTTTAGGAGAAAAATGTAGGTTTCTTTGAGGCGGTGAATTGGATTTTAAGAAAAAAGAAGAGCGCAACACTGCTAAGTTTAGCTTTGAAGTACTTTTTCTCGCGCTAGATTGAAAAAGTCGTTTGTCAAACAATTGGACGGTAAAGCAGAATAAATTTACAGCAGTACTAAGAAAGACTTTACGCAGATTTGTGCGAACAAAGAAAAAACGGAAGGGAGAAGGTGGAAATCTCCTCGAAGAGGGAAGAAGGAGAAGAGAACACCTCAGATATTTTCTCTATTTTATATATAGGAGTGATTTTATTACAAACGAAAAGGATTGGTTAAGTTTGTTTTCGTAACTTTGCAGCCGAATGCGCAAATACTTGTACATATTGATTTCTTGGTTGCTCGCGTTGCCATTAGCCGCCCAGTCTGACTCGCTCAAAGCCAGTTTGCTGACATGTGCTCCAGGCACGAAGAGTTACGAGCTTTACGGCCATACGGCTTTGCGCATTCAAAACACAAAAACGGGCGACGACTGGGTATTTAACTACGGGATTTTTTCTTTCCAAGATGCCGGCCGCTTTACCTGGGAATTCACGCTCGGAAAGGCCGACTATATTCTCGGAGTGGTAAGTTTTCCCGATTTTTCGGCCGAATATACTGAGCGACAACGCCCCGTGAGAGAACAAAAGCTCAATATCTCTTCCCAACAAACGGCAGAACTTTTCCAGAATCTTGTGCTCAACGCACAGCCTGAGAATAGAAGTTATCGTTACAACTTTCTGCGTGACAATTGCACCTCACGGGCTATTGACATGATAGGAAAAGTGGCACCGTTCGCCCTTCCTGCTGATAAGCAACCATCTACGACCTATAGGGATATCATTCATAGCTATACACAGGATTCTCCGTGGTTAGAATTTGGACAAGACCTCATTCTGGGATGTGACGTGGATACACTGCTAAATCAGCACGCACGAATGATGTTCCCCCTCTTGGCCGAACAAATGCTTACGCAAGCCACCACAAAAGATAACTTGGGCAACAGCATACCTTTGCTAAAAGATGAAACGATAGTAGTAAACGTGCCACAAGCTGCGCCTTCTGCCACGCCTTTTACTCCACTCATGGTGGCTATACTGCTCTTGTGCTCTACTGTAGCACTTAGTTGGACCGAACTCCGCACGGGACGCGTTTTTCGCCTTTTCGATAACACGCTAATGCTGGTGCAGGGCTTGGCAGGTTTGGTGGTTTTTGTGCTGTTCTTCTTCTCTGCTCAACCAGCGGTAGGAAGCAACTGGCTCATAGGTGTCCTCAATCCGCTTCCTCTTATTTGGCTTCCCATAAAAATAATGCGTGAACACCGAGGCTTACAGGACTATTATCTTCCCTTATATGGGACACTTGCAGCCGTATTTACACTGGTTGTTGCTGGCCTACAGCTACAAACAATCCCTACAGCCATGCTGCTTTTGGCATTGTGTTTGCTAATGCGTGGGCTTATTTCTATCATCCGCTGGCGATGCAGACCGCTGCTTGCTGGCACTTCTTCTGACAAATGACTACAAAACAAGGACGATTCCTCATATCCCTTCTCACCGCAATAACGGTGTTGACGGCTGCAGAACCTGCTGCAGCAGGGACGACCGTCCCGCGTCTTGTAGTGAACATACTGGTCGATGGATTGCGTAGCGATTACGTTCAGGCTTTTATGCCGCTTTACGGCCCCGATGGCTTCCGTCGATTGATCGGACAAGGACTAGTCTATTCACAAGCAGAAAATCCTTCGGCTTGGGCCGACCACGCTGCAACAGCAGCAACTATTTCTACAGGTACAACCCCTTCCGATCATGGCATCATAGGTTTGCGCTGGACGGACCGCAAGACGTTGCGCCCTGTGTCCTGCACCGGTACTAACGACAGTCCGCAATATCTGAGCGTCTCCACACTAGGCGACGAAATGAAGATAGCCACCAACGGGCGGGCCCTCGTCTATTCCATAGCTCCTCTTAAGGAATGTGCCATTCTATCGGGCGGCCATTCTACGGATGCTACTGTATGGATGGATGCACGGACTGGACGCTGGACTACTTCAGCATATTTCGGAACGTTGCCTTCATGGGTACGCGCTGAGAACAATCAAACGCTGCCAACGCTTTGGAAGCCGCTCAACGAACTGGTGGGTAATTTCAACTACTTCCCCTCGGGAGGAATGAAGAAGCCTTTTGCCCACAAACTCACGGCAAATCAGCTTCCGACAAGCGGACTTGTGAACGAAATGGTGGCTCGCCTTGCATCAACGGCTATAAACGGCAGTATGTTGGGGCAGGACGAAATTTCGGATCTCTTATCGCTCACATTCTACGCTGGCGGAAAGCCATCGATGGAACTACAAGATACGTATGTTCGTCTTGACCGTTCGCTGGCAGAACTTTTGCAGGCCATAGACCGACATATCGGTTTGCAAAACACTTTGATAGCTCTAACGTCTACTGGGACGTCCGAAGAAGACGAAGAAGAAGATTTACACAAATATAACGTGCCGACGGGGGCATTCGACATGAAGCGCTCAGCTTCCTTGCTCAACATGTACCTCGCAGCAGTCTATGGACAAGGAAACTATGTAGAGGCGTGCTACGGACGGCAGATATACCTCAACAGGAAGTTCATAGAAAACAAGCAAATCAATCTTGGCGAACTTTTAGAACGTTGTCAGGATTTCTTACTGCAACTTGACGGCGTAAAGGATGTTTATACCTCACAACGCCTCATACAAGGAGCTTGGACACCAGGTATTAGCAAAATTCGCAACGGATATAACGCGCGCACTTCGGGCGACATCCTCATTGAGGTGGCTCCCGGTTGGCGCTACACCAATACTGACGATCAGAAAAACCAACAGGTTCGGGCAACATATATCTCGTTTCCTATTATTTTCTTTGGTTACGGCATCACCCACGAGGAGGTAACAACGCCCGTAACCATCGACTACATCGCCCCAACGCTCAGCAAGGCGATTCGTATTAGAGCTCCGAACGGTTGCAAGCTACAGCCGCTCAAATAATGGCTACAATTCGTTTGTCGCAGGTGAACGGCGACAAACATCTCGTTGCTACCACTCATTATATATATAGTGACGCAACATTACAACAACTTTATTTATTCTCCATTTGATAACAAAAAAATACAAATATGGATATAATTAAATTCCTCCAAAAGCTATTCGGCGACAAGAGCCAGCGCGATATGAAGCTGATTCAGCCGCTTGTAGAAAAGATTAAGGCCGCCGCCGCTGAGATTGAGGCGCTCGACAATGATGGCCTTCGAGCTAAGACGCAAGAACTGAAAGAAAAAGTTCAGCACTCTGCGGACGACATCAAGGAAAAGATAACCGAGCTCAAAGCAAAGATTGAAGAAACTCCTATTGAGGACCGCGAACCGATTTTCAATCAAATCGACAAACTCGAAAAGGATGTTCTCGAACGCTACGAAGAAGCACTCAACGAAGTTATGCCCCAAGTGTTCGCTATTGTTAAGGACACGGCGCGCCGCTTTACTGAAAACGAAATCATAGAGGTGACGGCTAACGACTTCGACCGCGAACTGGCCACCACACACGACTTCGTCACCATTGAAGGAGAGAAAGCTCTCTATAAGAACCACTGGGTTGCTGGCGGCAATGAGGTAACGTGGAACATGATCCACTACGATGTTCAGCTCTTTGGTGGTGTTGTTCTGCATCAAGGTAAAATCGCCGAGATGGCTACGGGTGAAGGTAAGACACTTGTATCTACGCTGCCCGTCTTCCTTAATGCACTGACAGGTAACGGGGTTCACGTCGTGACTGTGAACGACTATCTCGCCAAGCGTGACTCTGAATGGAACGGTCCTATATATATGTTCCACGGTTTCAGCGTTGACTGCATCGACAAACACGAACCTAACTCACAGTCGCGCCGTCAGGCTTACTTGGCTGATATTACATTTGGTACGAATAACGAGTTTGGTTTCGACTACCTTCGTGATAACATGGCAATGAGCCCAGCAGATCTCGTACAGCGTGGACATAACTTCGCGATTGTCGATGAGGTTGACTCAGTGCTTATTGATGACGCTCGTACGCCGCTGATTATTTCTGGTCCTGTGCCTAAGGGTGACGATCAGATGTATGAGCAGTATCAACCGCTGGTAGAACGCCTCGTGAATGTTCAGCGAAAACTCGCTACTGAGTATCTTGCCGAAGCGAAGAAACTGATTGCTGAAGGAAAGACAGAAGAAGGTTTCCTCTCTCTCTATCGCAGCCACAAGGCTCTGCCTAAAAACAAACCGCTCATTAAGTTCCTCTCCGAACCGGGCGTAAAAGCTGGTATGCTCAAGACGGAAGAAATCTATATGGAGAATAACAACAAACGAATGCCCGAAGCTGTCGAGCCGCTTTACTTTGTTGTTGATGAAAAGATGAATTCTGTCGACCTGACGGATAAAGGTAGTGCTTGGTTGGCTAAAGAAGTGAACAACGACAAACTCTTTGTCCTCCCCGACATTACTTCTGAAATGTCGGAAGTAGAAGCCGACACAACGCTGAGTGAGCAAGAGCGCGTTGACAAGAAAGACCAGATGCTGGCTGAGTACGCAATCCAGAGCGACCGTGTACACACACTCCTGCAGCTCCTCAAAGCCTACTCCATGTTTAATATCAACGAAGAATACGTTGTTATGGACGGACAGGTAAAAATCGTAGACGAACAGACGGGTCGTATTATGGAAGGCCGCCGCTGGAGCGATGGTCTGCACCAAGCTGTGGAGGCTAAGGAGCACGTGAAAGTAGAAGCTGCCACACAAACCTTTGCTACCATCACGCTACAGAACTATTTCCGTATGTACCACAAGCTCTCCGGTATGACAGGTACTGCATCTACGGAAGCAGGTGAGTTCTGGAACATCTACAAGTTGGATGTAGTGGAGATTCCAACAAACCGCCCCATCCTTCGCAATGATATGAACGACCGCGTATACCGCACGCAGCGTGAGAAGTATAAGGCCGTTATCGAAGAAATCGAAAAGATGCGCCTACAAGGCCGTCCGGTGCTCGTGGGTACCACTAGCGTTGAGGTCAGCGAGCTTTTGGGCCGTATGCTTGACTTGCGTCGCATCCCACATCAGATTCTTAATGCAAAACTTCACCAACAGGAGGCACAGGTTGTTGCGCAAGCAGGTAAGAGCACATTGGGCAAGTCCTATATTGCTGCCGATGGTACTGCGTTTGGTGATAAGCAAAGTGCCGAACTATATCAGAAGAGCATCAACGACAATACTCCGGGTGAAGTTCGCGAAGAAGAACGCCTCTTGGGTGCAGTGACTATCGCCACAAACATGGCAGGTCGTGGTACCGACATCAAACTTTCCGACGAAGTAAAAGAAGCTGGTGGTTTGGCCATCATAGGTACGGAGCGCCACGAAAGTCGTCGCGTCGATCGCCAGTTGCGTGGTCGTGCCGGCCGTCAAGGCGACCCAGGCTCTTCAGTATTCTTCGTAAGCCTTGAAGATAAACTTATGCGCCTATTTGCTAGCGAACGTATCGCCAAAGTTATGGACCGACTCGGTTTCAAGGATGGTGAGATGATTGAAGCTAAGATGGTGAACAACTCCATTGAGCGCGCACAAAAGAGAGTGGAAGAAAACAACTTCGGTATCCGTAAGCGTTTGTTGGAATATGATGATGTGATGAACAAGCAGCGTACTGTAATCTACGAGAAACGCCGCCACGCCCTCATGGGAGAGCGCATAGGCATGGATATCTCCAATATGATTTGGGACCGCATTGTTACCATTATCGACAGAGCAGGCAACGACTACGAACGCTGCCGCGAACAGTTCCTCGACATTATGGCGATGGAAGTTCCCTTCACAGAGGAAGAACTGCTCAATAAGAACCGCGACGAACTCAAGGAACAATCTTTCCAAGCAGCAGTAGCCAATTTCCGCCGCCGTACAGACCGCTTGGCCGAAGTGGCTATGCCTGTCATCAAGCAGGTGTATGAAAACCAAGGCGAGCAATATGAGAACATTCTCATTCCTATCAGCGACGGACGCCTCGTTTATAACATCCGCACAAATCTGAAGCAGGCTTACGAAAGCGAGAGCAAGGAAGTGACACGCGACTTTGAGAAGGCCATTCTACTTCACAACATCGACGATGCTTGGAAGGAGAACCTCCGCGCTCTCGACGACTTGAAGAAATCTGTGCAGAATGCGTCCTACGAGCAGAAAGATCCGCTTCTCGTCTTCAAACTCGAAAGTGTGAAACTCTTTGACGACATGGTGGACCGCATTAATAACAACAGCGTTAGCACTTTGATGCGCTGCCAGATTCCTGTAGCAGCCCCCGAAGAGGTTCGTGAAGCCGAAGAGGATGTTCACGAAAATCAGAACTATACTACCAATCGCGGTAGCGAAGACCCGATGGCTGATCCCGATCAACAGGCTGCAGCAGGACAGGACACACGTGCTCAACATCCGCAGCGACCTATCGTGAAAGACAAGATGCCGGGGCGCAACGATCCTTGTCCATGTGGTAGCGGCAAGAAGTTTAAGAACTGCCACGGCAAAGGCATCGTTTAAGACATGTTTTTGATAATTTAGACTCATAGGCCTAAACAAACATCTTCATATTTACAAAGACAGCCACTCCCCTCAGCGGGTTGAGTGGCTGCCTTTTTTCGTTTTCCAACCTTATTTGTCGGAAGCATCCGAAAGTTGCCTATTCTCCTACTATTACCGCCTAATTCTTTTACATTATACCAGCTGTAAAGAGAAGAGGAAATTTCTCTAAATCAAGCCACAAACTCAGTTTTTATACATTACGAAGGATTCGCCGGAGGGGAAAAACTCTGTTTCCTCTTCAGAAGAATCTTTTCAATAAGGAAAAACTTTTCGACATTCCATTTTTATCGAAAAGCAGAAAAGAGGAATCTGTAATTTTCCGGCATAAGTGACAAAAAGAGACCTAAAATGGGTCTCTTTTTCTCTTATATGCCAA
>NZ_DBHHRH010000022.1:0-71827 GCF_057240785.1 Alloprevotella sp. | reverse complement strand
GTGTGCGGTTTAAGAAACTCATGAAGGAGCGTTTCTTAAACCGAATTTGGGTTTATTCCTTTCGCCAATATCCTTATTGTATTTAGTGAAATAAATGGTATATAAAATTTTGGCTGTTTATAGGCATCGTAGATAATTCTTTTCTACAGAGTTATTACTTTTATGAACAGCTATTACCATAAGAAACGACAGGCCTACAAAATGTAGACCTGCCGCTAATTGGAACTATTTTTTAGTTGAAAAGATCTTCATTAGATTCTTTGTCTTTCTTCGCTTTCTGTATCCCATTTTTCTGCGAAGAGACGGTCGTATGCGATGAACTACTTTGTACTTCATCTGTTCGCGAAGTAACAGAAGGTTCTTCTCTCATATCACCCTCTCCTCCCATCAAATCATCGGCAGAAGAATTTAAGCTATCTGATGCATGATGAGAAGAAAGAGAATCAGCATGATTATTAGAAGGAGCTGAGAAATTAAAATCACCGCCATAGGTAGCAGGATCTACAGTTTCGGGTGTTGGTGCATAACGCTGTCTGTACTTCTGCCCTAGGTCCGCATCTGCCAAGACTTTTTGCATAAAGAGACCTACAATAGGAAGAGCAGTTCGACTACCTTGCCCTAAAGCTCCAGTCCGGAAGTGTATACAACGATCTTCCGCTCCAACCCAAGCTCCACAAACAAGGCCCGGCGTAACTCCCACAAACCAAGCATCAGAGTGATTGTTAGAAGTACCCGTCTTTCCGCCTGCATCTATCTGTTTGCTCCATAAAGCACTACCTAAATAGCTTTGGAAAGATTGCGAGGTTCCGCCAGAATCCATCATGCCGGCCTCCAACATTTTTTGCATATAGAAAGCTGCTTTCCACGGAAGAGCCTGTATAGGTTTCGGTTCTGCTTCGTAGACTACGTCACCATCTTGATTCACTATTTTTGTAACCAAAGTGGGTTCTATATAGGCACCATTATTAGCAACAGCACTATATGCCCCAACAATTTCTTCCAACTTTACATCGCTTGCACCCAAAGCCAACGCAGGAGTATCATCCAGAGGAGATTTTACACCTAAATCTTGGGCGGTGCGAATTACCTGGGGAATACCCACATCTTGTCCTAAACGTACAGCTACTGAATTGACACTCCGGGCAAAAGCCGTGCGTAAGGGCATATCAACACCTGAGAAACGACCATTAGCATTTGTAGGACGCCACACGGTATTTTCCTTCTTAATTTTATCGTAGACAGTCATCTCAATCATCTCATCTCGGCGAGTGTCAACAGGCGTAAGCCCTTGCTTCATTGCCGTAGCATAAACGAAGAGCTTAAAAGTAGAACCAGGTTGGCGCATAGATACAACCTTATCATACTGCCAAGTCTTGTAATCTATATCACCCACCCAAGCACGTACATATCCCGTTTGCGGCTCCATAGCCATAAAACCTGCGTGCATAAAACGGACCATATATTTCAAAGAATCTACTGTTGACATAATTCGTTCCTCAGAACCATTATAAGTAAAGAGTTTTACTTTATGTGGCTTATTAAGATAATAGTTTACCGAATCTGGATTGCTGGGATAACGAGCAGCCAACTGCTTGTAGACATTTTCTTTTTTCAAACGGTCCTCGATAAAATTTGGAATAATATTACCATGTTCATCACGCCAGGGATCTTGCCCGCGCCAATGGTTGTCGAAGTTGTTTTGTACAGTTTTCATTTGCTGCTTAACAGCTTCTTCCGCATATTTCTGCATACGCGTATCCAGCGTAGTATAGATTTTTAGACCATCTGTGTAAGGATCCACATCAGGACACTTTTCTTTAATATAATCGGCTACGGCATCGCGGAAATAGAGAGCTTGTCCATCAAGAGCACTCTCTACACTGAAGTCCAATTTTAATGGAAGTTTTTTCAGTGAATCAGCTTCTTGACGCGATAAGAAGTTATGAGTATACATATTCTCCAACACAACATTTCTGCGTGACTTACTTCGCTCAGGATTTGTACGAGGATTATAAGCAGTTGTTGCTTTCAACATTCCCACTAATACTGCAGCTTCTTCAGTCTTCAGTTTAGCAGGAGTTGTATTAAAGTAGGTCTTAGCTGCAGTTTTTATACCAAAAGCATTTGAGCCAAAATCTACAGTATTTGCATACATTCGAAGGATGTCTTGCTTAGAGTTGGTCATCTCAATCTCTGTTGCAATGATCATCTCCTTACTCTTCATAATGAGGATACGAACACCTGGAATTTTACCAAGTAGACCTGTACCATATTCTGAGCGTACTTTAAACATATTCTTCACCAACTGCTGCGTGATTGTTGAAGCACCGCGGGCATTACCGCGCGTAGCATCTTTGGCAGCAGCCAGCATCCCTTGAAAATCTATGCCGTGGTGCTCATAAAAACGTTCATCCTCTGTAGAAATCAAAGCCTTGAAAAATACAGGATTGATATCTTTATACTCTACAGGCATACGATTTTCACTAAAGAATTTACCTATTACCTTTCCATCAGAACTGTAGATTTCGGAAGCCATTGCAGTTTTAGGGTGCATAATCTCACTCAGCGAAGGTGACTTGCCAAAAAGCCAGAAAAGATTAAAAGTGACCGCGAAAACATAAAAGAAGAGAAAGGCAATAGAAGAAGAAATTACCACAATGGTTTTCTTCCACCATGGCTGGTCTTTGTATAAGCTTTTATACCAGCTCCAAAAACCTTTCAACTTGCGGATACACCAACGAAAAGGACGAAGGAGAGTATTCAATAAAGACTTTTTATTTTCTGACATATCTCAATACATTATTAATGTGCAAAAATACGGTAACAAAGCCGTACCGGCAAAGATTTAGACATTTTTATACGCAGCCACTATATCATGCAATCGATCACAAATCGAGTGTTCTTCAGGATGGAACCAATAAATACTTTCATCACGCTTGAACCATGTGAGCTGCTTTTTGGCATAAACGCGTGTATTCTTACGCATTCTGTCGAGAGCAAAATCCAGTTCCCATTCTCCATCCAAATAATTGAACAATTCCTTATATCCCACTGTATTCAATGAGTTACAATTACGAAAAGGTAGTACACGCTGCACTTCATCCAAAAGTCCCTCACCCATCATTGCAGAGACGCGGTGATTTATTCTATCAAACAATTCTGGACGTGGGCGATTCAACCCAACCTTTATAATATTGAAGGGACGCAGCTTCTTTTTGCCCGTGCGAAAAGAAGTGAAAGTATGCCCCGTTTGGTAACAAATCTCTAGGGCGTGCAACACACGTGCAGTATTTTTCCGATCCACGCGGTCGTAATAAGCAGGATCAAGCAAGCGTAACTCGGAAACCAAAGTTTCCAAGCCCTCCGCTTCATAACGAGAACACACCATTTGGCGCGTTTCATCCGTCACTGTTGGAATGTCATCAATGCCATTGCAAACGGCGTCGATATACATCATTGAGCCCCCACTCATAACGATAACCTCCTGCTGTTCAAAAAGTTGAGAAAGCAATTTTAGTGTATCGACCTCATATTGTGACGCGCTGTAGTAATCCTCCAAACCAAGTGTACCAACAAAATAGTGTTTCACTCGTTCTAGCTGGTCAGGAGTGGGAGCAGCTGTACCTATGGGGATATCACGATAAAACTGGCGACTATCTGCGCTAATAATACAGGAACCGAACTGCTCTGCAATTCGCAAAGACAATTCGGTTTTTCCTACGCCCGTAGGCCCCAAAATGACTATAAGAGTTTTCAATAGGGCTGTCCGTCGCTTATTTCGAATCCCTCCAAATCGAGTTCATCATCATTAAATTGTGGTCCTTCTGCACCAAAGAGTACATCATCTTCTACTTCTCCTGCTCCAGCAGTAGCGGTTTTAGGAGCTGGCATAGAGAAATCCAACTCCGCTATTTGCTGCGGAGCAGTTCCTTTAGAACGCACAAGCTTGGGCTCACTCAAATTTGTTCCTGGAATCTCTTCACAAACCGTAGCATAGAACATCCGGTCTGAAAAGGGGTCAAAAACAAAGACAAGTCGTTGTCCCTCATCCTCCAAGAACTCACTAAGGTGCGTGTTCTCCATGACATAAACATCCTCATCAGCACTAGATGCGCCCATGTCCTCACGCGTCACTTGCTGACCGCGTTCCCATTCTTCATCACACAGATAGAAGGAGGTCATCTGATCGTCTGGATAATTGCAGGAAGCAAGTATCGCTTTATTCAAATCGAGGAACGTTGCATCGCTATCAATTTCAAACTCACGTAAGAAACCTTCAACCTCGTCTGAGATAAATTTTATTTTTAAAATCATACCTTATTAGCACTATTGAAAGAACAGTCTTTAGTCAGCAATAATACCCCGCTGTGAACTGCTGCAAAAATCCACAATATAATCTACTTCTTTGCAGCCACCGAGGGTTTCACGCACTTCTTCAAGGCGTTCTTTCATCAATTTGTCACTATCGTAAATAATCTTGTAAGCCTTATGCACCTTTTCGATAACTTCTGAAGAAAATCCTCTACGACGAAGTCCCACAAGATTCAGACCGCAATACTTTATAGGTTCTCGAGCGGCCATGGTGAATGGAGGTATATCCTGACTTGTACGAGAACCGCCACCCACCATCACATAACTACCAATGCGGCAGAACTGATGTACGAGAACATTCGCAGACAAAATGGCAAAGTCATCAATGACAACCTCACCTGCAAGTTTTGTAGAGTTTCCGATAATACAACCGCTGCCTACAAAGACATCATGAGCCACGTGCATTCCCTCCATCAGCAGATTATTACTGCCTACCACAGTCTTGCCCTTCGCAGCTGTTCCGCGATTGATGGTAACATTTTCACGAATTGTATTATTGTCACCAATTTCAGCAGTAGTTTCTTCACCACGAAACTTCAAGTCTTGGGGAACAGCACCGAGTACTGCACCAGGAAATACCACGTTTCCACTTCCCATCCGCGTGCCGTAGAGCAATGTAACGCTATTCATCAAACGATTATTATCGCCAATAACGACATTCTTATCAATAAAGCAGAAAGGTCCTATTTCACAGTTCTCTCCAATTTTAGCCTCGGGATCGACGTAAGCCAAAGGACTTATCTTATTTGCCATAGCTATTCAATGATTATTTATTTTCAACAAGTTGAGCCGTAAACGATGCTTCCATAACAGCTGTTTCGCCCACAAATACAAAGCCATGCATTGATGCAATACCATGACGAATAGGCGCTGTCATACGCACCTTGAAAAGCAGCGTATCACCGGGTACAACCTTTTGGCGGAATTTTACGCCATCTATCTTCAAGAAATAAGTACTACATTTCTCTGGATCTTTCATTGTGTTCAGCGTGAGCAAACCGCCTGCTTGAGCCAAGGCTTCGATTTGCAAAACACCAGGCATAACAGGCTCTTGGGGGAAATGACCTTGGAAGAAAGGCTCATTACTTGTAACATTCTTAACAGCTACAATATAGTCGGAGCCCATTTCAATGACTTTGTCCACCAACTGCATCGGATAGCGATGTGGTAGCAAAGCACGAACACGATTGATATCCATCAATGGTGCTTGATTTGGGTCGTACTTCGGAGCTTGTACTTCGTGCTTGCGAATTTCTCGACGCATCTGTCGTGCAAACTTATTGTTGATGGTATGGCCGGGTTTGGTAGCAATAATCCTACCTTTCAGCGGGCGACCGATCAGTGCCATATCACCAATGATGTCCAACAATTTATGGCGAGCGGGTTCATTGCGCCATTCAAGCGGGCGGCGCTGTATATAACCTAACTTCGTTGCGTCACGATGATCCACATGGAGATTGTCGGCCAAGAGGTCGAGCGCACCTTGTTCCATAGGTGTTTCATAGATAACAACGGCGTTATCCAGATCACCACCTTTGATAAGTCCCATCTTGAGCAGCGGCTCTATTTCTCGAACGAAAACAAAGGTGCGAGCAGGAGCTATCTCCTTTCCGAAATCTTCCATATTATCGAGCGTGGCAAACTGGCTACCAATAAACTCTGAATCGAAAGAAATCATAGCCGTCAGAGAGAATTGCTCATCGGGAAGGATGATAATGCTAGAGCCTGTCTTATCATCGCGGAATTCTATCTTACGCTTAATAACGAAGAAGTCTTTCTCTGCATTCTGTTCTTCAATACCCACCTTTTGAATATTGTCCATATAGATTTCCGCACTACCATCGAGGATAGGAAACTCTGGTCCGTTCACCGATATAAGGCAGTTGTCAATACCACTGGCATACAAGGCGGCCATGGCGTGCTCAATCGTTGAGCAACGAGCCTCACCTTTCGCAATAACTGTACCACGAGAGGTGTCTACCACATTTTCAGCGATGGCTTCAATGAGTGGTTCTCCTGGTAAATCGATACGCTGAACTTTATATCCGAAATTCTCTGGAGCAGGATTGAACGTCACTGTCAGGTTTAGACCTGTATGAAGTCCTTTCCCGAAAAGAGAAAAACTTCCTTTGAGAGTTTTTTGCTTAAACATAGTCTATACGTTTCATTTATTTTCGAAAGCACGCTTCAGATCGTTCACGTCCTTCCACAATTCGGGGAGATTCTTGAATACTGCTGAACAACGGGCAAACTGGCGAGCATCCATTGCAGGCGAGCCAATAATAACCTGATCTGATTTACGCACTTTTCCTGCAATGCCTGCTTGTGCTCCGCTACGAGTGCGGTCGGCAACCTCTATATGACCTGCTATGCCAACCTGTCCGCCAAACATACACCACTGGCCTATCTTAGTTGAGCCAGCTACTCCCACTTGAGCCGACATCACTGTGTTTTCACCAATATCGCAATTATGAGCAATTTGAACAAGATTATCAAGCTTCACACCCTTGCGCACATAGGTTGAACCCATAACGGCACGATCCACACAAGAATTAGCTCCAATCTCGACATCATCTTCAATGATAGCATTACCAATTTGAGGAATCTTCTCATAGCCTCCATCTACCGGAGCAAAACCAAAGCCATCAGAACCGATGCAGCAACCTGAATGAAGAATCACGCGGTTGCCAACATGACAATCGTGATAAACAGACACATTAGGATAGAGAATACAGTTCTCTCCCACTGTTGCACGTTCTTCTACGACAACTCCTGCATAGAGTTGTGAACCATCACCTATAACAACATTTTCGCCTACATAAGCATGTGGCCCTACATAAACATTCTTACCGATTTGTGCCGTTTCTGCTACACAAGCCTGTGGGTGAATGCCTACGCGTGGTTGTGACATCGCTTGCTGATACAACGTCAGCAACCGTGCAACACAAGCACGTGCGTCTTCAACACGTATCAACGTGGCGGAGACAGGCTTAGATGGTTGAAAATCTTTATTGACTAATACGACACTAGCCTTCGTGTCGTAGAGATAGTGTTCGTAGTGAATATCAGAGAGAAAAGTAATGGCACCAGGCACACCTTCCTCTATCTTTGCAAACGTAGTTACAACGGCCTTGGGGTCTCCCTCAACCTGTCCCTGCAAATACGCTGCTATCTGCTCTGCATTAAATTCCATAGCGTGATTATAATCTTATAATATGCGAAGATAAAGGAAAGTAAACGAAAATGCAAAAAAGCTTAGTCTTTTCTCATTCCCAAGCTACTTTTTCAGTAGCTTCTGTGAAACTTTGAAAGACTAACAGATAAAACTCATTTTTGCTTTTTAAAATCCCACTTCTCCATGTTTAACTTCAAACTACATTCGTTCTCTCTCGGTAATTTTATCCTCCAACATCAAAACATAAATTTCAAGGACTTAACTTGGAGGAGGAAAGGCACTTTATTTTACAATGCTCTTTTCTATTCTAGAAAAGGGAAAAGACATAAAACCCGTCAATGCAACAAAAGAAGAAGATGATGATGATGTTAGTGGCGGAAGATCTTCTTTATTTGATGGCTAAAGCGACTTGAATACCAATAGTTTTTCAAAATAAAACAAGAAATTTCACTAGAAAGAAGCCTATTTTCCCTTATCCTATCAACTGATATTATAAGGATGTCAGCTGACGTCCTTATAGCGTTTGAAAATTCCCTTATTGTATTTTACATTCCCCTAAGAAAAAAACAGGAATAGAGCGATTTTTAAGAAGCTCAAGAATACGTTATTTTAGTGCATGTATTCATTAGCTGATTTTCAAGCGATTCTCAGCGTCATAGACTGCGATATTCTTTGACACCTTCTACCTTTTAGATATCCATAAGAGAAGGATGAAGTGACAAAAGATAAGAAGAGCGTACCTCATATGAGATACGCTCTTCAAAATTATGGATCGAAAGAGAATCTTATTCGTGTGGATTTCTCAAATACCAGTTACTCTGTGTCATCAGCGTATTATACAACGTAGCATTGTAAACATTGGGCTGTTCATAGAGTTTGAGGTTCGTACTGCGACGGGCAATTTGCCATGCCATCCAGCTTGTGCCATGAGTTGCGGGGAAGCTACCAGATGTATCACTGTTCTTATGACGAGCGAAACGGCAGAGGTCGGCAAAACGATAACCTTCGAAACCTAACTCACGGGCACACTCATCAGAAATAAGGTCTTCAACAGCATCAATCTCCAAGGGATTAGCTTCAGAAACACTTGGAGCTGCTACTTCTGAATAACTCCAACGCAATGTATCAAGCTGTGTTGGACCTGTAGGAGCTAACGTAGAGAGCAACTTACGAGCATGGGAACGAACACCTGCTGACATATTGTTCATACGATTTGCTTCATCAAGGATACGTTGAGCCACGAGCACAAAATAAGTGTTCTGCTTATCTTGTTCTTTGTACAAGCCACCGCCTAATTCGTTTATACCAATATTCTTTGTGAATGGAGGTTCTGACAGATTGAAATCTGCAAAGTCTGCATCAGCATGGAAACGAACAAGTTCGTCAGCATCAATACCAATCATGTCGTGTTCAACAGTTGTACTATCAATAACAGAAGTTATATATTTAGTATGCTTCGTATCATTATAGACAGTGTCAGCTTTGAGACCAGGAATGCGCTGACCATTCAAACCACCGCGAAGAATTGAGAAAGCCAAATGAGGATAGCCACTACGGTTGAGAGCTTCAGCCAGGCGGAGATATACTTGATTAGTACGATAGAGATCAATCACATAGCGGAAAGCGAAGCTTGTAGGCCATGGATTCTCAGAAGAACTACTACCAAACTTCTGAATGAAACGTATGCGACCAGCTTCAGTAGTCACTTCTGGTGCTGTTCCATAATAGCGAGCATCACCATTATCGAGATGTTTAACATCTGTAATCACATCTGCTGTCTCTTCATAGAAAACATAGCCTAGATTTTTGTTGAGAGCATTAAAACGCTGAGAAGGACCAATCTGACGATGCTTATAATTAGCTTTCAGAGAAATCTGACCACTAGTCGTCGTAGTTGAAGTCGAGGAAGAAGAGGAGCTGGAAGAGCTCTCATTCGTTGTAGTGGCATTAGAAGAGTGGATATCAAAGCCATAGATGGATGGAATGCGCGTCAGAGTCGTACCAAAAGCAGTATTGGCTGCGGAAGGAATTTCAGTGATAGAACGCTTAGATAAATTACTTGATTCCCAATACAGATTGGCCCAACTTGAACTACGGGGAATATAGGTTTCAGTATTTCCCGTACGAGACTTTACAACAGATGCTCTGTAAGAGGTGGAAACAAGTGCTCCAGCATTCTTCAGATAATCATAGTAATATTTTGCAGCCTTAGAAAAATCTGACTTACTTGCACCACGAAGGAGATAGAGGTCGCCTAAAACGAGGTCACCATGGAACAACATATTGGCATGCTGGATATTACCTGCACCAGTATTAAAAGAACCATAATTGGGAAGACCATACATTTTTTCATAAGCCAAGGCTTGTTCTAAGTCTGACTTAACAAGATCTAGAAGATTGTCGGGGGTTGCCCAAGCTTCAGGATTCTTTTCCCAACCAGTATTGGCACTATGAACAGGCTTCGTGATATAAGGAACACGGCCATAATTCTGTACCAACTGCATGTAAGTCCAAGCACGAATCAGCATAACCTGAGCTGCTTCTTTACGCATATAATAGATGCTATTCTTAGAAGCTAAAGTATCTACTTTCGAAAGATAGAAATTACACTGGTTGATAACTTTATAATAAGCTGAACGGTTTAACAACGCATTTTCTCCATCAGCAGAACGCTTGAAATTAGCAATGTCTGCAATAGAGTCAGAAGTAAACATCGTTGTATCTGCCAAATCGCCACGAAGCTCACCGAGCAAAGTGTTTTGCTCTACAACATCCTGAACGTTTGCGAGAATACCGAGATAGAAGTTCACCGTATCTTTGCCGTTAAAGTTCTCGGCATAACGATTCAAATCAGGGGTCAGCATATCTTCGCAGGACGTCGTTGTTGCACCCAGTCCCAAAAGTAAGGCGAAAAGACCTAAAATAGATTTTGCTTTCATTGTTGTGATATTTGTAGTTGACTGGCAATCTGTGTGAGAATGATAGAGTAAGACTCTACACATTCTCCACAAATTGACTAATCTTTATACATTACAAGTTGATAGTTACGCCGAAATTAAAGCTACGACTTGAAGGGAGATATCCTGCATCAACGCCCTGATAAAGGACGCCATTGCCAACAGAAACCTCTGGGTCAGAGCCAAGATATTTTGTAACCGTGAATACATTGTTCACTTCACCCCAAACAGAGAGTCCTTGCAGCCAGCTCAGATTCAACGGTAATTTGTAAGTAAGGCGAAGTTTTTTTAGCTTCAAGAAAGAACCATCTTCAATCCAGCGATCAGAGAAACGCTCATTGTCTACCCACTCTTCATTGGTGGAAGCCATAGGACGAGGAACGTCTGTTACTTGACCTTCGTAACGCCAGCGATTAACAACGGCTGTAGTCTGATTCCAAATATTGTTTTGGGCTTCAAGCTGAGAACGCTGGTAGTTGAAGACATCATTACCCAGAGAATACTTGAAGATAAGATCCAGCGTAAGTCCCTTCCAAGACAACGTGGTATAGAGGTTACCATAAATCGTTGGATTGGGATTACCAATTTCAACCATATCAGCTTCATTGATCCAACCGTCGCCATTCTGGTCTACGAAATGTACATCACCAGCTTTGAAATTGCGATAAGGACTAGATGCTATGCCGGTCGGATAACGGAGATATCCATACTTACCTGCTTGAGCTGCTTGGGCATCAGTACTAAAGACACCAGCTGTTTTATATCCATAGAAGACACCAACAGAACGGCCTACAGCTGAAAGTATATTCTTGTTACCATAAACATTAGATAACACACCATGGAGAACTTGAGCAGATTCTTCAATGCGCTTACCATTTGCATCAAGAGGATAAGATGTGATATAGTTCAAGTCTGAAGTTGGCAACTTGGTCAATTCATTCTTATAATGACCTATGGTAAAGCCTGCTTGCCAACGCCAATCGTTATGATTAACGAGAACAGTATTAACATTGAACTCAACTCCTGTATTCTTCAAAGCGCCATCATTTGCCCACATTGTTCGAAGACCTGTAATATCACTAACAGATTTCTGTGCCAAGAGATTAGATGTCTTAGCGTAGAACCAGTTGAGGCCTAAAGATAATCTATTGTCGAACATATTAGTATTCAAACCAATATTGAACTTACGAGTTGTTTCCCACTGAATGGTAGGATTCTCGATATTGGCGAGAACAAGAGCTGTAGCACGATCCAAGAACTTGCGGTTAGCAAAATAGGTACGACTTGCATAGTAATCTACATCGTCGTTACCACTTTCTTCATAACCAGCTGTTAATTTCAGATAATTTATGGCTTTTACATTGAACCAATCTTCATTAGATACAACCCAACCAGCCTGGAGTGAAGGGAAGAAGCCCCAACGAACACCAGCTAACTTAAGACCACCCTTAGCCTCTTTACCGAAACGAGAAGAGGCATCCATTGCTACAATAGCATTCAGGAAATAGCGATTACGATAATTGTAACTACCATTTACATAATAGCTCAAATTATTCCAAGTGTCGTTTGTGCCACCATAGTCTTTATACTGCAATGAATAAGACATATTAGGCATCTTATCATTGTCGTTGTTATAACCAGAAACATGGCTATCACTATAAGAATATGCAGAGTAGCGGAATCCGCCTAAGACATCTACAGCGTGTGCCCCAAACTGACGAGCCCAATTCACTTGGAAGTCATTGAACAAAGTTGTTTCCTTACCAAACTGTGAACGCACAATGCTATAAACATCGCCCAAACCTTCTACCTCCATAGTGGGAGTACCATTATAAGGCAGATAGTACTTCTCATTTGAACGGTTCAAAATGTAGCTGAAGCGATTCTGAATAGTGAGGTATTTATTGATTTGGTATTTGGGAGCAATGTTTAGATTAAACTGAGTTTGTTCCTGATAATTCTTATTATTTCCTTCACCATTAAGCAAAGTCCAATAAGGATTAACGAGTCCTGCAAATCCATAATCTTTAGCAAAAGAGAAAGGATTATTTGTATCGTTATAATTTTTACCAGCATAAACCTTATCTGTATGACCAAGATACAGACCACCATTCTTATAGCCTACAAAATAAGCATAGGGACTAATGAATGGAGACTGGATAAGGCCAAGAACATTCGGAGATGAAATATGGCGTCTAGAATAATCCTCTGCCCAACCATTATCACGTAGGTTATATGCATTACGTGCATAACCTATATCAATAGATGAGGTAAGATTCTTTGTCAGCGTAACATCTGTATTGAAGCGAATGTTCAAACGATTAAAGTCGTTTTTCTTTGCAGTAGCATTACTCTGAGTGAAACCTAGAGACAGGTTATACATTGCAATGTCATCACCGCCTTCTACACCAACCTTATAGTTTTGAGTAAATGCTGTACTATAAAGATCCGACTGCCAATCCGTATTGTTATGATACATCGGATAGAACAAATAGTTAGGATCTTCATTCAAGAATGGAATATTCTGGCTAGAAGAGAGGCTCTTTGCATACTCTGTTGTACCCAAGAATTCAGAAATGTAGCTGCGATACTGATTACCGTTCATCACAGGAATCTTATTGTGTATCGTTTCAAAACCACCATAAGCACGAATCTTAATGCGGGTAACCATACTACGGCCACGACGTGTGGTGATCTTAATGACACCATTCGCACCGCGCGAACCATAAAGAGCTACGCCATTCTTGATAGTTTCAACATTTTCAATATCCTCAGGATCTATAATATTGAAAAGATTATTAACAAAACCATCATGAAGAGTCGTACGATTGTACTGCATATCTTGCACTACACCATCAATAACGACAAGTGGTTGCGTATTTGCATTCAAAGAATTCAAACCATTCATCAGCAAGAAAGCGCCTTGTGCAGGCATTCCACCACGGTTAATTGCGCGAACACTTCCATTCAGATGATTCTCAATATCATTCTCAATCGTAGTTGCACTTGAATTATCAAGGCCCATGCTAGCAGTATTGAAAATATCAGTACCATCCTTATAAAGAGGTTTTACGATACCATTATACAAAACTACATCTTGCTTTTCAGAACCTTTGATACCCAATTGTACTGCATTGTAACCATCCAGATTGATGTACAAAGCAGTTACGAATGTAGGGACAGAAATAGTATAAGCACCATTTTCATCAGTCATCGTAGTGTAGAAGCGATTACTCAAAGCTTGTACACGAACACCGGCTAAAGGCTTTTTTGTTGCCGCATCGAAAATATGGCCAGAAACTTGTTTCATTTCATACTTCGGTGCCACTATCTTAGCCTTGGCTGGAGCGACCTTTGTCTGAACCGCAACTGCGGTAGTGTCTGCCTCTTGAGCTGACAGCACGCATGTACCAGACAGCATGAAAAGGCATACACCTGCACGAATAACTCCCTGCATCATGTTAGTTCGTTTTATATTATTCATCTTAGACTTACTTTTTGTATGTTAACAAGAATTACTAGTCGCGAACGGGCTCAAGAATCACTTTGCTGATGTTCAGGGATTTCGTTTTACCACGAGTCTGATTTCTACGGGAGAGCGTGAAACGCAGACGTGGGAAAGAAACATAACCAGCAGGCAGATTTACATAGCACTTCGGGAACTCAAATGAATCAAAGAGAACATAGCTCTGGATTGAATCGTTGGAAATTGTAATGTTTCTTGCACTACCTATGGAACGATTGGTTACGTCGTCAATGATATCACAATCAAACGTTGTAGTTTCCTCAATTTCTTGCCCTGTCGTACGATCGTACTGAATATTAGCAATATTCGTACGGTTCGGAAGCATAATAGCACTGATTTTATACTTTGTACTATAAATATTATTCAAAATGATATCGACAGTCATGTTACCGTTTGATGCTTCAAAGCGACGATACATATTGTTCTCAACACTACCCTTCACATTTTCGTTACGATTAGCGGGAGTCAATTCAACAAGTGTTCCTTGACGAGTAGTCAGAGCGGTTAAGTCATTTTGAGTTGTAGCAATAAAGAAACCATACTGCAATTTAATTTCGTTCTTAGAAACAATTGAATAAGCAGGATTTACATTATAGCTATTGACTGCGTATATGTAACCATTTGAAGCTTTATATGGAGACTGTCCATTAAAGATAGGATTGACACCACCTGGATTGGAATTATAATAAGTCACATTATTTGTAGACTTAATAGAATCTGCATGAGTAGCGTAATGATTCACCTGAGCTGAATCTGTCTGATTTGCAACAGGGAATTGGCTAGTACTGAAGAAAGCGCTACTAATAAGCATATCTTTTGCACTATAAGATTGCAGAGAGTCAGCGTTCACACGGAGTGCGTTATTATCTGTCTTATCAAAAACACGACGCTCACTTGACCAATCATAGGCATAACTACTACCGTACTTGAACAAAGAGCTGACAGAATTGAATGCTGTCTCAAAAGCAGCATCAGAAGGAAGAACTGCAATGTAGAGTGAGTCTTCATTCTTTACTCTTGCACCACAAGCATCTAAAATCTTGTTAGTCTGGTGGTATACTGAATCAACATATACCATCTGGCCATTTTCATTCATCGCACCTTGAGTACTACCAGATTCAGAGAAAGTTTCCTTGTCTACTTTTGGATCTTTCAACGCTGCCCAAACCTTTGAAAAATTAGGGTTTGCAGCAAGATAATCATATATATTATAGGCAAAAGGAGAACGGCCATTTAGCAAATGCAAAGAACCATTTGCTGACACAATATTACCTGCAGAAGCATCAACAGCTACGGAATTAAACAGATTATGAGAAACCTCGTAGACACTAACCTTAGCATTCAGCAGACGTACTTTTTGTGTACCAACATTAGACTCGTTGCTAAAACGTGCAATATGGTTCAGAACAAATTGATTGGCGACATCATAGTTGATTTGCCAAGCTTCTCGATTAGACTGTGATGTCGGGTCAGAAGACTGTGCTAACAATTGATCACGTTTATCAAGTAATTTCAAATAATAAGATGCATTGTACGTACCATCTTTAGGTGCCCAAACAGTGAACGTCTGAGCCTGATTAAGAAGCTCACCCAGAGTTTGCTTTCCACTCTTGTCGTTAGCATTCTTCATCACATACGTACGACTCATAATCATCGCGAGAGAGTCTGTAGCACCATTGCTTTGTATGTTTTCCCAAAGAGTTTTGGAAGAAGCAGCGCCACTTTTTACATCATAATGGTCGTCGGAGCAAGCAGTTGTTCCTAAAAGAACAAGTGCCCCCATAAAGCCATAACGAGCAAAATTTATATATTTCATATTCTTTTCTGTTTTCAATCGGTTATTGGAATGAAAAGTGGGCAGTCTCTAAAGAAATAGAGACTTGCCACTTTCATATTTTTACCATGGATTCTCTGCAGCAGAACCATTATATACATTAGAGGGACAATACTCTATGTAGTCCAAGAAGAACTGAGAGTCCAACTTCTTGAGTGCTGATTTAAAACGTATATAGTAGGTCTTGCCTGCTTCCATATATTGGATGCCAACGATACGGCGCACAACACAATAGGTTTTACCATTAGGCAATGCACGAGCTTTAGATGTACCTGTACCGTCACTTGCACCAAAGTATAGGGGGGCTTTCATATAGCCTTGAATACGCAAGTTCTTATCGTTTTCAATATTGGTTTCAACGTCTGGCACATCATCTTGCCAATTCAATTGAGGATTGGAGTTGTTATCAACAGGCTGACGGAGGTCAAGGGGTAATCCTGTCGGTTGCAAGCGATAAGGGTCTTCACCAAAATAAGGTTGAGCCATACCGCGTAATGGGTTCTGAGAAATACCAAGGCGGATCTCGTAAGTACCAGACTTTGGTACAGGCGGGAGACGCAAAGTAAAGTCGAAAAGACCTGCAGCCATAAATTCATCACCTTGATAGTCCGTCCAAGAGGTGCCCCCTGCCCAAGCGGCATTAAGATAAGCGAACTTTGTACCAGAGGATTCGTTTGTAATTGCAGAAAAGTAACCCTTCGGGAAGAAGTGATAGTCAGCACCACGAATAGAATTAGACAACATTTCACTCAAGATTGTTGACAAATCTATACGCATACGTTCTCCACCCAGAGCATCAGCAACTTCTGTTGTCTTTAATAAAATGCCATCAATAGGATAGTAAAAGCCATTAAGCGCATTGTTATCGTACTGACCATTAGTTGCTGAAATCTTCACATTAAGACCTACACCTGGTGCGTGAGCAATCGTGGAAACCTCAGAATAGTCGCCATCAAAACCATCGTTATATTTAGAAACACGATTCAAATATATTTCATGTTCTCCTGTAGGAACTTGAGTCACTTTCAAGATATCATGATATTTACCTACGGTACGATAGTAATCCCATACATCAACAGAATAAGTCAGACGCTGAGGATTTTTCATATCCGCACCATACTTATAGCCATATTCACTCAAGTGTACTACCAATTTATTATAAGGTATACGACCTTCAATAAAGTGATAAGCAACAAAGCGATTAACTGGATTTTTAGGATTTTTCAAATCATTGACATGGCTTGATCCATAAACGGGTTCAAGTTTAGCAAGAATAACTTGTTTTACTTGATCCCAGTTTGTAATAGTTCCCTCGGAATTAGTAGTAACATTGATGCCCCACTCACGAGCATAAACATCATCAGTCTCAACAAATCCAGTAAAGCCTAAATAACGCTTTTGTGGAATTAAGAGGTCACGATAAACAGCGAATGTAGTTCTAGGTTCTTTCTCTTCATGCTCAATATTCTCATAAGCAAGATCACGATCAACAGCCAAAGAATCTGCTAAACCTGTCTCCTCAAGAAGACGACCCATAATCTTCATATTCGGTGCTTGCTGAATCATCTCAGCCACAGTATTTGCAGACGGAGATATCACGCAATTCACGAGATGTACGATACCATTTGAAACTTTCTGATTCTCTTTAATAACAGTAGATGTACCATTGATAACATACGGACTGTTATTTTGAGTAGAATCTTGATGACAAGAAAGTAAACGGTCATTAAGGTTGGACAAAGTAAACGTACCAGAAGTTGGGAAATCTGGTGTTTCGTAAGCACCTTCTGTTCCATTATCAATCACGCAATTGAACGCGATTAGCTGGGCTTGTTCGTAAGTTAGAGAACTAACATCAGTTGAGCCAGTGAGAGATGAAACATACTTTTTAACAGCTGAATTTGTCGGAGCAAAAACTGTATAATTACCACGAGCTGATAACACTGCTGACAAAGAAGAAGCATTGTCAGATCTACCAAGTTTTACTCGATCAAAGATAGCTTTGATATCTGACAGAGAGTCAGAAGCTACCAAATAATCCGTAACAGTCTTATCCTTAGCTATTGCAAAGTTTGAATCATCAATGTCTTCCTTGCAAGATTGCAGGGAAAAGGCAAAGGTACACAGCAACAAGAAGCTGCAAAATCCTTTGATTCTAGATATTACAATATTCTTTTTCATATTTCCAATATTATTTCTTGCTATATCTGTCCCAAACTGGATTCTGATTCAGTTTACCACCTGCAGGAACTCCATTGACTTTCATTTCATCAGAGAACACAGGATTATAGAGAGAATAAAGCAATTTCAAACGGTTCTTGAGAGAAGTAGAGAGAGACATATTATCCGATAGAGATTTAGTCGGATCGTTAGTAGCTTCAGCCTGACGCACAATATCAAACCAGAATTTACCTTCCCCAACAAATTCTCGTTGACGCTCCTGATAAACTAAAGTCAGCAAATTAGCTGCTGTCTTATCTTTACCATAATAGATATTGAGATTCGTACGGTCTGTATTGAGACGAGTACTCTTATACTCACTCTGCTCCGTTGCTGTAGCAGGTTTCAGACCTGGATTGTATCTACCGAAGAGAGCATTTACCATATCAAATCCTTCGCAAATATCTGCATTAACAATACCCGAAGCTGTCGCAGCCTTATCTGATTCTGCATGTTTGCGGGCAATAGCCTCTGCCTTCATCAACATAATATCTGAAAGACGATAAACTGGCCAATTGGCATCAGAAGTTGAAGAGGTGCGGAATGTATAGTTTCCACCTTTACCCATCTCTTGCCAATTATTTGCAGAAACAGAACTTGCAAGGTTTTTGATATACGGATAAACAGCATTAGCAGAGAAGGATGTAACTTGACTTATTTGCATAGTCTCAAGCATGCGGAAGTCCGTACGTCCAAAACCTTTTGCAGACTCATTACTATTGACATTTGCGAACAAAGAATTGACAACAAAAGCAGAAGTAGAAACACCTGAAGATGTATAGTTACTTAAATATCTGCCATAAGCACCATTAACATTGTTTACACCATCAAACTGCACTTCAAAGATACTCTCAGAGGAATTCTTATCACCAAAGATACTATTGTAAGCAACATCGGGAGTACCGCCCGTTACTTCGACAATACGAATCAAAGGATAAGGCTGAGTTTTCTCAATTGTAGAAGCAGAAGTATTCTTCAGCAAATTTTCCTGATATTTTGCTTTCATATAATCCAGTACGGCATCACAATGCTGGATAGCCTTATTAAAGCATTCCTGCGCTAAAGCGTTAGTATAAGCGTCATTTATAACCTTACCTTTTGCCGTACGTGAAACTTTAAGAGTATCTTTCCCAACAATAGAGTCCGTTGTCACATCAGAAATATTAATGATGTGTCCATAGGGAGTATTCGTTGGTTTCTTCGTATAATTTTTGAGAAGACATCCACGCCAAAGGTACATATCTGCAAGTAAGGCACGGATACCACGCTTCGTGAAACGCCCTTTATTATCGTTTTCGGAACCAAAGTTATCAGCTGCATAATCTTTTACGACCTCTAAAGAATCTATAAGATCGCCAAGAATAGCAACTCCGGGAGTTGCAGGGATACGCGCTGCCATAGCTTGCTTATCTGTTGACACTGGTTCCGAAACATAAGGTACATCACGGAATGCACGAATCAGGTAGAAATAATACAAGGCACGGAGTGCTTCCATTTCCGCTTTAATAGGACGCCATTCACCTGTCCCAAGACTAGGGTCTACACCTTTATTAACCATTTGCTGTCCTCTAGAGAGAACAAGGTTACAATAATTAATACCAGTATAGAAAGTAGACCAAGAGAACATATTCTCTGAAGGCATGAGAACACCTTCTTGTAAATGAAGCAGCGATGTATTATCCAACTTCATTAACTTAAAGTTATCTGAGCGAAGTTCTCCCCACAGCATAACACTTGGAGTGGTACGATTGAGAATCGTATAAGCACCTGCACGGACATTATTAAGGTCGTTCTTATCCTCCCAGAATTTTTCTTCTGTAATCTGGTCGGTCGGATAGACGGTCAAGTAATCGTCACATGATTGCAATACTCCACCAAAGCAGAGAATACCTGCTAAAGAGAGTAACTTGACATATATTTTATTCATTTTCATTGTCTTCTTCCAATTAGAAACCAAAGTTCAAACTAAAGGTAAAGGAGCGAGAACGCGGAGTTTGTGAACTATCGGTACATGGACTAAATCCATAAGCCGAATGTTCAGGATCTACACCTGAATATTTCGTCCAGAACAATAAATTGTTTCCAGAGAAAGCAAAACGAAGCGAACTCAAGCCATACTTCTTCAACTGCTTAGCAGGAACTGAATAAGAAAGCTGGAAGTACTGGAAACGAAGGAAGTCACCAGGTTCAACATAGCGATCGCTAATCAATGCATTATAAGATACACCGATAGATGCATTCATCGCGCGTGGAATCTGAGTTACTTGACCATTCTTTCTCCAACGATGGTTCACAGATGCACTTTGATTGCGGTTTGTACGCATATCTTCGGCGTACATACGTGCAAGGTTTAGAATCTTATTACCTATACGGAAGTTGAAGTTAGTCTTTAACTGCCAGTTACCATAAGTTAAGTCGATACCAAAACCACCATTTACTTTCGGGTTAGAACCGCCAAGGTATACAATATCTAATTGGTTGATTTCACCATCATGGTTAATATCATCATAAATTACATCACCACCCTGGAATTGATAGTTAATACCTCCATAGTTGTACATCATCGGTAGCGGATTACCATTCTTATCGTAAATCACATTACCTTGAGCATCACGGGCGATAGGAGCCGTCTTACCCGAATTCTTCGCTGTATTACGATTTGTTCCATCAGGATTATTAGGAGTATTTCCACTATAGAAGTATTGGTTCTTATCATCATTCAAGAAATAACCATTATGCGCATAGTCGTATGCATAAATACCCTTGTAGCGATAACCATAAATACCACCTAAAGCATTACCAATCTGAACACGGCGTAATACTTGCTCATTCTCATAATTCACCTCTGTGTTATTACTTGCCAAAACGGAAGCATCCATTTGGGTGATAGTATTTATGTTCTGAGCAATATTGAAACGAAGTTTTGCACTAAACTTTCCAACCTTAAAGATTGGACGTGTAGTGAGATAAAGTTCCCAACCTTCATTTTTCATTGAACCTACATTAGCATAATCCAGACGAGCATAACCTGTTGAAGAAGGGACACTTACACCGCTATTAAGCAAATCAGTCGTTCTCTTATTATATATATTCAAATCAAACTGCAAAAGGTCTTCTAATAAATTTAAGTTGAAACCTAAGTTCCAAGACTTTGTCTTCTCCCACTTCAACTCAGTGAGGCGAAGATTAGAAGGAACGATAGCTGTTACACCATTATAAACACCTGCTGCTGAATACTTATTAAAGATTAGTCCCTCAGAACCTGGAGCATTACCAGTAATACCCCAACCTGGGCGGAAGGCCAACATACTTACAACCTTTTTAACAGGTTGAAAGAATTTCTCATCACTAATATTCCAACGACCTGATACACCAGGGAAGAATCCCCACTTACTGCCAGAACCAAAACGGGTGCTACCATCTGCACGCAACGTAACATCGACAGAATACTTAGAACCGTAAGAATAGTGGATAGAGCTGATACCACTCATTGTGTGACCTTTACCAGTCGAAGTACTACTACCTGTTAGATAACCAGGAACAGTTGCGTCAGTAATACCACCATTGATACCAGAATTACTAGAATTTTGGTGAGTACTATTACTTGAACCAACCTCGAAACGTGCAAGAATTTGAAGAGAGTGGTTGTTATTGTAAAAATAGGGTTTGAATACAAAAGAATGACGAGTCGTGAACTGAAGATTCTTGAAATCAGAATTAGAAGTCAAATCAACGCCATCAGACCATGCACGAGACGTAAGACTGTGAGGATAATATGCATCACGAGTTTCAGTATAAGCATTCATATACACTTCACCCGTATAATTCAACTGAGTTTCATCATCAGCCTTACCTAAGAGCTTGTATTCCAAAGAGAATTGTGGGGTAATGGTGTAAGTAGACCATCTACGCCAAGCCTGATTTGCAATTGCAACAGGATTACCATTTCTCACCATATCAGCAAGATAGTAAGAAGAACGGTTACTATTAGCACCGACTAAACCTGCAGCACCTGCAGCAGGAGGCATGATGAAGTATTCACCGGTATTGTAATACTCACCTACTCCGTCAGCAGTTTCACGATATTCATTACGATAAACTGTCATATTAGGCATTGCCTGATATGCATAGTTCAGTAGATTATCGTCGTAGTTCTTATCATTCTTTGTATATGTAAGACCAAAATCAGAAGTAAACTTGATACGATCACTTACCCAATAGTCCAAAGCCAGACGCGTTGTGAAACGATCCAAAGCCTGCTTAATGATGGTACCTGTTTCGTGAACATAAGAACCAGAAATACGGAAGGTTGCTTTTTCACCACCACCTGCAACAGCGAGGTCAACACTATGAGACTGACCGAATTGTGTTACTTCTTTGAACCAATCAGTATTCTTATTATAATTACCATAATAAGCTGGATAGTTCTGGAGATACATAATTTCAGCAATACCAGAAGCATTGTCGCTCTGAGTTGGATTGAAGTAAGCTTCCTTCAACATCATCGTGTAACCATCACCATTGAGCATCTTCATGCCTTCAGGCTGCCATGAGCCATTGAAACGATAACCAACATTTACCTTGGTTTTACCGCGGGCACCACGACGAGTTACAATTTCAATCACACCATTAGAACCACGAGAACCCCAGATAGCTGTTGCTGCAGCATCCTTGAGGACGTTGATACTTTGGATATCTTCAGGGCTAACCTGCAACAAAGTAGCAAACTGTTCTTGATTTTCAAGATTAGAAAGATCGAGATCGCTCTTGTTATAATCCTCCATAATGTAACCATTCACAACAATCAGCGGTTCTTGAGAACCGTTAATTGAAGATACACCACGCAAACGCATGGATGTACCAGCACCAAGGTTACCAGAATTTGCAACAATGTCCAAACCTGCAATCTGACCTTGCAAAGCTTCACCAGCAGTCTCAAAAGAAAGACCTTCCATGTCGTCCATGTTAAGTGTCTGCTTAGCTACAGAGATTTCACGTTCAGGAATTGTCAAACCATTCGACTTCACACGACGTGTACTCGTTATAACTGCTTCCTTCAAGGTACTCTTATCCACAAGTTCTATACGGAAAGAACGCTGTGCACCAATGGTCGTCACTTTAGTGACATAACCAATATAAGATACTTGGAGTCGGTTATTGGGATTCTTGATGGCTAATGAGAAATTACCATTTGCATCGGTCTGCGTTGCAGAAACGTTACGGTTATTGGCATCTTTCTCAATTACGTTTGCCATAACAATCGCACCTTCCCCTTTACTCCATACATGACCAGTGATTCGAGTCTGTGCAAATGCAATAGAAAAGCAGAAACACAGAACGAGGGTCAGTAGATACTTCATGTTATTCATAATACTATATTATTTGTATGGTCTGTATTTTGCAACAAATCGTCTTGCACTGCCAGATGTTGTCCAAGCACTATCATAACGGCCGGATTTTAACTTCATAAAATTGAGAACTCCATCAATCTGATGAATAGCAGCATAAGAAGAGACCTTCACATAACGAGATTGCGTCATATTAGAAGGAGCTCTGTCAAAGTTCATGTCACGGGCAACCAAATTATAAGGCGCAATAACATGACGAGTATCACCATTAAGGTCCTTTAATTCAATTGCATTTGTCGTTTGCTTCAAGCCAATAGACATATACACATTTCTATCGTTATCAATACAAGATGTTTGATACGTACCACTATTAGTGGCATTATCTACATAGAAAGCATTGTCTTGGAAGTGATACTTCAAGAAGTTCACAAGGCATACAATCATAGCTTGTGCCTTAATCTTGGCATCAGAATTTACTACACCAGTTGCAGCGTCCGTATTTGCATCGAGATAATTTTGAATCGAAGTCCAAGTAGGTAGACCATTAGCAACAGCTGCAGCCATAGCTGCATTAGTAGGAATGTAAATAGTATAACGGTAGTTATTGAAGAAACGGACCAGTTTTTCTCCATTTGCAGGATGATTACCAGCATTGTCTTCAGCTACAAAGATACGATACTTATTCTGCTCGTTATTCCAAAGAGCTGCTTCATTAGCCTTTCCGTTAATACTATCTTTAAAGCCTGCCTTCTGAAGCAGTTCTGAGTCAAAGAAATTACAGAGATCATAGAATTGGCTGAATTCTGAATGATCGCGCATAATTGCGAAAACCGAATTCATTGTAGGCTGCATCGGGCGATCGAGCAAGTAAGTCATACCATTACCATAACCATTCTTTTCAGAAGTCATGTCAAAACCTTCCGTAACAGTACTTACATTGTTATTGTCTGCAGAAGCATCGCTATTTTGATCCAACTGCAAACCACCTTCGACCTTCATTCCACGACCATTATTATTAGCATCGCCAGCATGAGCCAAATAGATAGGAGCGCCACTGCGAGAGGTGAAGAAACGATTACCAGCATTCATACCTCTAGTATCATTGTTCTCATGAACCACAATATGCTGATTTACCATTTCAATGAGCAACTCACGTTTTGTTGCACCATAGTCATTATTCGCATAGGAATTATCCAAAACGTCATTGGGCAATGACTGATAACGACCTGTAACTTGACCGTCTACAGAAGCATCTCGATCCTTGTCGGGATTGTATTTGCGTGCAATAGCTTTGATGGGCAAACGAGGAGAGTTATCCGTTGCAGAAGTTGCACCATACTCGAAAGTCCAATAACGACGATTGGAAGGAATACCACTTGACATAGATACAGGATCCACATAACCATACTTTGCAAGTCCGTCATCTGTCGGAACAAAGAAAGAGAAGCGGCTCTGCATAGCTTTCAAGTAAGTACTGAAATACTGCTTCAAGGGAGCGCTTGTATAAGAAGTACCATCAATATATGGTTCATCTGCACGCAACACTGAGCGAATCACCTTCGTGTTTGATTGAAGGATAGCTGGTGCTATTACAGCTGCATAGTCAGCAGGAGTAATAACAGTATTCATTATATATACTACACCATTATTAGCAAGAAGAGTCTTTTCAAACAAATTCTTGTAAGCAGCTTCACTTCCATAAGTTGTTGCTGGGAACATTTGATCCTGAGCATCATTCATAATGGTCAAGTACTTGCTAGGAACGGTCTCTGCATAAGAGTCCTTCATCAAGTTATTAACAAGTGCTTGGATCACACTCAGAGGAATCTGCTGAATATTGAAAAGCAAATTCTCTTCTGTGTTTGCCTTTTTACCATAACGATTGATAAGAACACGACCTCCACCATTAAGGAAGTATTCCTTCATAGCTTTATCACTTGGTACGAACATAGCCGCCATATCATTTTCTTTCTTCGTAGAAGAAGATATCGCATATGTATTCCAAGCTGGATCAAAGCCTAGTTTTGGAAAATCTACCAGCGACTTTCCTTTTGGATCAAGGGCAATAGCAACGTTACCTTGAGAGTTTGAAGAAATATAACGTTTCTGGAAGATTGAGTCACCATTTATATTATGGAGAGCTGAATATTCATCCGTCAATGTACGAGAAAAGTATGGCGCACTAAAACGATCTAGCAAAGCATTGAAATACTTCGTATCACCATTTGTACGAATCACCTCAGCCATATTAGGAGGAGTCACAAGAACTGAATCGAGAACGTGATAGTAACCATTCAGACAAGTCACATCTTGTTCAACAACTCGACGATTGTAGATATAGCTACGATTCTCCGTTTCAGGCCAACTTCCATTTGGAAGGTTCAGGATGAAAGCAACGTCATCATGCTTCACTTTCTTCTCATTCATATTTCCTTCGAGGAAGTGAGTCATCATTGGATTAGTTGCATCCACTGCCATATATATACCACCGCGAGCTTCTCTACGGTAGTAGTTCCAGTATTTAGTATCACCTGCATCCGTACCATCAGCATCAGGCTGATTAAGATTTTCAGGCAACTGATACCATCTCCAATACGGCACTGTGTCAGTTGCCGTTGCATTAGAGACTTGGCGTAAACACAAGTTTTTACCATTATTTTCTGTATTGGAGAGCTTCTCCATTACATACGCATTATTCAACATAGAGTTGTTGAGCAATACGCGCTTCTGATTTGTTGAGAGCTGATCATAGCTTCTAATGGGATTACCATTGCCATCTTTCCAAGTTGTGGTTTGGAAGAAATGTTCATAGGCTTTGTCATCGGCCACAAAGAGCGTCAAGCTACCCGTCTTCGACAGCACATCCTTATACCCCAAATCATTCACCAGACGAATTGTAGTCTTAAATGTTCTGTCGGTACGGTTATTCAACTCATCATATATACTCGCTCCAAGAAACGCTGGTTTCTTTTCATCCAGATCATTATCCGAACAAGAGTAAGTAATACCGCAAGTTGAAAGCAAACACAACGCACCTAGCATTGCAGTTCCCAATCGGTTAAATCGGTCCTTCATACCTTTAAGTAATTGATTATTTTGTAGTTATATTTAATTCAGTGTTTACACACAATTATACGTTGGGACAAAGATAATTTTTTCTTATCATTTGACACGCAAGTATTGCAACTAATAAATTATTAGTTTATATTTTTTAACAATCAACAAAGGTAAATATGGTTAAGCATTGATGGATTGGTACACAACATTTATAGAAAACAAATGCTATAGAAGAATAACCAATCCACAATTACATCCTAAAAAACAATAGATTACGTATTTTAAAAGCACTCACATTTCCAACAATTAAAATTTATGAGCAGAAACACAAGTGCTTAAAAAATACTTTAAAATATCTCAAAATTGAGAACCTAACGAGGCTTCTAAAATAAATCCGAAAAGGACGAAACTAACTATAAATTAAGAGAGTGCTAAACGAGCAATTCCTTCTACTTCTATCAACCAACCAGGGCGACATACACGAGCCTCAACAATTAGCACTGGAAGATGATGCAATCTCTTTTTCAAATACGCTGCCACTACGGGATAATCAGAGATGTCACGCAAATAAACAATAGCATATTCCAAATTAGACAAAGAAGCCCCTCCGTCGTTCAGCAATTTTTCAATATTAAGAAACAGACGCTCAGTCTGTGCTTGAACATCTCTCTCATAAAGCACTTTTCCCTGGTTATCAATGCTAGCTGTACCTGACAACATCAAATATCGTTGCCCATTTGCATCTAAACTTGTAGCGCGTTCAAACGCCACGCCATATTCACGAGTGGGATTGAGGTATTCAAGTGCCTGAAGATAACGAACATCGTTGCGTTGCAAACCATCAACAGACAAAAAATCAGCACATACAATCGATTCTGCATTGGAAGGATAGCCACCAATACCCGTAGAGGCTATATAATGAGTATCTCCTGTAAGCCCTTCTTTAGCAAATACTTTATTACGCCCCACAACCACACCTTGGTAGTTTCTATCCACATCTCGCACATAGAACCACGTGCGATGACAATTTGCTTCAAGTGTAAGCCCTTCTTCTTTCAAGAATTGTTGATGTCGACGGAACGTTTCAATTGTTTCTTCTTCTGCGGAGAGGCTTTTTGCTTCAGCCGCTGTGAAACGAACTGATTGAAACAATATTTTCAACGCCCCTATGCCCATCTTCATTCGCTCAGGAGTACCTACTTTTTCTACATTCAATTCTGTTGTTAAAACACAGTGTAGAGCTACTTTCTCACCACTCAATAAGGGCTGTTCAATAAAGCTAATAGCACCTGCTTTGAGCTGGTTCCAAAGAGGATGTTGATGGAGAACTTCTAACTGATTAGCTGCATCTGAAAGATAAATACGTGTAACCAATAGTTGAGTCAGAGTAAGTTTTTCATTTTTCAGCATATCGACAAGTTGAACACTGAGACTATTCAACTGCTCGTCTAGTCCTCCTTGCTGAGTGGGGACCATAATTTTGAATATTAACATATCTCTGTCAAATACTTATTTACCAACATTTCCACCTTCTGCGGTTTTATGCCCCAACGTGGAGCAATAAGCAGTTCGCTTGGCGATTCCGAAACATAACGTTCAAGTGCCACAGAGGGCTTCAAACGTTTCAAAAATCGTGCAACAAGCTGAGCGTACCCCTCTGCTGTCATCAAAGAATAGTCCGCTTGATGGTGTATAAAATCTTGCGCCATAACTGTTCCTCGAAGAATTTGCAACTGATGAAGTTTAAGCACATCAATTGGCAATTCATTTATTCTGTCTGCTTGCTCCACATCACGATCTTGCGTAACAGTGGGAAGTCCCATAATGAGATGTACTCCAATCGTCAGTCCGCGCTCTGCAATGGCTCTAATAGTTCGTTGCGCACAAGCAAAATCATGTCCTCTATTGATGCGTTTCAACACATCGTCATAGGTACTTTCTACACCTAGTTCAATGTGTACAAAAGCTTCTTTATTCAACACTGCTAAATAATCCAGAACGTCCACCTCCACACAGTCGGGACGCGTAGCTATCACAAGGCCGTCAACATCTTGAACACTCAATGCCTCTTCATAGAGTTGGCGCAAACGTTCTAAAGAAGCATACGTGTTCGAATACGACTGAAAATAAGCCAAGTAGTGCGTATTACTCTTCGCCTTGTGAGAGAAAAAATTTTTTCCTCGTTGAATTTGTTCTGTCACGCTCAAGTGCGGATCACAGTACTGCGGACTATAGCTATAATTGTTGCAGTAAGAACATCCTCCTCTACCTACCCGACCATCACGATTAGGACATGTGAAACCTGCATCGATAGCCAACTTTTGAATTGGCCCCGAAACGTGGTGCGACAGGAATTCTGAAAAAGAGGGATTATCCATAGGCGCACAAAGGTAGTAAAATAATGGCTGAATAATGAAATTTGAACTGAAAAGGAGCAGATGCTTTTGGGCGTAAATCTCCTTATTGCATAAAAGAATACAATAAAGATGTCAGCTGACAGAATAAGGATGTCAGCTGACACACTTATTGTATTTAAGAAGATGATAAAGAAAGGATGATTATGAAGAGAGATAACGCTCTCCTTAAGAACATTTTCCTGTTGTCACATCGTCACGTTGTCACACTTAATTGCTAAAGTATTGAAAAAGTTCTCATTACTAGTGCGACAACGGTGTGACAACAAAACTTTAAAATAGACATTTGTTGTCACACCGATAAGTATCTATCCAAAAAGCCGTTCTTCTTTACAAATAGCCGTAACACAGCTTTTTCAGAGCAAGTCTTTATAAGCTTCTATCGCACGCTCTGTCGTCTTCACAGCTTCTTCCAAGGGAAAAGGGAGTTCTCCGCCACTGGCATTAAGATGACCTCCACCATTGAAAAATTCTTCTGCCATTTTATTACAAGGAAAATCATCAACACTGCGCAACGAAACCCTAACAACATCTTTTTCTGTATCTTCTCGAAGGCTGATACTCAAACGCATACCTTTCACTTGCAGGGGCATATTTACCAACCCCTCAGCATCGCCACGAATGAAATGAAAATCTTTCATTTCATTCCTCGTTATAGTGAAGATACTAGCCTTATTATCCGCATAAAACTTCAATTTCTCATAAAGTATATAGCCTTGTAAGCGCAAACGATCTACAGAATAAGTATTGAAAACATTTCTATATATCTTATCCTTGTCAATTCCTTTCTCCAGTAATTTGCTAATAATGGTATAGATTTCAGGATTATTCGAGTTGTAAGTAAAACCTCCTGTATCGGTCATCATACCACAATAGAGCGCGGAAGCCCCCTGAGTTGTCATTGTTTCGTATCCTCCCAACTGATAGATTAGGCGAAAGACAAGTTCTGAAGTAGAACTCATCTCGGGATGAGAGATAATAGTTTGAGCACATGTCGTATCAGGAGACAAGTGATGGTCTATCATCAAACGCTCTGCCTTTGAATTAGCTACAACATCACCCATTTCCTGTAAACGATGCAACGAATTAAAGTCTAACATACAAATAAGGTCTGTACCTTCTATCAAGTGGCGAGCAACGTCACGCTTATGGTCATAGAAAACCACCTTCTCCGAGTTAGGAAGCCAACGGAGAAAATCAGGGAAAGGGTTAGGCATTACAATAATAGCTGATTTTCCTAATCCTTGCAAATATTCGGCCCAACCCAGCGCAGCACCTAAAGCGTCGCCATCTGGTCCTCTATGCCCCATAATTACAATTTTACGCGCATTTTGAAGTGTGCGCATCAAAGAAAATAGAGTAGTATTATCTAAAAGAGGATTCATCAATAATTATTTTCTAAAAAAGTTTAGTTAAGTTGATACTAAAAAATCATTTACAGGCACTTTAATGCAGCCACCTCACCAACAGGATCGAAAGACTTAAAGATGGCACTTCCAGCTACAAGGGCATCGGCTCCAGCTTCTTTCAACTGTTTTCCAGTCGTTCTATTGACCCCTCCATCCACTTCTATCAAAGCTTTTGAAGCCTTACGATCTATAAGTTCACGCAACTGACGTGTCTTTTGGAGGCTATTTTCTATAAATTTCTGTCCGCCAAAACCCGGATTCACACTCATAAGCATAACGAGATCCAAATCTTGAATAATATCCTCAAGCAAGCAAACGGGGGTGTGTGGATTAAGAGTGACACCTGCCATCATTCCCGCATCTTTAATTTGTTGAACTACGCGATGAAGATGTATGCAAGCTTCATAATGCACATTCATTATCTTGGCACCTAAAGCGGCCACTTGACTCACAAATTTCTGTGGCTCTACAATCATCAGGTGCACATCCAATGGTTTCTTAGCTGCTTTAGCCATTGCTTCCATAACGGGAAAGCCAAAAGAGATATTGGGTACAAAAACGCCATCCATCACATCGAGATGAAACCAATCAGCTTCACTAGCATTTAGCATTTCTATGTCACGCTGCAGATTTCCAAAATCCGCAGACAGAAGGGAGGGAGATACGATCATATATCTAAATCTTTTAATGATTTTTCTGAGCCATCATCAGATAATAGGATAGAGTTATTCTCTCTAAGCTTCTGAATATAGGCAAGTTCATTCAATGCAAAATCAGCATTTAACGGTTCTTTCAACATTTTCTTATAAACGTTTTCAGCACTGATCAAGTCGCCAAGTTCAACATGTACATAAGCCCAACGACGACGAAGAAAGTTCATAAAGCGCTCTTCTACGTCCGTCATTGGCTCTGCTCCATCAGTGTACTTCTCTCGGAGCTCTTTAATAAGAGTATTTATAACGTAAAGGGAGCGAAAATCGCGCGCATTTACTAATGTATTTACATAGGCGATACTAACACCTATATCTCTTATATGAAAAATGCCATCCAAATAATAATAAGCTTGATCATAGAGCTTCAACTCTGCATAAGAAGAACCCAAATAAAAGGCAGTTAAGAACAAAGTGTTTTGGATTGCTTCATCTTTGGGAAGCTCATACGCCAACATCTTATTCCAAACGGGTGCCAGATACGCAATCACCTCATAATAACGTTCTTGACGAAAGCATTTCCTTCCCCAATAAACCTTCTGAGCAAAGTCATCCGTTTGCCACAATGCTAACATCTGCTGATCTTCCGTAAGCTCTTCTTGTTTGCCCGCAAAGATTTTATCAATTGCATCCTGCCGCATATAAGCCAGTTCTTTCAAGCGTTGCTCATTATCGCCCTTATCATAAGCCAAATAGAAACTAGAAGACTTCAAGGCTCCTGGCACTTCAAAGGCTCCAGCTTCTGCATTGACATCAGCAACAGCCGCCACTACATAAAGACATTCTTGAGTTTCCTTATCTGCTTTAAGAACAATCGTAGCTATACGCAGAGAGTCATTTTCTTTCGTCTGATATTTATACTTCACAAGCAGAGTAACAACATCTTTAACAAAAGAAGGCTTCCCTTCCTCTTCCTCAGCAATAAGAGAAGAAAGCACATTGAAAGTTTTAACTTGTTCAGCTGACGACAAAGTCTTAATACTATCTGATACTATAGTAATATCAATTATTGAAGGCTGATTTATTTGAAAAACAGTAGCTAAAAGAGAAGCAACACTTATAGGTAGTCTCGCCCCTGATCTATAATTAAACGATTCATTATCAGTCTTTTTTACTTTTCCTTCATTATTTAAGTGAAAAAGTTCAAGAGAGTCCAACAATGCATTTTCACGCGCATAGTTCAAATTATTTTTCTCTACGTCATAAGGCGAAGAAGAGGAACCTTCTTTTTCTAGAAGCAAAAACTCATTTGTAAAGATTCTTCGAACATCAAAGAATCCTTCCAAAAGAGTTAAAAAGGCATCTTTTGTCCGCAGAGTATCATCAGTAAAAAAGAAAGGTGCAGAAATATGGACAATCATATTCTTTTTATCATCACTATATGCATAATAAACTGTATGACAAAGAACTATAGTATTAACCCGATTACAAATAACTCGCAATAAATCTATTTTTTCAGCAGATACTTCTGCGATACCTTGAAAGAAAATAACCACCTCACCACTATGGGGAAAAATCCGCATATTATAATATCCATTTTGGAAATTAAAACGAAATTCTACGAGGTCATCCTTGCGTTTTTCTCGAGTGTACGTGCAACCGATCGATTTTAAGAGATTCTCAGCGTGTTTAGAATTATCCTCCTGAGAGCTTTTTCCGTTCTTTTTTGAGAAAAAGGCTCTAATTCTCTCTTTTGAGGAAAAAAATAGAATGACGGCTATCAACAAGACATCAACAACAACTGCTATAACATTTATAAAATCCATGTAGGTTACACCTCCTTAAACATTATACAAATGTACCATAAAAATATGGAATCCTTATAATCCAGCGGAAATTATTATTTTTGCGTTCCATAATCATATCAAAACAAAACTATGTCCGTACGCCAAATCCCCCTGGAAGATTTTTTTCGCAATAGTCCGCAAGCAGCGTTTCAATTATCCCCCGACGGGAAGCATCTCTCCTTCATGGCGCCCTATCAAGACCGAATGAATATTTTTGTTCGCAACTTGGACGAAGAAGAAGCCACGCAGCTGACCCACGAAACCGAGCGAAGCATTGATGGCTATTTTTGGGTGGACAATACGCGCATATTATTTATGAAAGATGATGGAGGCGACGAGAACTATCACCTCTTCGGTGTAAATCTTGATGGTTCTGACCTCCGCTGTTATACTCCTTTCGACGGAGTACGTGTAAGAATCATTGATGACCTAGAAGATATTCCAGACCAAGTGCTTATTGGCATGAATAAGCGTAATCCCGAGGTTTTTGACCCGTATCGTCTTGATTTGAAAACTGGAGAACTGACACAACTAGCAGAGAATCCTGGAAATTGGCAGGGATGGATGACTGACCACAATGGAGTTCTTCGATCTGTAACGGCCATTGTTGACGGTGTAAATACTCAGATTCTCTACCGCGATCATGACAACGAAGATTTTCGTGCAGTACTGACAACGAGCTTCAAGGAAAGCGTTGATTTCATAATATTTACGCCTGACAATAAGTATGTGTACGCTGCAACAAATTTAGGACGCGACAAATCTGTCTTGGTTCTCATGGATCCTGCTACGTGCGAGGAAATAGAAATGCTCTATGAAAACCCCATTTACGATATATCTTCTATCAGCTACTCCCGAAAGCGAAAGAAACTACTGGGCGTATTCTGTAGCGGCCACAAAGAGCCTGTACGCCATTACTTTGACGAGGAAGAAAAGAACTTAAAAGAAAAAATGAGGAGCTTCTTCCCTGGTCTCCACTGCGGTATGAGCGATTGCGATAAGGCTGAAGAGAAGTATCTACTTTATGTGGGTAGCGATCGCAATAAAGGGGCATATTACTACTACGACATTCACGAAGATCAGCCTCGAAAAATTGCTAGTCTTTCACCATGGCTCAACAAAGAAGAAATGGTTGAAATGGAAGCAGTCAAATATACTACGCGTGATGGACTAGAACTGGAGGCTTATCTCAGTTTGCCTAAAAGCTTCAATAAAAAGAATCCTACTCCTCATCCTGTTATCATCCATCCACATGGAGGTCCTTGGGCACGCGATTATTGGGGATTCGACTCTGTCGTTCAGTTTCTCTGTAATCGTGGTTATGCTGTCTTTAGCATGAACTTCCGTGGTTCAACAGGTTACGGACGCAAATTCCTAGAAGCCAGCTACAAAGAATGGGGACGCAAGATGCAGGACGACATCTCTGATGGTGTGGCTTACCTCATAAAAGAAGGTATTGCTGACTCCAAACGAGTAGCCATTTATGGTGCGTCGTATGGGGGCTATGCTGTTTTGGCCGGCCTCGCCTTTACGCCAGAGCTCTATTGCTGCGGTATAGACTATTGCGGTGTCTCAAACCTCTTCACCTTCATGAAGACTATCCCACCCTACTGGAAGCCAATGCTTGAAATGATGTACGAACAAGTGGGCAATCCAGAAACTGATCACGACTTGCTAGCGGCTGCTTCACCGGCACTCCATGCCGACAAAATACGCGTACCACTCTTTATTGCTCAGGGAGCTAACGATCCACGCGTCAATAAAGCAGAAAGCGACCAAATGGTAGAAGCTCTCCGAAAGAATGGCGTAGAAATAGAATACATGGTAAAAGAAAACGAAGGACATGGTTTCCACAATCAAGAAAATCGCTTTGACTTCTACCGCGCTATGGAAAAATTCCTCACAAAATATCTATAAACCATCGCGTAAACGCTAGAATTATAGTTTTATTGTGTTATTTTCCGCACCCAAGTATTGTTTTATAACATACATTTATTACATTTGCAACCGATAACTATAAAATTACTGCCTATCGAAACAGCATTACTCCAAAATCAAAACATCTGAAAGTAATGACTACTCTCAATTTTCAGCCGGACGAAATTCTTGTCGGCCTTTATGCACAAGGAGATAATGAGGCTTTTGATGTTCTCTTGTCCCGCTATAAAGATAGGCTCTATTCCTATATAAATTATATTGTACGTAATGACGATGTTGCGGAGGATATCTTCCAAGAAACGTTTGTCAAGGCTATTATAACCATACGTCAGAACAAATATCACGAAAGTGGTAAGTTCTATGCGTGGCTGACGCGCATAGCACACAATCTCATTATCGATTTCTTTCGCGTAGAGAATGCTAATACGGTAGTTTCTAATGATGAAGTAGAATACGATATTTTTAATAATGCAAAACTGGCTGACACTTGCATCGAAAATAGTTTGGTGAACGACCAAATCCTAAACGATGTGCGGAATTTGATGAATCATCTTCCGGAAAGTCAGCGGGATGTTGTCTATATGCGCTACTATAAGGAGCTTTCTTTCAAAGAGATTGCCGAACTGACAGGCGTTAGCATCAACACAGCTCTTGGACGGATGCGTTACGCTATCATGAATATGCGCCGCATGGCGGAAGAGCATAATATTCAGCTTAACGCCATCTAAACAGAGCTTATCCACACATTTTTATATAGACAGAGTTCTCCTGTACAGGGGAACTCTATTTGTTTTTACTGTTATGAGAGAAGAAAAACACAGAAAAGCAGAAAATAAATCAAGAAATACATACTAAAAGTATAGGCTCTGCGTTTGAATAAACAGATGCGGCGAAATAGGAGAAATAATGCAGCCACTAACCGCACAAGAATAAATTATAAAGCAAGTTGCCTATGACTGATTCTTTACCACATCGCACTTCGCCACGCGAAGACACTCTAAAATTTCTTCGGGAATTTGCCCGCTTCTATCAGCCTGTGACACTGCCCACAAATGATGACACGGACTCCACAATGGGTTCGCTCTCAACCTCCCTCTGTTAATAAAACACTAAGCACACACCTCTTCTCGGACGCTGTGTGCTTTTCCATTTATAAAGCATTTATCAATGAAGAAAATCTTATTGCTCGGATCTGGCGAATTAGGCAAAGAATTTACCATTGCGGCCAAACGCTTGGGACAATATGTTATTGCGTGCGACAGTTACGCTGGAGCTCCAGCACAACAAGTAGCCGATGAAGCGGAAGTATTCTCTATGCTCGATGGCAATGCCCTAGAGGCAGCCGTTCGCAAGCATCGTCCCGACATCATTGTTCCCGAAATCGAAGCCATCCGTACGGAGCGGCTCTACGATTTTGAGGAACAGGGCATACAAGTTGTGCCGTCCGCTCGTGCTGTCAATTTCACGATGAATCGTAAAGCTATCCGCGATTTAGCTGCTAAAGAACTAGGCGTTAAGACTGCTCGCTATTTCTATGCAAAGAACTACGATGAGTTACAAGCGGCGGCCAACGAAATAGGTTTCCCATGTGTTATCAAACCCTTAATGTCGAGTTCTGGACACGGGCAGAGCCTTGTAAAAAATCTCGACCAACTTCACGATGCGTGGACATCAGCCATAGAGGGAAGCCGAGGCGACATTCAAGAAGTTATCATTGAGGAATTCATCCAGTTCGACAGCGAAATTACACTACTTACCGTCACTCAGAAAAATGGTCCCACACTCTTCTGCCCTCCCATTGGACACGTGCAAGAACATGGCGACTATCGGGAAAGTTTCCAACCTGCAGCAACTACTCCCACTCAGTTGCAAAAAGCCGAGGAAATGGCGGCAAAAGTGACTGAAGCATTGACGGGCGCAGGTATCTGGGGCGTAGAATTCTTCTTGAAAGGTGATGAAGTCTACTTCTCAGAACTCTCTCCTCGCCCCCACGACACGGGTATGGTCACACTTGCCAATACGCTCAACTTCAACGAGTTCGAACTCCACCTACGTGCCGTTATCGGTTTGCCCATCCCCTGCATCAAACTCATGAGATGTGGAGCGAGCGCAGTGATTCTCTCTCCCATAGAATCAGAAAAACAACCACAATATCGTGGACTTGAACAAACGTGTGAGGAGGATGCCGATGTCCGCATTTTTGGCAAACCCACAACAAGACTTCATCGCCGTATGGGGGTGGTGGTTGTGAATGGTCCGACGAATGCCGACTTAAATGCTATTCGAGAAAAAGCCAAACGCTTGGCCAATTACGTTGAAGTTTACTAAGACAAACTGTCCTTTATTGCTTTCTAGCAACAGAAGGCTAGAGTTTTATACTCAAAAGTCTGCAACACTTTCCCAAAAGATTGCAGACTTTTTCATGTGACATGCCATGCCTTCTCCAGAAAGAAAAGACCTTACTTACTGTCGTTTTATTTGACATTCCACTTTTTCAATCTAGAAATTAAACACATTCATTTTCCCTGGAGAAAGGTCGAAGTTAACATCAAAAATCATAGTTGCAACCATTAGCAACCCTTTCACCAAAGAAAATAAGTGAAAAGAACTCCATTTTCGGATAAATTAAAGGGTAAAAACGAGCCATAAAGGCATATTTTTCTTTATTCTATCCAAAAATGCAATAAGACTTTCAGCTGAGAACCTTATTGCGTTTGAAAATTCCCTTATTGTATTTTCAATTTCTCAAGGAGAAAATAAAATTTGTAGTATAGAAAATAAAATTTCTCAAGGAGAAATTTTAAATAGGCCTATTTTAATGATGCCTCAAAACTGCGTTATTTTCGTCCTCAGGCCTTTACGCTCGATTTCAAGCGATTCTCGGGGGCGTAAAATACGAAAAATTTTGACAAGTACAAAACCTTTAAGACACAGACTAAGAAGAAACACGAGCGAAGACAATAAAAGAGTTTTAGAACATCCTCCTACTCGCATTCTTCTCTGCGCTCTTCCGTCTCCAGAGCATTCGCTACAGCCGAGCGGAACGACCAAAGTTCGGAAGGAGGGAGTGCCGTGTCTAAGAAATTCGGGAAAGCTTCCATCAAATCCGTCAAGCGATTGAGTCGGCGGAGCGCAGCAAGCAGTATCTCATGGTGATCAAAAGCCAGCTTGGGCAGAGCGTCTATGGGAGTCCACTGGGCATCGGCGGCATCATCATCGGCCAGAACTTGTTCCATCGGAGCAAACGACATATAAGCCACGGTCACCACAGGACCACGCGGATCTCTGTCGGGACGAGAGAAAACACCGAGTTCTACCAATGTCCCCACCTGCAAGTGGGTTTCTTCCTCCAATTCTCTACGAGCGCATGCAGGTAGATCCTCTTCGCCAACGTTCAGAAAACCACCCGGAAAAGCCCAATGGGACTTATAGGGATCTGCTGCCCGTTCCACGAGTAAGACATATAATTTCTTATCGTGAAAACTAAACACTACGTTATCGGCCGTCAAGGATGCACGAGGATACTTATAGGCATATTGAAACTCTTGTCCTTCGTGGACTTCACAATAAATATCTTTCATTCTTTCGTTTTTTTTGCAAAGCAAAATTAGCTCTTTCTAACTGAATAAAAGAAATATGTAGTTATCAAAACATTATCAGCTATTTTAGATTTTGAAGTTCCACCATTCAATACGCAGGAATCTGCTGATAAAACTTTAGGTTACAGTTGAATCTATAATTGAAAAGGCGTAATTTTGTAGCAATAAATTCTGGGATAAATATGATTAGTGCTAAAGACAAAGAGCAACTCGCTCAAAAAGGTATTTCGGAAGAGAAACTTAATGAACAATTAAACTGTTTCAAAACAGGTTTTCCGTATCTGAAACTTTATGCTGCAGCCAGCGTTGAGGAAGGTATTCTGAAGCCCACGAAAAAAGAGCAACAAGCATTTGCAGAAGCGTGGGACGAAGCAGCCAAGTCGCTCCACATCGTGAAATTTGTGCCGGCCAGTGGAGCTGCCAGCCGAATGTTCAAAGACCTCTTTTCGTTCAGCGAAGCTAACTATGATGTTCCAACGACCGACTTTGAAAAAACATTCTTCAACAATCTAGAGCATTACGCTTTCTTCTTTGCATTGGATGCACAGTGTAAGACACTCCACAATAAAGGTTGCAAAGAACTTCTGAAAGAAGGCGAGTATAAAAAGATTGTTAACGCACTTCTCCAGAAAGAAGGCCTCAACTATGGTCAACTTCCGAAAGGACTTTTACTTTTCCATCGTTATGAGGATAGTGTTCGAACTCCTGCCGAGGAACATTTGGTGGAAGGCGCACTCTATGCCAAGGAAGCGGACGGCACTGTGAACGTACACTTCACCGTATCGCCAGAACATCGCTCTTTGTTCGAAGCACACATCAAAGAAAACGTGCCTGCGCTGGAAGAGAAATTCGGCGTGAAATATAACATTAGTTTTTCGGAACAAAAGAGTTCTACGGACACCGTTGCTGCTACGCCAAACAACGAACCTTTCCGCCTAGACGATGGCAGTCTGCTTTTCCGCCCTGCTGGCCACGGTGCATTGATTGAGAATCTTAACGATATTGCGGCAGATATTCTTTTCATCAAGAATATCGACAACGTAGTGCCCGATCGTCTCAAACCAGAAACGGTACACAACAAGAAAATGTTGGCGGGTGTTCTCGTTTCACTGCAAAAGAAAACGTTTAATTACTTGCACCTGCTCGAAAGTGGGCAGTACAGTCCTATCGATTTGCAAGAGATAAAACTTTTTCTCGAAAAGGAACTCTGCTGCAAGACTTTACTTCCATTAGAAGGGAAAGCGTTGGCCGACTATCTCTACCAGAAACTGAACCGCCCAATGCGCGTGTGTGGCATGGTGCCCAATGTGGGGGAGCCTGGAGGAGGCCCATTCCTCGTTTATAACCAAGACGGCAGTATCTCCCTGCAAATTTTGGAGAGTAGCCAAATCAATATGGACGATGAGAAAAGCAAAGCCATGTTTGTCAAAGGCACTCACTTCAATCCCGTAGACCTCGTTTGCGCTGTCAAGAACTACAAAGGCGAGAAGTTTAATCTGCCCGATTTTGTAGATAAGAATACAGGCTTTATCTCCCTCAAAAGCAAGAATGGCCGTGAACTCAAAGCCCTTGAGCTTCCTGGACTTTGGAACGGAGCGATGAGCGATTGGAATACAGTGTTTGTGGAGGTTCCTCTTATCACTTTCAATCCCGTCAAGACTGTAAACGATTTAATCCGCGAGCAACATCAGTAATCCGCACAACAGAATGAACTCTTTTCTGAAACTTTTTGTCCTATTCCTACAAGAGGCTGGTTTTGCGCTAGGCAATGGCTATGCTGCCATCTCTCCCTTGCGCAAAAAACTAACAGCCTCGGACCTACTAACAGAAGAAGAATTTGACAACTCGCTAGCCATTGCGCAAGCTATGCCAGGCGTGTTCAGTATCAATCTTGCTGTTTATTTAGGACATAAAATATGCGGATGGAAAGGCAGTATAGCTGCAGCAGTAGGAACCCTCCTCCCAGCTTTTGCTATTTTGCTCATTCTGTCCATTTTTTTCAATGGAGTTCAAGAGAACAAGCACCTCTCTGCTTTTCTGAAAGGTGTACGCCCTGGAATCATAGCCTTCATTGTGCTGACTGTTATCAGAATGCTTAAAACTTCAGGTATCGCACTGGCCAATGTTTGGCTACCCATTGGTACCATAGCTTCTATTGTATTCCTCGGTATTTCGCCTGCCTATATCATTATAGCTATCGTCTTTGCAGCAATCTTATATGCCGTAACTATTCGTCCTAATGAATAAAACAGAAGTCTGAATCATGCTGATCCTTTATCTCTCACTCTTTATAAGCTTCTTTCTCACGGGACTTCTAGCTTTTGGCGGTGCCCCCGTTCTGCCAGCGTTCATTGGTAATATCTTCATCTCACAACATGAATGGTTTAGCTCTAGCCAAGTGTCGAACTTGATAGCGCTCAGCATGATTACGCCTGGCGATCTTGCGTTGAATGCAGCAACAGTAGGCGGATACGCCACGACAGCTTCCACTCTCACAACAGGATATAGCATACTGGGAAGTTTTATTGCTACACTCGGCGTAACGCTCCCATCCTTTGTCAGTACAAGCATCTTCTGTCGCTTCAAAGGGCTATTAAAAGAGTTGGGAATTACACAAACGGTTATCAGTTGGCTAAAACCTGTTATTCCTGGAATAGCCCTATCAGGAGCTATCCTATTGATAATGCCCGATGCAAAAGGAGGAGAGACGATGAGTAACTGGGAATTAGGTATTTCTATATTCCTCTTTATATCAACAATTATTGGTAGCGCAAAATTCAACTTTAGCCCCATTTTTATGCTTTTGCTTTGCGGCATTGCGGGCTGGATACTTTTCTAAAATAAAAACTAAATCCCATAGCATTTTGGGTTAACATAACAACTATTCTAAGATGAGCTTCAACGTTCCTAAATCCGACAAAAAACGCGTGGTTATTGTCGGTGGTGGCTTTGGCGGCCTTCAAGTAGCCAATAGACTTAAACACTCCGACTTTCAAGTAGTGCTTATCGACCGCAATAATTATCACCAATTCCCGCCCCTCATCTATCAGATAGCTTCGGCTGGATTGGAACCCAGTTCTATCTCCTTCCCTTTCCGCAAAATATATCAACGTCGAAAGAACTTCTATTTCCGTATGGCTACGGTACGCTCCATCTTCCCTGAACAAAAGATTCTACAAACGTCCATAGGTAAGATTAGTTACGACTACTTGATTTTTGCAGCGGGTACTACAACCAATTTCTTTGGTAATAAGGATGTGGAAGAAGAGGCTATCCCCATGAAAAATGTGAGTGAGGCTATGGGGCTGCGTAATGCCCTGCTCGAAAACTTTGAGCGCGCAATCACTTGCGCCAGTGAACAAGAGCGACAAGAACTTCTAAACGTTGTAATCGTGGGAGGAGGTGCCACGGGTGTGGAAGTTGCCGGAGCGTTAGCAGAGATGAAAAACTACATCTTGCCTAAAGATTATCCAGACATGGACAGTAGTTTAATGCAGATCTATCTTATCGAAGCGGGCAACCGCTTACTTGCTGCAATGAACCCGAAGAACTCTAGCCATGCCGAACAATATCTCCGAGAAATGGGCGTTAACGTGATGCTCAATAAGATGGTTACGGGATATGAGAATCACCGCGTACAACTCAAAGATGGAAGCTCCATAGCCACACGTACCTTTATTTGGGTGAGTGGTGTCGCTGCTCAACCTATAGGCAACTTAGGGAATGAGTTCTTAGGCCGAGGGAGACGCATCAAAGTGGACGAATACAACCGTGTAATAGGACTAGATGGTGTCTTTGCCATTGGTGACCAATGTATTATGACAGCAGATGCTGAGTATCCTAACGGGCACCCACAGTTGGCACAAGTAGCTATACAGCAAGGTCGCTTGCTTGCGAAGAACTTACAACGCCTAGAAAAGAACAAAGAACTCAAAGCTTTCCATTATCACAACCTCGGAGCTATGGCTACTGTTGGCCGTAATCGTGCAATTGCCGAATTCAGCAAGATTCGTATGCACGGTTTTGTGGCTTGGCTCATGTGGCTATTTGTACACCTCCGCTCCATTCTCGGCGTCAGAAATAAAATTATTGTTCTCTTCAACTGGATATGGAATTATGTTTCCTACTCTCAATCGCTCCGCATGATTGTGTATGCGCGAAAAGCCAAAGAAGTACAAGAGCGTGAGAAACGTTTATCTTCACAACACTGGGGAAAGGACCTTCTTAGCGAAGGAGCAGATTAACACGTCTTTAAAGGAACAGGGACGAGGTGCAAGACAAAGAGTTTTGGAAAAGCAAACAGACTCTTCTCTTGCAGCTCGTCCTTTATGACTCTCACAACAACGTTAGGACAATGAAATTTCCTGCAAATAAGATATTGCGGAGACACTTAAAGACAGGAGAGAAAAAACAAAATCTGGCAAAACTCAGAGAACGTCTTAGAAAACGCTCCCAACAAATTGGAAGACTTTCTAAAAAGTCGCTGCGTAAGCAGGCAGCTTGGATTCGTCGCTTCAAATGGAGTTGTCTTACAGCGTTCTTTCTCATAAGCTTAGGCCTAATATTTTTTCCAGCCTCTCTTGAAAATCAACTGTCAGGAATGGTGCGAGTAGAACTCGCTTGTACCAAGCAAATCATATCTCAAAGCGGCGACACGCTTTATTCTAATGAACTTTCAACAAAAGTTGTTGACGAATCGCTATCTTTAGCTGATTCCATAAATCAAGCAAAACTATCGGGAAGCGGTTTCTTTGTATCGAATGGTGGACACGTTGTGACAGCTATTACAGCCCCCGCTTCTATGACTACAAAGAAAACGGACTACGCACTACGGCAGGAACTTCGCGAAGATAGCATTGCTCTCGAAATTCTGAGTAAGCAGCTCAAACGCAGCCATCGCGAATTTGATTATTATGCTCGTACGCACTCCGTCGTAGACGATGGATATAACGATGTTATGGCTCTTCGTGAGAAAGTAATTCTCCGACAGGCCAATGCAGGCTCGATGCTCTCGCGTGTAAAGCGTATGCTTCACAGTAAACCTAAGTCGCTGTCCTGCAAACTTCTGCAATCTTATACTGTCAGTGTCATTTCACCCACTGACAGCGGAAAAGTCGTGATTAGACGTTATAAAGCCGCTCTTTGTCGGAACAATGGAGACAGCCTCTCCCTCCTTCAAATTGCAGGTAATTCGTTACCTAAAAACACACGGCATTTCTCTCCGTGGTACTTTAATCCACAAAATTGTATGCCTTTGGCACAGCCTAAAATAGAACTTGGGTTCCAGCAAACGAGAGAAAATGCTGAGACTTTGTCGGATGCCGCTCAAACCAAGCCTCATCATAAATATTTCAGCAATACATCTATTGTTGTCAATCGTTGGGGGCAACTTGTGGGCGTTAATTACGGAAACAATTATGCAGACTTTAGCAGTTTGCACAAACTCTTTTATGCCCACCATTCCTACATAGGTTGGTTCGCCTATAATGTGGTAAAATGGTTTCGCAGTCTTTTCGACAATCACCATTATTTCCAAGAAGTTTCGCTCAAGATTCCCACAGCTTCTCCCCGCAATATTTTAGGATGGAACACTGTGGGTAATCAGTATCAAGAGGTTGTTCTCGGAAAACAACATTATTCAGGCAGATATCTCCATCAGCAGCCTAATGGCGAGGGTACTATGATCTATGGCGATAGTTGCACTTATCAAGGAGAGTGGAAAAATGGTTTACGCGAAGGTTTTGGAACACTCCACATTCCGCAGCGCGGAACATGGCAGGGATATTGGCACGCCGACACGCTGCAAAGTGGAACTTTTAACAATCTCACACAAGAGTATACAGGAAAGTTCAATCGGCATCTTGAATTTGAAGGAGAAGGAAAACTCCGAACATTCAAATCGCCCCAAATCAGCAACCACCAAATGCCCTATGCCATTGACAGCACATACTATGCTGGATTATGGAAAGCAGGAAAGCGAGCTAATTTTGGCATTGCAATTGAACCCAAGAAGACGATCCATGCAGGCATCTGGAAGAATGATCATTTTCTTGGAGAACAAATGATTTATACTTCACACCGCGTTTACGGCATTGATATTTCACGTTTCCAGCACGACATCAAAAAGAAAACGTATGGCATCGACTGGTCCGATCTCCGCATCACAAGTCTTGGTAGCTTGAAGAGACGCATCCATGGAAATGCTAGTTATCCTGTTAGCTTTGTCTATATCAAAGCTACAGAAGGGAAAAAACTCCGCAACAAGTACTTCCATACTGATGCTCAACACGCCCGACAGCACGGTATCGCAGTTGGAGCTTATCACTTCTTCTCTACACACATCTCAGCGGCAGAACAAGCAGCTTGGTTTCTCAAGTATGCAGCACCACATCAAGGCGATCTTCCACCTATGCTCGACGTCGAACCAACGGAAAAGCAAATCCAAGATATGGGTGGCGAAGACGTTTTATTTCGTGCTATGCTTTCCTGGCTACGTATTGTGGAACGCCACACCGGTACACGTCCGCTAATTTACGTTGGGCAAATGTTCGTGAATCGTCACCTACGCAAAGCTCCGCAGGAACTACAAGATTATGATATTTGGATAGCACGCTATTCAGAATTCAAACCTTTCGTACAACTACAATACTGGCAGCTAACATCGGAAGGTCGAGTAAAAGGAATTCATGGCGATGTAGATATCAACGTATTTAATGGAACAAAAGGAAATTTTCAGAAACACCGCACTCTCAATGGAGTGAAACACTCCAAATAGGTCTTTCTCCAAGACAGAAAAAAGCAGCGAAGGTCTTAGAATGAGCTACGAGGCTTTTCCATGTAGATCTATTTTCTTTACACTTATGAGGCTTAAGACTTACATTGCTGAAACTGTATTAAAGATTAGCCAAAGCAAAAGAAGAAGACTTTACTACATCGGAAAAAGTCACCTTTCTTAAAAAAGAAAGCAAATTCCGACAAACAGATTCAGAGGGGCGGAAGATACATGGCATTTTCACTTTCTTTGCAGTTCGCACATAAATCCATATATTTGCACCCGCTAGCTAAAAAAACTAGCGGGTGTGAAATTTCTCCACATCTCATCATTTGTAAATTGCATTTTCATAACAATGATTCCGCTTTTAGCGCTTTTATTTTTAGTAGTTTTCGCATCATTCACTTGCTCCGTACTCGAGGCATCTTTACTCTCCACCCCTATGTCTTTCGTTACCATGAAGGAAGACGAAGGCTCAAAGACAGCACTCCGCTTAAAGAAATATAAGCAAGACATCGACAAACCCATCTCAGCTATCCTCACTGTCAACACCATTGCTAACACCGCTGGCGCTGCTGGCGTTGGAGCTATGGCTGCGGCGCAATTTGGCGATGCAGCTCTGGGGTGGTTTTCAGCAGGCCTAACGGTACTCATCCTTGTTTTTTCTGAAATCATTCCGAAAACCATTGGCGCTACCTATTGGCGGCACATCATCTTGCGCTTCACACCGCTCATCCATTTCCTTGTCATCATCACTTATCCTTTTGTTCTCTTGGCTGAACTTATCACCAATTTCATTCAGCCCGATGCTGCTCCCGCCTCTGTTAGTCGCGAGGAGGTTTCCGCAATGGTTACCGTTGGAGCAGAGGAAGGTGTTTTTCAGCAGAAAGAGGATAAAATGCTACAGAATATGCTGAAACTGTCAAAGGTTACTGCACGCGAAATCATGACACCTTCTTCCGTCGTGGAAATGGCAGAAGAATCTATGACGCTCAAAGAATTTCGTGAACACGAGCAGTTCCAGACCTATTCGCGCATACCGGTGTTCAAGGACAACGACGACTACATCACAGGCTACGTACTGCGCCAAACCATTCTCGAGAAGCTGTCAGAAGACAGGTTTAGCATGAAACTCGAAGAACTGGTGCGCCCCATCCTTTCTTTCCCCGAAAACGAAAGTGTTTCTGTTATTTGGGAAAAATTATTGGCGCAGAAAGAGCACATCTCTGTCATCATCGACGAATACGGCTGCTTACGAGGCATTGTCACTATGGAAGATGTCATCGAAACAATGCTTGGTACCGAAATCGTTGACGAAAAGGACACGGTGACCGATATGCAAGAATATGCTCGAGAACAATGGAAGGAACAGCAGCAACAGCAAGCTGACGACAAAGAAGCATAAATTCTCCCACTTATCCTCCTTCCAGTTTGACTGTATATAGAAGACATAATCAGTTTTTTACTGTTTATCTTTTCTTATCTTATACGATTTTTTAATAATCTATCATAGTTTAGCGGCAATATGTATTGACTCTGATGTCACATATTGCCGCCAATCTTACTTGGTAACCTATCATTTTCGTAAAGATAAAACTCTTCGCTTTCCCATCCTACTAATTAGTTCAAAAATAAAGAGAAAAATGCATAGAAAGCGTTCAAAAATACAATAAGGCTACAAAATTGTATCCTTATTGTGTCAGCTGACATCTTTATTGCATTTCCAAACACCATAAGGAAAATCACGAAAGAGATAATCTTATTGGAGAAAACTCCTCTACTAAATCTTTTTTATGATTGTTTTTGTTTGTTTAGAAAAAGAACTATATTTGTCGCACTAGCACACTTGAATAGGGATAAAAATAGAAAAAAGATTGTTTTAGTCTGTCAATTACTTCCCTTTCTCAGTTGTTTAACTCATTATTTATTTACAAATTTCAATTACCTATGAAAAAATTTTACGCATTATTTTTGGTTCTTCTGTCAGTTTGGCAAGTTTCAGCGCAACCGTGGGATGGAACTTCCGCTGAAGTTTGGACTCAAGGAGAAGGAACGGAGCAAGCACCCTATCTCATTGAGAAACCTTCAAACTTAGCCTATCTATCACAAAAGGTAACAGCTGGAGAGTCTTATGAAGGGAAATTCTTTAAATTGACAACAAATTTAGACATGAACGGGAAAGACTTCCCCGTAATTGGCTACTACTACGAGAAAGCCGATCCTGAAACGGGCGACCCTATCGAGGACATGTCTCACTATTTTGCAGGAGTGTTCGATGGTAACCATAAGATGATAGATGGTCTCACAATCACAAAGACCAATACAGTACAGATAACAGCAGATAGTACAGCCGAAGCCGAAATGGGAGTAGGCCTCTTTGCCTGTCTCTCTGAAAGTGGCATCATTCGTAACCTTGTGATAGGTCCACAATCAAACATTGCCTGTTCCAATACCGTTGGAACGGGGGCTATTGTAGGTGTGCTGAATGGTGGAATCGTGGAAAACTGTGCTAATTTAGGATACGTTGGCTCTATCATGATTGCAGGTGGCATTGTGGGGGCTATGTATGAAAATAGTACCGTACAATACTGCACCAACAAGGGTAAAGTGAATGGTGCCTTTGGAGATGCTGGAGGCATCGTGGGAGCCATGGATTTATCAGCAGTCGTACAAGGTTGCTACAATATGGGTGACGTGGAAGCCTATACTACTGTTGGAGGAATTGCGGGTAAAACTTCTCAAGAAGATAAAGTGCTCTATTGCTATTCAGCAGGAAAGCTCACGGAAGCTGCTGGTGGCGTAAAACTCGGAGCTATTGTTGGCGAAGCCAATGCTGATACAAAAATGGAGGGTAACTTCTATGTTGAAAAGTTCACAAAAAGCATTGATTTAAATGCTGAACCCATATCAGAAGAAGAAATGCGTTCCGAAACAACTCTGCAAAAATTTAATAATGGTTTAGGAGCAACAATCTTTAAGACTATTCCAGCCTTAAACAATGGTTTCCCATGTTTCGTTTGGGAAACAAAAGAACTCACTTCTGCTGGTCAACTCACAATTGCTAACGATTTGCTCTTGAATGGTCGCAAGCTTAAGAGTTCACAACCGCTGACAATCTATGATCTCTCGGGTCGTATGATTACGAAGGGACAGGATATCCAACTGAATGAAGCTGGCAATTATCTCATTGTACGCCCTGGGATGAAGACGCTAAAAGTTACGGTGAAATAGGAACTACAGAAAATAATATCTTATAATTGAAGATTCAATCCAAAATTAGTTCCTACACACTACAATAAAAAAGCTTCGTGGAAAGTCTTGCACTTTTCACGGAGCTTCATTTGTATTAAAGAGTAGAACCAACGCATTCTTCAACGCCTCCTCTTATTATTCTTACTGAAATTAGGATTATATGACTGCGGTTTATCATCGCGCGTCTTTCGCTTCTGCCGCTGAGGTTTGGAAGTAGGCATAGGTCCGCGGTCAGGTAGTCCGCCATAGAGTTTCTGTATCAAATCTGGACGGTTCATACGCCGCAACTCAGCCTGAATCTTTGCGCGCTCCTCTGGCTTATACCAGAAGAAGAACATACGCTGACGCAATTTCTGCTGCGGTGTTTGTGCGGAATAAACGGCTTCGAGTGTGTAAGGATGGTAGCCACTATACCACGTCTCGGTGCTTACCGTCATGGGAGTAGGCGTGAAGTCTTGAACCTGCTCCAAATGAAAATCCAACTCTTTCGTAAGTGCTGCCAATTCAGCCATATCCTCTTCCGTACAACCTGGGTGAGAGGATATGAAATAAGGTATAATCTGTTGCTTAAGTCCAGCTTCTTTGTTGATTTTCTCAAAGATGCGTTTGAATTCATAAAACAACTGGAAGCTTGGCTTACGCATAATGTTCAGCACGCGGTCGGAAGTGTGCTCTGGAGCCACTTTCAGACGACCACTAACATGCCGAAGAATAAGTTCTTTCGTATATTCTTGTGCGGCTTTATTGGAATGTTCATCTTTGCTCTTATGGAGCAAGAGATCATAACGCACACCACTACCGATAAAGCTTTTCTTCATACCAGAAAGTGCATCAACAGCGCGGTACACATCAAGCAGCGGTGTATGGTCAGTATTGAGATTGGGGCACACAGCCGGACTAATACAAGACGGACGCTTACAACGGGCACATATATCGCGGTTGCGCCCCTGCATTCCGTACATATTGGCTGATGGGCCTCCTAAGTCGCTCAGATAACCACGAAAGTCGGGCATCCTCGTAACAGCCTTCACCTCGCGAATTATGCTCTCCTTAGAACGCGACATGATAAACTTGCCTTGATGGGCACTAATGGTGCAGAAAGCACAGCCGCCAAAGCATCCGCGATGGATGTTGACGCTGAACTTTATCATCTCATAAGCAGGAATACGTTTGCCGCGATATTTAGGGTGAGGCAAACGCGTATAAGGTAAGTCAAAACTACGGTCAATTTGCTCCGTCGTCATCGGAGGATAAGGAGGATTGACAACAACATAATCTTGCCCTAAAGGTTGTAAGATGCGCTGTGCGTGAAGACGGTTACTCTCCTCCTCTATATGACGAAAATTCTCAGCATAATGCTTACGATTGCTCAGACAATCCTCATGACTATGCAGCACTATATCATCCTCCGTGATACCTCCTGGAACTTCGTTTTCTTTCACCATCGTGACGGTTTGCGAAACGGGGAATTTTCCAACGATGTTCCGAAAATCGGTAGCAGCCACAAAGGCATCGGGCTCGTGATGTAGCACTTTGTCCTCCAAAAGCTGGCAAAGCGCAAGCATGGGTAGTTCGCCCATGCCGTATATAATAAGGTCGCCCCCACTCTCCTTGAGAATGCAAGGTTTGAGGGTATCTTTCCAATAGTCGTAATGGGTAAGGCGGCGAAGACTGGCTTCTATCCCTCCCAGCACCACAGGTACATCAGGATATATCTGTTTGAGAATTTGAGAATATACTATCGTTGGATATTCGGGGCGCATATCGTGACGACCATCCGGACTGTAAGCATCTTCCGAACGCAGACGGCGGTTGGCTGTGTACTTATTGACCATAGAGTCCATACAGCCCGGTGCAATTCCAAAAAAGAGGCGTGGCCGTCCGAGCTTCTTAAAGTCGCGGAAGTCACCATGCCAGTCGGGCTGCGGTACTATGGCCACACGGTAGCCTTCAGCTTCCAATATGCGGCCTATGACTGCTGCGCCAAACGAGGGATGATCGACATAAGCATCTCCACTAAAGAGGATAACATCCAGGTAGTCCCAACCACGCTGACGGACTTCCTTCAACGTTGTTGGAAGAAAGTCGGTCAGTTGTACCCTCTTTTCAGTCTGTATATTTTGAAACATCTATTCTCATAAAGAGGAAGTTACCCTCTATTCCTCTTACTTATTAAAATTCCACTATCGTAATTCCCGCTCCGCCAAACTGAACGTGCTCGTCATGAAAGGATTTAACGCCGGGAACCGTTTGAAGATATTGGCGGACAAGAGCGCGGAGAGCACCTGTTCCCGTTCCGTGAAGAATACGAACTTGCGACTGCTCTAGGAGTATGGCATCGTCAATGAAATGAGATACCACGTCGAGCGCTTCATCCCCGCGCATACCGCGTAGGTCTATCTCAGACTTAAAATTCAACTTTTTTTCGTAAACAGCATCCCGTGTCTGCTTCGACACAAAGGTGGAAACTTTTGAGATATTATTGATCTCTGGCTTCACCGTTACTTCGAGGCGCGACAGAGGAACGTTGGTGTGCATCATACCAAAGAGAACGCGCGCTTGCTTACCAGTAATCACTTCCACGTGCCCAACAGTAGTTTGGCCTTTTAAGCGGACATAATCCCCCACCCTCACTTTTACTTGAGTAGGTACAGTCTGAGGCTGATCGGAAGCATTCTTTGACAACGTACTAACCAACTGTTGCAGTGCAGAACCTTTCTTTTCAGACTTTCGCTGCTGCCGGCGTTTGATTTTCTCAATCTTTCGTGCTATGCGGTCTTCCTCTTCCACGTCCTGACGAAGGGCGTTTTTATATTCATCTAACTGTTGGCGCACTTCGCGCGTTTTTTCTTTCTCGGCCTGGGCTTCTTTGATGGCACGGATAGTACTTTCAATTTTCGCATTACTCTGCTTGAGCAAGTCCTGCGCTTCCTCTTTTGCTTTAGCCATCACTTGTTTCCGCTCCTGATTGAAATTCTGGAGTTCTTTCTCGTAGTTGGCCAGCGACGCCTGCAGCTGCTTCTCCTGCGTGTGTACTTTCTGACGCTTGGTTTCCCAGTACATTTTATCGCGAGCTATGTCCTGGAGGTATTTATCGGACATGACATAGTCCTTCCCTACCAAGTCGGCAGCATAGGCTATCACATCTTCGGGTAAACCTATCTTACGGGCTATCTCTATGGCGAAACTGCTACCTGGATGGCCTATGCGCAACAAGAATAGCGGTTGCATCTGTGCGCGATCGTATAGCATAGCTCCATTCACTACGCTCTCCGTTGAATCTGCAAAATGTTTGAGATTCTGGTAGTGGGTTGTGATGACGCCGTAAGTACCATTTTCCACAAAACGGTTAAGGATGGCTTCAGCCATAGCTCCGCCTATTTGGGGTTCTGTACCGCCGCCGAATTCATCAATCAAGAGCAGCGAATGAGGCCCGGCATTTTTCATCATGGCTTTCATACCGAGCAAATGACTGCTGTAAGTGGAGAGTTCGTTTTCAAGGTCTTGCTCATCGCCAATGCTGATGAAAATATCCTGGAAAATACCCATCACGGAATTTTCGCGCATAGGTACGGGCATACCGCATTGTAGCATATACTGCAACAAACCGACAGTTTTCAAACAAACTGACTTACCGCCTGCATTAGGGCCTGAAATCAACAGAATATGTTGCTTGCCTTTGAGGGCAATATCGAGCGGCACTTGCTTACTGCCGTGGCGTTGCAAACTTTGCTGAAGCAGCGGATGAATGGCTTGCACCCAATCCATGTAGGGATATTTGCGCACTTCAGGAATAACAGATTCAAATGTCGTTGAAAAGCTCGCCAAGGCGCGCAGAAAGTCGATATGAGCCAAGAAGTGTAGACTTTGCAACATGGCAGGCGCACAAGGGCGAATGTTGTTGGTCAATTCTTGCAAGATACGAATGACTTCGCGCTTCTCCTGCGACTTTAATTCGCGGATACGATTATTTGCATCTACAACTACTGATGGTTCTATGAAAACGGTCTTGCCTGTGGCACTCTCGTCGTGTATGATACCCTTAATTTTTCGCTTAAGGGCTGGAGCAACAGGAATCACCAAACGCCCATCACGCAGTGTGGGCGCAACATCGCGATCAATATAGCCTTCGTCCTGTGCCTCGCTGATGAGGGTGCGCAAACTATGGCTGATGCCACGCGTTGTTACTTCTATCGAATGACGGGTTTGGAGCAATTCGGGAGAAGCCGTATCCTTGACTTTTCCATATTTGTTGAGCACTTCATCAATGCGCTTAACGATTTGCGGGAAGGTCTCCACATTGGAAGCCATCTGAGTGAGCGCTGGGTATTCAGGTGTTTCGTCTTCGCCTTTTTTGCGAAAGAAATCAACTAAATCACTGACCGACTTGAGCGAACGTTTCAAATCGAAAAGCTCAAGTTCTTCCATGTGTGTGCGCTCCGGACGGATGCGCATCAAGGCCTGACGGACATCGAAAAAGTTTTCTTCGTAAACGTCGTCCTCCTCTTCAGAAAAACGTATGAAGTCGCGCACCTGTTCGAGCGCTTCTCTCACGTCTTCATATCGGGACAGAAATTTGAGTTGACTATCTACCCATTCGGTGCCAAGCGTGGACATGCAACGCCCTTTAAGCAACGTCCGAATTTCGTCAAACCCGATTTTCTGTTCAAAATTTTCAGGGAAAATCATGCTTGTATTTATTTTTAGGCAAAGATACAAAATAGATACGAGATAAGAGAGAAGCTGAACGGATAGAAGCTCTCAGCAAATGACGCACAAGGAGACGTTATTTACTGATACTTTATTTGACAATAAATACTTTTCTTCCAGAGAAGAGAGCCTTAAAAAAATCCGCCAGCAACCTAAGAAAAGAGCGTCTCAATGGTGTATTTTCTAAAAATTCCCTCTATGAGGTTTTGAAAGAGAGCCGATATGGGCATTGTTTTCATCATTTTTGCAATTTTCATATACTGAAGAGGCGCTTCTATCCTTATGCTGTCAGGTGATACAATAAAGATAATGCATCAATAAAAAACCAGCCCTACTGAGAAGTTATTTTACAAATAACATCCCGATAGGGCTGGCGAGTTTTAAGAAATATGGTTTATTTTATCACCAAAGCGCGGTCGATAGCATCCACTAAGGAAGCGTTGTGGGCCTGCGTCTTAGCATCAGCCACTGGCATACTCAGTTTCTTACGTAATTGCTTCAACGTTGAAAGCACAGCAGGGCGCGCATCATTAGAAAGACTTGCCGATTTGAAGAAGTCGATCAGATTCTGCACATAAAGTTTCTGCACATCACGCGTGTACTGAGAAGGCGTACTGCTCTTAAAGATGTAATTTGTGAGATCCTGCAAATATTCTGGAGCCTCGTATTCACTGTTCAAACCATTGAGCAGAGAGGAGTTGACAAGCAGCATCATGGTGCGTGCAGCAATGCCGTATGTAGCGTTATTTACATCAGGGAAAAGACTTTTTACATAAGCCGGCGCGCGGAACCACGTAGGCTCTGTGAGAACGTTATCAGCAACAAACTTCAAGCATTCTTTCTGACGGGCCTTGCTGACGTTGATATAAACATTTCCTCCATTGTCCACCGTACCATAATTTTTGTAGACACCACCTATGTTGCGGATAACGTGCCCCATATAACGGAGGAACTGGCTCTGCACCTGTTGGTACATTGACTTGAGGTTTGTGGAATAAATATCATTGCTTTGATAGGTCCATTCGGGCAACTGTGGCAACATGCGCTTCAAGTTGCGAATACCATAATAAGAAGCCTTGACAGCATCATCGCCCAAGTCCTCTGTTTGGCAACGACTGTCGCGGGTAGTATTCGTTTCACCATCACCAAACCAGATTCTCGGCTGACCACTAATCTTTGAATCGATACGTGCCTTGGCATAGGCCTCGTTCGTCATCTTCTCGAGCTCATAATGGTCACTATTGTCATCATAGGCATTCCACATCGGAGTATAACCCCATTTGATCGCCCATACATCATAGTCGCCAATGCGTGGGAAGATACCCGCACGCGAGATACCATCTTCAGGCTGTGCCACATAGTTGAAACGAGCGTAGTCCATAATGGAAGGCGTGTGCCCGTGAGCCTCAACAAAAGCTTTGTTGCGAAGACTATCGACAGGAACAGTGCTGCTTGAGCCGAAGTTATGGCGAAGACCGAGCGTGTGGCCCACTTCGTGAGAAGAAACAAAGCGAATGAGCTCGCCCATTAGTTCGGTGTCGTACTTCATCTTGCGAGCAGCCTCATCAAGCGTTCCGGCTTGAATCATATACCAGTCGTGTACCAGCGTCATCACGTTGTGATACCAGCAAATATGACTTTCCAGAATTTCACCTGAGCGCGGGTCGTGCACCTGTGGGCCATAAGCGTTTTCTATCGGAGCGGCCAAATAGCGAATCACGCTGTAGCGCGCATCCTCCATACTCATCGTTTTGTCAGAATCAGGCCATTCTTTTGCAAGAATAGCATTCTTAAAGCCTGCTGCCTCAAAAGCTTTCTGCCAGTCCTCAACACCTTGAATCAAATACTTGCGCCATTGTTTGGGGGTGGCAGGATCGATATAGTAAACAATCGGTTTCTTCGGCTCCACAAGTTCACCGCGTTTCATCTTCTCCATGTCGGCAGAATCTTTTGGTTCTAAACGCCAGCGAGTGATGAAGCGTTTCGGCTCAACACGTTGCTGATTGTCACTGAAATAAACAAAATCGTCAGTGAAATAGCCTACGCGTGGATCAAAGAAACGGCGCATCATCGGCTTCTTAGGGAGCAGTACAAACGAAATGTTCAAGCCGAAGGTGATCTTTCCAGTGGCCGATGCCGCTGCCGTACGCATTTTCTGCGACATAAAAGTTCTGACCAAACGGATTTCTGTGTTCATCGGGAACGTTTTAACGCTTTCAATATATGAAAGCTGTGGCAGGAACCCTGCAAGGCCAATATCTTGTTTATCGTCTTGGGGCACGCTAAAAGCGGCATTGTCATCATTGAGTAGAGATGTGACTTTAATCTTATACATACCCTTCACATGACTTTCTATTTTGAAGGCGGCAATGATTGGATTTGTATTACTGATTGTCACCGCGCGATTGATAGCATCAATGGAATCGGCAGTATTCATCAAAATATTTGAGCGCATCAAAAGTCTATCGCCTGGTGCTTTCTCAAAATAGATGGTTTGCTGATTTATCTGCTCACCGGCAAACTTGCCAACGTTGGCTGGCGCTTGCGTGAGACGCACAGTGGTTAAGAACTCGCGAGATAAAAGACTATCAGCGATTTCAAAGAAATAGTCTTCACCTTGTTTTGTTACGGTGAACAGACCTTTCGTAGTCTCAGGTTTTGCAGCAGAAGCCTGCTGTCCGCCTGCCGAAGCCACCGTAGCAGAAGGCTTTGCAGACTGTGTCTTTTTCCGAGCGACTGATGGTGTACTTACCAGCAGACCGCAAAGAAGAAACGGGATGACATGTTTCATAGGTGTGTAAAAAAAAGATTGATATTATATTTTTAGAATTTCCTTTTTGAAGAGTTCGAAAGAACCGTCCAAACGACTCAGTTCGTAGTCGCGCAAACGGAGGGAGAAAGTTCCTGGAAGTTCGCCAAGGGCAAAATAGGACTGCAAGATACTGGCCATATTATAGCTCAAGTTATCGCCGCGCTGCATCAGCTGAACGCTATAGGTGCGCAGCAGCTTAGTGTCGTGTTCCACCTTTTTGAGTTGTTGGAACATTTCGTAATAACACGGCAGGGTTCCTGCTGACAAGAGATAGAAAGCTTGTGCGGGTATGTCGTCAGAACAAAACAAATGCAAGAGCAAACGAACTTCTTCCACTGTGCGAACTACAGGCAAGAGGGTAAGCAAAAGCTTCCGACAATCTATTGGACTGGCCACATCGGCAAACTGCTGTAATGTAAGAACATCAAGTTTGAACTGACCTATGGAATAGAGCGTAATGGCAGCTTTGAGAAAGGTGCCAAGATAGGCTTTTGAGTTGGAAGAAACCAGAACAAGGAAAGAGTTCCAAAAAACCGTGGGACTGTTGGCCAACTTAGGCAAGAGCTTCTCCCCCAGCAAGAAGCCAGCTGTTCGAAAATCCTGATTGGAAAGCCCCTCTAAGAAAGAACGCAGTCCTTGAATGTCGTCCGCGGCCAGATAGGCTAACAGACGACGTTCAAGGACTGGATTATGTCTCTTCAGTATGGACATGTTTATAAAAAGAGAATGTAGCAAGTGAAAAGAAATAGTCACTGACTGCGGCTCTTATCTTATTTTCGAGTTAGCAAGACAACATTCTCCACATGCTGCGTGTGGGGGAACATGTCTACGGGCTGCACCTTAAGAACCTTATATTTTTCGTCCAGCAATTGGAGGTCGCGCGCCTGCGTAGCAGGATTGCAGCTGACATAAACGATGCGCTCGGGAGCAGCATTGAGAATCACGTTGACAACATCGGCGTGCATACCCGCACGTGGTGGATCAGTGATAATCACATCAGGCCGACCGTATTGCGCAATAAAGTCATCGTTCAGTACGTCCTTCATATCGCCCGCAAAAAAGAGCGTGTTGTCGAGTTTGTTTAAGGCAGCGTTCACTTTAGCATCTTCAATAGCCTCTGGAACATACTCGATGCCGATTACTTGTCGCGCTTGGTGAGCCACAAAATTGGCAATCGTTCCCGTACCCGTGTAAAGGTCGTAGACAAGTTCTTTACCAGTTAATCCAGCAAAGTTGCGCGCCACTTTATAAAGTTCATAGGCTTGCTCCGTATTGGTTTGATAGAAGCTCTTCGGTCCTACTTTGAAGCGGAGGTCTTCCATTGTTTCGTAGATATAGTCGTGACCAGCGTAAATCTGAATGTCTAAATCGCCAATCGTATCGTTACACTTCTGGTTATCTACCCACAAGAGAGAAGAAACCTCGGGGAAGTTGATGTGTATCCACTCCATCAGTGCCATTGCCTTTGGCTGATCGTCAGCCTCTTTCAAACAGAATTGCACAACGAGCATCACCTCACCCGTGGCCGATGTGCGAATCATTATGTTTCGCAGAAGGCCCTCCTGCTTGCGGAGGTCGAAGAATGTCAAAGCGTTATCAAAAGCATACTGGCGAATACCATTACGCAAGCGGTTGTTAATGTCGTCCATGAGCCAGCACTCGTCAATGTCGAGTATCTTATCAAAAGCTCCAGGTATATGAAAGCCCACGGCATTCATATTGTCGAATGTCTCGCCCGAAGATATCTGCTCTTTCGTCAACCATTTTTTATTGGAAAAGCCAAACTCCAATTTGTTGCGGTATTGCTTGATATGTTTACTACCAAGTATTGGAGAAATCTCGGGAAGTTCCACCTTGCCAATACGGGTCAAAACATCTGTCACCTGCTGCTGTTTGTAGGCAAGCTGCTCCTCATAGGGAAGAATCTCCCACTTGCAACCGCCACAAACACCATAGTGTTTGCAAAAAGGCTTGCAACGCTTTTCAGAATACTTATGGACTTTAACAGCTTCGGCTTCAGCATAAGAATGCTTTTTTCGCGTTAGCTGCAAGTCTACAACATCTCCAGGTACAACATAAGGAACAAAAATTACCATCCCATCAACGCGCGCTAAGGCTTTTCCCTCAGCTGCCACATCAGTTATTTCGATTTGCTCCAATAAAGGAAGCGGCTTTTTCTTTCGACTCATTAGTATATATGTAATCTATTGCAAAGATACACAATTATAGCGAAAACCACAGAATTGACTCCTGTTTGCAGAAAGATATAGTTCTATTGTCATCGTGTTTTGAAACCATCCGTTTGAGGATAAAGAGATTCACTCAGAGCATGGAATAAAGGCGCGTGACAAGTCGAGGAGCAGCAAACTCACTGCGCACTTCCTCATCAACAACAATATAACCGCGCTCCACAAGTAGAGGCAAAGCTTCAGCAGGAAGGTCTACCTCATAACAATCTGCTAACAACACACGATGGGTCAAAACGTGTTTCATACCTTCCGCCACCAAGTGATAGCTGCTTCCTGAAGGCAGATCAGCAGTACGGACCACCTCATCAAATTCCGCCTTGTGCTCAAACTCTAACAAAGGCGGTTCGTAGAGACCTTGCCAAATGTCGCCGGCTCCCCTACGATGCAAAAAGATTTTCCCCTCACAACGAAGATAGAGATACACAAAATAGCGTGTTTTCACCTCCGTCTTTTTCGACTTCACGGGAAGTTGCTCGACACAGGCAGCAGAGTGTGCCACACACGTATGGCTTAGCGGACAATCTGTACACTGAGGGTTCTGCGGAGTACACTGTAATGCGCCGAAATCCATAAGAGCTTGGTTGTAATCGCCTGGATGTAGCTCGTCAAGAAGTTGCTGTGCCAACTCTCTAAAGACTTTTTTCCCGGCGGTTGTATCTATCGGTGTGAAAATCCCAAAATGGCGGGCTAACACGCGATAGACATTTCCATCGACAACAGCTGTAGGCAATCCGAAAGCAAAGGCAGATATGGCAGCGGCCGTGTAATCTCCCACGCCTTTTAGTGTGCGAATTTCTTCATAGGTTGTAGGAAAATGTCCCATATTTGCAATAGTTTTTGCTGCTGCATGAAGATTTCGCGCACGGGAGTAATAACCCAGTCCCTGCCACTGCTGCATCACTTCATCCTCACTGGCAGCGGCTAAAACAAAGACATCGGGGAAGCGCTCTAAGAAGCGCAAATAATAGTCGTATCCCTGCGCCACTCGCGTTTGTTGCAAGATGATTTCAGAAATCCAAATACGATAAGGGTCTTTCGTGTCGCGCCACGGCAAAGGGCGTTTGTACTCCTCATACCACTTCAGCAACACTCGAGCAAACTCAGAAGAGAAAAGAAACGAGTTACCAAGCAATGCTTCGCAACTCGTATCAGATTTCTCGTATGTAGCGGTCTGTCTTTCTAACGACTCATTTTTTATTGGGTCTTTTTTCAATCGTGGAATAATTTAATGCGTTGTTCTTCGCTTAGTTTGCAAATCAGCAGTGTACCATCGCGCTCGGCAACGACATAGCCGTCCAGGCCTTGCACTACTACTTTCTTCAGCTTCTCAGCATGTACCACGCAGTTGAAACTATCATAGAAATTGATATCCGGTCCTATTCCAGCATTGCCATATCGGTCCTTCTGACTATTGTCGCGGAGCGATGTCCATGTGCCGAGGTCGCTCCAACCGAACGAAGCAGGACACACAAAGATTTCTTCTGCCTTTTCCAAGATGGCATAGTCCACACTGATATTCTCAAGCGACGGATAGAGTTCATTGATGCGTTCTTGCTCCTCTTCCGTGTCGTAAATCGGAGTCAAGCGTTCGAAAGCTTTCGACATATCGGGCTCGTAAACGCGAAAGGCATTGATGATCGTAGATACGCTCCAGATGAAGATACCTGAATTCCACAAATAATTATCATGCGTCACATATTCTTGAGCCAGTTCGAGGTTGGGCTTTTCTTTGAAAGAGTCGACACGGAAAATATCTTTTTTCCGACTGGAAGAGAACGTCAAATCAGCCTTGATATAGCCATATCCTGTTTCGGGGCGCGTGGGGTGAATTCCTAAGGTAACAATAGCGTCGGTCTCAGCCGAAAACTCCATCGCGTTCTCTACAACGCTGCGAAAGGTTGAGGCATCGAGCACCACATGGTCGCTGGGTGTCACTACGATATTGGCACGCGGATCGCGCTTCTTGATTTTGTAGGACACATAGCAAATACACGGAGCTGTATTGCGGCGACACGGTTCGAAGAGCACATTGGTTGCTGGCACTTCGGGCAACTGTTCTGCAATAGTGGCTTTGTACTTTTCCGAGGTAACAATCCAAATGTTCTCCATCGGGACAAAGTTCCTAAACCTATCCACAGTGAGCTGAATCAAGGTCTTGCCACAGCCCAACACATCCAAGAATTGCTTTGGGACAGCCTCACTACTCAGCGGCCAAAAGCGGCTACCGACACCGCCTGCCATAATGACTAAATGATTCATTCGTCTCTCTACTTATCGTCTTGAGTGGTTCCTTCGATATATATACGCACCAAACTATTTGAAGCATTGGAACGAACCGTTACAGGTTTCTTAAAAGGACCTGCATACGTATTCTTACCATCATACGTAACCTTCACTTCGCCTTTCTTACCTGGCTCAATGGGTTGCTTCGTGAAATCGGCCACGGTGCAACCACAGCTGCTAAACGCCTGCTGAATCACCAGCGGTTTGTCGCCTGTATTCGTAAAAGAAAACGTAACCGTCTGTGGCTTGGAAATAGAAAAAGTTCCAAAGTTGTGCGTTGTCTTGTCGAACTTAATCACTGCCTGCGCATTCAGACTTTGGAATACGCCAGCCAAAAGTATTGAAAATAAGAATAAAAATTTCTTCATAATCTCAATTTTAATTTGGTATAGGTAGCGAAGATAGGAAATTATCTTAATAATAAGGATATTTAGTATTATAAATCACACTTTTTCAGATGTAATACACTATATTTGCTTCAGAATCCACATAATTATGCCTATAACTTCCCTTCCTGTTTCTGCTCTTGATAGCCCTGACAGAGTGATTCTTGGTATCGACCCTGGTACCAACTTTCTTGGCTATGGCATCATTCGTAAGCAGGGGCGCAAGGTGGAAATGCTTGCTATGGGTATTATTGATCTCCACAAGGTGGCCGACATTTATCTGAAATTAGGCCGTATCTATGAACGCGTACAAGGCATCATAGATTCCTACCTTCCGGATGAAATGGCCATTGAAGCTCCATTTTTTGGAAAGAATGTGCAAAGCATGCTCAAACTTGGACGAGCACAAGGTGTTGCTATTGCAGCTGCCATGAGTCGGCAGATACCGATCCACGAATACGCGCCACTGAAAATTAAGCAAGCCATCACAGGTAATGGGCAGGCCTCAAAGGAGCAGGTGGCTGAGATGATGAAGCGCATGCTCCATCTGCGCGACGAACAGATGCTCTCCCATCTCGATGCCACTGATGCTCTCGCCGCCGCATATTGTCACTATTTACAATCGGGCCATGACAATCGTACCGAGGGAGCTCCGCGCTCGTGGAAATCATTTGTCAATCGCAATCAAAATCGTGTGAGTTCTGGTCTTACGGGTCCGCAGCAACGATTGGCTGCGGCCTTGGCCAAAACAAATAAGAAAGTCTGATTAACTACTATGCTGAAAATATCACTAATTCTACTCTTTCTTCTTAGCTGTGGCACAACCGCAAAAACCCAGGAAGTGTACAACTATGTGCTGAATAACGCTATCCGAACAGTTCAGTCACCGACCAGTGGTTTTACACAAACACGTATTGCACAATTCAAGCAAACAGCATTGACATATCTGCGCAAGAAAGCCACAGAAACCATGCCGGAGGTGACAGATCAGTTTCTGAACACCCAGGCCTATTATATGTCTGAATTTATCACTCTCTTCTTCGATGAAATCCTCAAGAGCAAGAAGCAGGATTGCGAGAAGAAGAAAGCTAAAATTATGTTGTTTATGGATGCCAGCAAGAGCAACCCGCTCTTCGATGACACGGACACAGAAACAACCGACTCCTACATTTTGGAAGGCAATCAGCTCACGCCTTTCTCTCTCAATACCGACTGGCCACGGGCTTACGCTGCGGCAAAGGACAACATATAAAATAAGAACGTCCCCCTATGGACAAATAGCCTTATTGTTTTCAAAAATGCAATAAGGCTATTTTTTTATACAATAAGGCTGCCAGCCGACAGCCTTATTGCATCAGCTGACAGAATAAGGAAAATCCCGACTTCTTGCTATCCTGTTTTTCTCCTCATAAATATCTCCAAAGAAGAGCAGAAAGAGGCTGAACGAATGCTTATGGAGCAGAAAGGTGGACAGAAGAGAAACGATGAGAACAGCCCAACAGAAGTCAAAGATAGGAGAAGCTTTCCGCATCGAGGATAAAAGAAGTTCTCCTCCCATCTGCAATGATGGGAGGAGAAACCTTCGTTAGAACATCTAGAGTCGTTATTCTACCTTAGGCTAAATGCTATAATTACAAGAGCTTTCTTATTAGAAAGAAAAAGGCCATGCCTCGCTTTTTGTAGCGAAAGGCATGGCCAAAAACTTGTAACTAATCTCCCCAAATGGAGCGATGAAGTTCGTCATCAGAACCAAATTTCGAGTCTACGAAACCGCTCTGTTCTCTTGTTCCAATTTCTTCTGTGGAAGGGTCGAACTGCCCATTTGAAACACCAGGGCTTGCAGTTATCATCAGGCTCTCTGCCGAGAATAAGAATGTCTCGTTCTGTGGTTTAATGTACTTTTTCTTTTCCATGATATTTTTGTTCTTATTTGATCATGATTTTCTTTCCGTTGTAGATATACAAACCATGTTGTGGTTTCTCAACGCGCTGACCATTCAAATTGTAGTAAACTCCATTGTTAACATTCGAGGAAGCTGCATCAACAGCATCGATACCTGTGATTGTAGTGTTATCGTCCATGAAAGTGAACACGAGTCTTGCGGTTGCAGGTACATTGGCGATTTTAGCATAAGCCTTGTGTACTGGCATTGTGAAAGAAGCGGGAGCCTTCTTGAAGATACCTTGAGCAGCAGATACTACGAAGATAGGATCAGAACCAGTAGTGATGAGCTTATCCTTTACAATTTGTCCAACCATCAGGTTGTCACGAACAGTATATGCTGTGTTGTCTTTCTCACCAATAGCATAGTAGAAACTATCAGGAATTGCTTCGTAGGAAAGAACCTTCAGCAGAACGCCTGTTTCTGCAGGAACATAGCTGAAATCAGATGCAGCGCCACCCTTCTCGTCGATGCTGACCATCTGGATGCTGTACTTAGAGTCACCATAGTCGCCCTTACCTCTTTGGATACCAGCTGTTGTAGCTACGAATGCTGCAACATCGGGGGTCTTACTATTGTCTCTATAATAGATACCCAAATCAGCATCAAACTCACGTGCGAACGTGCCGTATTTGTGAGTAAGCTTCAAACCTGGAATCTTGTAGTCAACCTTAGAGGCATAGTTTGCCCAGCCTTTTGCTGCCTTATAAGTAGCAACAGCACTCTTCTTTACATAGATATTCGGCAGTGTGGTTGGGAATTCAGAATAGCCTGAACCAAGTTCCCACTTCGTAGCGCTCATATCGCGGGGAGGAATAGCATTAGTGAAGAAGACCTTCTCAATAGTAGAGGAACCATCGGCTTTCTTGAAGGCGTCAATACCTAAATAGTCGAGAGGGGTGCGGAATACTACTTCCTTAATGTTGGTAGTGTTGTCCTTCATGGCATAGTCGCCCCAAAGACGTACCTCATAATTAGTACCAGCGTTCTCTACGTGTGCCGGAACCAGATAGGTATAGACATCGCTCTTAACATCAACCACCATAACTGCCTTTTTAGACAGAGGGAAGTATTCAGTAGGACCATAACCGTTAGGATCTTTGAAGAAAGATACACCAATGTTATGGAAAGAGCTCCATACACTGTTTGCATGATACAGACTCTCTGAGCCATTGCGTACACTGATGTCGATCTTCGACTTATCTACGTTTGGTGCATAGAAAGCAGTATTGGCTACATTGGTAGCAGGAATAGGAGTCTTGCTCAAGAAGGCAATAGTGTTCAGTTGCTTACACATATCGAAAGCATGTGCACCAATCTTGTTAACCTTCTCGGGGATAGTTACGTTCTCCAGGTTCTGTATATAATAGAAAGCATAGGGGCCAATCTCCTCGATGACAGGAGGAAGCATAGTGTAGTAGGTGTTAGCCTTTCCTGGAGGGAAGGAGACAAGAGTTTTTTTATCCTTGCTGAGCAGGAAGCCGTCAACACTTGAATATTGAGTGTTATTCTTATCAACATGGATAGCTGTCAGAGAACCGCAGAACTGGAATGCCTTCGGGTCGATATTAGTGGTAGCTGCAGGGATATTGATTGTTGTGATCTTTTGGCAGCTGTTGAAAGCAGACTGCGCAAGCGTGGTTACACTTTCGGGCAAATCAATGCTCAAGAGACCTGTGTTTTGGAACGCACCTGCGCCGATCGTTGTGATCTGTGCTGGAGCGGCAAATGTTACAGAAGACATATTAGAGCAACCGTTGAAAGCACCCGTATTAATCATCGTTACAGATTTGGGAATCTCAAAAGTAGGCAACTTGGTATCACCGCTGAACGCGTTGGTCTCGATAGTTTGCAACACACTTGTTCCTAAGAATCTGAAAGATTCAAGATTTGTACAACCTTGGAAAGAGCCGTTACCGATAGATTGAAGTTGTGAACCATTATCAACGGTCACAGTCTTGAGGTTTGCACATCCGTTGAAAGCAGCAGCACCCAATTCTTGCAGAGAAGCGGGAAGTTCCAACTTCTCCAAACCTGAATTAACGAATACCCATGTACCAATTTTCTTGAGATTGGATGTAGGCTGGAATTCGAGTTCTTTCAATTTGCTTGTTCCTTGGAAGGCATCGTTGTCAATCTCTTCTACGCTTGGAGTCAGCGTGAGTTTTGTGATCTTTGCAGCATAATAGAAAGCTCTCTTTCTGATTTTCTTAGTAGTGGGTTCTGTAGTATAAGCACCCTGCTTGCCAGCAGGATAAGATACCAGTTCCGTCTTATTCGCATTGTAAAGCACACCATCAGCAGAAGCATAAACAGAGTTACCTGCCTCCACATTGATAGATTCCAGAGCAATGGAGCCAGAGAATGCACCATCAGCGATGTCAGTGACAGTTGAAGGAACTGTAACTGTCTGCAAATAGCGGCATGTGTTGAAAGCATCTGCACCAATCTCTTTGAGCGGTGCACTCATCTTGACAGAAGAGAAACCTTCTACACGAGCAAAAGCGGAGGGACGAATTTTCTCTACCGTTGTAGGAACGACATATTCATAAGTGCCATATCCCAAAGTAGGAGTTCCTTTACCACAAGGATAAACCACCAACTCTTTTCCATCAGCTGTGAAAACTACACCATCCTCACTCTTGAAATTGGCATTACCTGAAGTTACATTGATTGCGGTGAGTTTTCGCGCAGAAGTGAAGCCGTTATAACCTGGTGAAGAGAAAGGAAGATCCTTCAAGGTTGTTGGCAATGTAACGGACGTGATATTCTTGGCTGCCTGAAAAGCATTGACACGGATACCTGTGGTGCCTTCTGGAACAGAATAGCTGGCATTAGGACGGTCTACAGGATAGTCCAACAACCACTTGTTAGCTCCATCGTTTTCATAGAGCACACCGTTGTCAGAATAGTATTTTGCATTGCCTGAAGCCACATTGATCGCTTGCAGAGCTTGGCAGGAAGAGAACACACCATTTGCCATTTCGGTCACTGATGCGGGAATAGAGATTGTAGTCAATTTAGTACCACCAAGAGAGTTTGCCTCCATCGCTGTTACCGTGTTTGGTATGGAAACACTGATTGCGTTGGGCACAGAACTGTTGTTCTGAATACGAGTTACCTTCCACTCAATATTCACACTGTCCTTCACTGTAGAGGGGATTGTTAAAGCCCCACTATTGTTTGAGCCAGCAAAGGCGACCTCCTTGTTTACCAAACTGGTAATCACATAGGTCATACCATCTTTAGTAAACTTATCGCCATTAATGGCGGCATTTGCGGTCGCCACATTTAGCGCGATAAGCACTAATAGTAATAAAAATTTTGTTTGTCTCATAATAAAAAAAATATATAAATCTGTTTTATTTATCTTTACTTATAGCTCTGAGTTATTCTAAAAAAACTTCATAATGAAAAATGGAGCTTATAGTCGCTGGCTTTCACCTGGCCAACGAATCCGAAGAAATAGGCAACGGGAACTCTTGCGAAGTCTCGACCTAAAAGCATTGTGCAGTTTTTCACGTGCACGCTTATTTATATTATGTAAAGAGTGAGTAGCTCTGCACTTAGAGAGAAAAAAGAGAAATATATTTGGAACAGATAGAGAATACAGCATAGAGAAATCTCCATTTCTCTGAACCGCGCATATTCCTTTTTCTTTACACAAGGAATAATGGCAGTGATTGTATTTCTTCGTAAATCTGTTCACTTTTCTTTATTTCGATAACTGGCGCAAAAGTAAACAATGTATTCGGAACTTGCAAAAAAAATACAGAAAAAAAGTAAAATACGACAGAAATGAAACCGTTTTTGCCACCTTTAGTCAGCAAAAATACACTATTGGGTTATAAACAGAACATTATAAGAGATACGAAATTAAGGTAAAAAAACATTACATTTAAACAATATTGTTTTTGTTCTAATTTACTTTTCTCAAACAGCACTAAGAAGCAGATACATTTTACACAAACAAAATTAATGCCCCTCTACCGGCTACTTTTCACAAGATTATATAGCGGTATTTGCAAACTCCTCTCTCTGTCCTAAATTACTCTTTCAGGAACGAGCATAGACAAATAAAGAATATTGTTTTTGTGAAGGGCAGAATCCACAATTAACCATTTTTCTAGATAGAATCGTTTTTGTATGGCGAATCTTTAGAAAAATCAATTGATAGAAGGTAATTATTTAATTTTATCCTATGTCTGTTGTTAGATTCCCCAGAAGTCGAGATATTGACGAGCCACTTTCAGATGATCGTGATAGCGCCGAATGTATTCTCGACTGTCGGCCTTTAACTGCAGAAGTTCATCTCTTCTATCCATTAAAAGGCAGAGTTGGTCATAAACATCATCTTCATTGGGCTGCACGTTAACTATGGGTTTCAAATCTGTATCGCCAAGAATTGCATAGTTTTCAGGTTCGGCTCCACCCACAACGATCATACCGTGCGACATGGCTTCCAAAGCGTTCATCGCAGGTGTATAGGAATAAAGCTGATCGAGCAAGATGTCCGAGTTGTTGAAAAGACGAACGTATTCTTCAAAAGGAACGGACTCGGCGCGTACTATTTCCATATCGTCAGGATAACGCTGAGCCACTCGCTCTAATGCTCTCAACATAATATCCGTGCCCTTGTAGGCACTCCGCGACTTTTGAATACCAATGAAGAAGCGAAGAGGCTGGTGAACACTCAATGGAGATTCATCCACACGAATAGGAAAAGGGATGAAGCGGAGTTTGTCTGCGAACTCGTTCCGATAGCTGGCATAGTATTCATATAAGCCTGCAATAATCCCATCACAATCGGCAGCGATTTGACGATTAAGAAGGCCTTTAGCCCCATAAAGCCAATCACGAATCCAAGCTTCATTATCGGAATTGTGGCGAAGTTGGTTGCCAAAATTAAAATCGCTATAACGGAAGGTTGTACAGTCGAGGCAGGTACGGACGTAATAATGGTCCATGCCAAAAGCACCCATAAAGACTTTCTTATTATATCGCCTCAAGTCCTGATAAAAAGGCAAGATACGCTCTCCTTTGAGCGGCAAAAAAACAGGATTGATGAGTTGGACTACATCATATCCCCGAAACTTGCGACATTTCCACTGGAGCTCAAAATAATAACGCAAACTGCTCCAGCGCGAGAGCGATGGACGACGGAGGTCTATGTCTCGCGGATAGTTTTTCCAGCCATCACCATCGGAAGCCACCGTGACGTAATGGCCAAGTTCTCGCAATCCCGCTGCCAGCGTGGCGTGGACATTACTATAATCGCCTAAGAGAAGTATGCGCATAAATTCTTATGTATCTTGCAGTAATAAAAAAAGAGAACAACAAGAGAGAGTTTTCGCTCCGTCCTGTTGTTCTCTTTATAGTAAGAATCTTACTCAGCAGCTTCTTCTGCTGGCTTCATATTTGTATAAACCGTCTGAACGTCGTCGAAATCTTCGAGTTTCTCCACCATCTTGTCGATGGTTTCACGCTCTTCGGGCGTTACATCTTTGAGGTCGTTGGGGATGTAGGTGAATTCAGCACCGATCACTTCGAAACCTGCTTCTTCAAGGTGTTTTTGAATTTCGCCGAAGCTCTTCGGATCTCCATAAATGGTGATACTATCTTCTTCGGGGTCTTCATCGAATTCGTCCTCTACGCCATAGTCAATAAGGTCGAGGATGAGCTCGTCCATATCCAGTCCGTCCTTGCGTTTGAATGTGAAAACAGCCTTATGATCGAAGAGGAAAGCCAAAGAACCCATTGTGCCAAGGTTGCCGTTAAACTTATTGAAGACACTGCGAACATCGCCCACTGTGCGAGTAGTATTATCGGTCAGCGTATCAACAAAGATGGCGACACCGTGAGGGCCATAGCCTTCGTAGGTCATTGTCTTGTAGTCGCTCTGGTCTTTGCCCATTGCGTTCTTAATGGCGCGCTCAATATTGTCCTTCGGCATATTCTCGCGCTTTGCATTAGCGATAATAGCACGCAATGCAGGATTGTTTTCTGGTTCTGGACCGCCGGCCTTTACTGCAATAGCAATCTGCTTACCAATTTTAGTAAACGTACGAGCCATATGGCCCCATCTCTTCAGCTTAGATGCCTTACGATATTCAAATGCTCTTCCCATGGGAATCTATATTTTTTGTTGTTCTTATTTTTATTCGAAAATAGAGACTGTCTTTCGTGGAGCACGAATATGCTCACCGCGATTGATTGCTCCGTAACTCTTTCTGCTTATCTCAACTTAGCGTCTAACTGCTTCTGCAAACTTGTGATAATCTTGTTCATGACGGCATCGACTTGCTTATCGTTCATCGTCTTTGTTTCATCTTGCAAAGTGAAATTGACGGCATAGCTCTTTTTGCCTTCTTCAAGATTTTTTCCTTCATAGACATCGAAGAGTGTAACCTTCTTCAGCAATTTCTTATCTGCCTTATAGGCAATATCTGCAATCTGTTTGAACTGAACTTCCTTATTAACAAGCAGAGCGAGGTCGCGGCTAACAGCTGGATATTTGCTAATCTCTGTGAATTCTACTTTGTTCTTGCGTGTCTTCTTCATCAGCTCATTCCAATTGAACTCGGCAAAGTAGACGTCATTCTCTAAGCCTTGCGCAGCAGTAAGTTTCTTTGCAACAACACCGAACTCAAGCAACACCTTCCCATTGCGATCTGCCACTTGCAGGCTCTTGCTAAAAATATCGGCAGTACCATCTTGAATGAGCAAGCCACCAAGTTGGACACCAAGACGCTGAAGAATACCGACAACATAGGCTTTCAATTCGTAGACACTAGAAGGTTCATTGGGATGTGCCCAGCTACCTTCGACATGATTACCTGTCAGCCAAAGTCCTAAATGGCATTCCTCAGAATAGGCCACCATATGATTTTTTTCTGCTAACTTTTCAAGAACTCCACCATCCTGGAAATCCTCTTCTCGAGCGGATTGAGACTCGCTTTCAGCTGATGGCTTGCGGCGACTTGCATCGAAAGCATAGACATTACCCAACTCAAAGAAACGAAGGTTGGTTGCACGGCGATTCACATTGCGAGAGAGGCTTTCTAAACCGCCAAAAAGCAAGGTTTGACGCATTACGTTCAAATCTGAACTCAAAGGATTGATGATATGAACTAAATGCTCCTTAGGATAGCTCTTCAACTCGTTATAATAAGCTTCTTTGGTGAGAGAGTTATTCATAATCTCATTAAAGCCTTGCCCTATGAGTTGCTGAGCGATAAGCTTCTGTAACTTGTTACTACGATCTGCTTCACCTTCTACAGTTAGGCAAGAGTTCATAGTAGAGGGTATCTCAATGTTATTATAACCATAGATACGCAGAATCTCTTCTACGACATCGCAAGGACGCTGCACATCTACACGATAGGCTGGGACGTGGAGAGTGAGTTCTGTTTCGCTTTCGGCTACAATCTTCATTTCCAAATTAGTAACGATTTCTTTGACCACTTCTCGTGGAAGTTCTTTGCCAACTAAGTCATTAACGTATTGGAAGTTTAAGACGACAGGGAAATACTTCGGAAGTTCACCAGCTTCCACATCTTTGATTTCCATACTAATAGTACCCCCTGCCAATTCCTTTGTAAGGAGAGCGGCAGCTTTCAATGCATAAATTTGTCCGTTAGGGTCTACACCACGTTCAAAACGGAAACTGGCATCAGTGCTCAAGCCATGACGACGAGCACTCTTTCGTATCCAAGTGGGATTGAAATAAGCACTTTCAAACAACACATTCTTAGTTGTTGCGTAAGTACCACTACCCTTACCACCAAAAACACCGGCAATGCACATAGGTTCTTTTGTATTGCAAATTGCAAGATCACGATCAGACAAAGTATGTTCTTCACCATCAAGCGTTACAAAAGGGGTTCCGTCGGGCATAGATTTGATGATGACTTGTTGCCCTTCAATCATATCTGCATCAAAGCAGTGAAGAGGCTGACCGTAAGCCATCATTATATAATTGGTAATATCTACGATATTGTTAATAGGACGAAGACCTATCGTTGTCAATTTCTTTTGTAACCACTCAGGACTTTCCTTAACTACGCAATCTTTTACTGTGACTGCACAATAGCGCGGACATGCTTCTGCATTTTCAACTTTAACATCAATGGGCAAGTCTTCATTGTCTGCTGCAAAAGCATCGACACTGGGACGATGAAGACTAGTATTATAACCATTACGCTTTAGCCAAGCATAAAGATCACGAGCCACACCGTAATGAGATGCAGCATCAATACGATTTGCCGTTAAATCAACTTCAAGCAGAAAATCACTCTCTAAGTTAAAATACTCGGCAGCAGGAGTTCCAACTTTCGTATCTTCAGGCAAAACAATAATTCCATCATGACTTGTACCTACTCCAATCTCATCTTCAGCACAAATCATTCCGAAAGAATCTAAACCGCGCAGCTTAGACTTCTTTATAACAAACTCTTTATCTCCATCATAGAGTTTGGCTCCTAAAGTGGCGACAATAACTTTCTGTCCAGCTGCAACATTAGCAGCACCACAAACAATTTGAACAGGCTCTCCATTTCCTAAATCCACAGAACATACATGCATATGATCTGAATTAGGATGTGGCTCACAAGAAAGAACATGGCCTACTACCAAACCTTTCAACCCTCCACGAATAGATTGCACCTCTTCAACACCGCCAACTTCCAAACCAATAGAAGTTAATGCAGCAGATAATTCTTCAGCCGAAAGATCAAAGTCTACATATTCCTTCAGCCATTTATAACTTACATTCATACGAATAAATTTGCTTCTATGAAATTGCTCAAAGGCAATGACTCTGACTTTTTATAGTCGGACGCAAAAATAATAGAAATCAAATGAAAAGCAAAGAAGAATGAAAGCTAACTGTCTCCTGACCATAAACCCAGACTCCACCAACCAGCTTGCCCTTCTCAGAAAAGTAAATCTGCGAGCCTCTGCCTGAAACACAAAAAAGAGACTCCCATCAGATAATTGCTCTGATAGGAGTCTCTTATTTGAAAAAAAGGCGGCGACCTACTCTCCCGTCTTGTGGACAGTACCATCGGCGCGACC
>NZ_DBHHRH010000021.1:0-84719 GCF_057240785.1 Alloprevotella sp. | reverse complement strand
AATTCACTACAAATATAAGAACTTTGGAGCTTACACACTTTTTTAGGACAGTATCGGAAAGAGCACCGAGTGCGCCACGAGCAAGTGTATATTCACTACGGGAAGTATCAAAAAACTTTCTGGATAGAGTGTGCCGCTCTGGGTATCTCTAATTATTATTACTATTGGGATGATTTTTCTAATTCCGAAGTGCTTTGCGATAATTTGCTGCGCTATGCAAATTGGAATATGAGTAAGTATCAAAAACAGTAGCCATTTTTTATGAAATGGCTGAATTGAACTTTTACTATTATATCTAAAAAAGCAAGAGAGATAGCCTTGCAAGGAAATCTCTCTTGTTTTTTTGTGTTCGTTCTCCGGGGTTATTTCTTAGCGAATAAAGAGCAACTCACGGTATTTGGGGAGAGGCCACGTCTCGTCCTCAACGATAAGTTCGAGTTTATCGATGTGATAGCGGATATTATCGAAGAAAGGTTCTATCTTGTCATGATAGATAATGGCCTTTTCGCGTTCACTCTCAATTTTGTTTGCCTTTTTGCGTTCTTCCACCATCAAGTCGACATTCTCAGCAATGAAGTTGAGGTGTTTGTTGATTTTCTCAATTAAGTTGACATTATAAGCACAAAGTTCTTTAGCGCGGTCGGCTGGGAATGTCTGCTGTATTTTGTAGACATTATCAACGAGAGCACTTTGGTATTTTGTAGCTACAGGAATGATATGATTGAGGCAAAGGTCGCCAAGAACACGCGCTTCAATCTGGAGTTTCTTATAGTAAGTTTCCCATTTGATTTCGTTGCGTGCCTTGAGTTCGTGGAGATTCATAACATTCATGGATTCAAACATTTGAACGGTAGCATCGTCCAGGTAGCGATCAAAAATGAGAGGGCAACTTGTTTCGCAATCGAGTCCACGTTCTTTAGCTTCTTTCTTCCACTCTTCGCTATAGCCATTGCCGCTAAAGCGAATAGCTTTGCACTCTTTGATGTCCTCACGAAGGACGTCAAGAATCGCACTGACTGTGCTATCGCCTTTCTCAATCAAGGCATCTACACGCTGTTTGAAGAGAGTTAGAGCTTCAGCCACCGCAGTGTTCAGCACAATGAGTGCGCTAGCGCAGTTGGCACTTGAGCCTACAGCACGGAACTCAAAGCGATTTCCTGTGAAGGCAAAAGGTGAGGTGCGGTTACGATCCGTAGAGTCAATCATGAGTTCGGGAATCTGAGGAACATCTAGGCGGAGTCCGTGTTTTCCTTCAAGCGTAAAGAATTCATCTTTGGAGGAAACTTCGATGTGGTCGAGCAAGTCATCAATCTGTTGTCCGAGGAAAGAAGAAATAATGGCTGGAGGAGCTTCGTTAGCACCTAGCCGATGAGCGTTCGTGGCACTCATAATAGAGGCTTTGAGCAATCCGTTGTGACGGTAAACACCCATAATCGATTCAACCACAAAAACAGCAAAGCGCAAATTTTCTTCAGACGTTTTGCCTGGTGCGTGGAGCAATATGCCAGTGTCAGTAGTGAGTGACCAGTTTTCGTGTTTACCCGAACCATTCACGCCATTGAACGGTTTTTCGTGGAGCAAACAATGGAAGCCGTGCTTGCGCGCAACACGTTTCATCAGCGACATGAGCAACATGTTGTGATCCACAGCCAAGTTACATTCCTCATAGATGGGAGCCAATTCAAACTGGTTAGGGGCAACTTCGTTGTGACGTGTTTTGCAAGGAATACCGAGTTCAAGAGCTTGGATTTCTAAATCCTTCATGAATGCCGCCACACGCTCGGGAATAGAACCAAAGTAGTGGTCGTCCATCTGTTGGTTTTTTGCAGAGTCGTGCCCCATTAAAGTACGGCCCGTCAATAGGAGATCAGGACGAGCTCCATAGAGATCTTCATCTACCAAGAAGTATTCTTGCTCCCAGCCCAAGTTGGTTGTAACTTTTTTTACTTCAGGATAGAAATATTGAGCAACACCTGTCGCAGCTTGATCAAGTGCGGCAAGAGATTTCTTCAAAGGCACCTTATAGTCGAGAGCCTCTCCCGTGTAGGCAATAAATACCGTGGGAATCATCAGTGTGTCGCCAATGATAAAAACAGGAGAAGAAGGATCCCACGCTGAATAACCGCGGGCTTCGAAGGTGGAGCGAATACCACCGCTAGGGAATGAAGAGGCATCAGGCTCTTGCTGGACAAGAGCTTTACCGCTAAATTCTTCAATCATACCTCCTTTTCCATCATGCTCAACAAAGGAGTCGTGCTTCTCTGCTGTTCCTTCGGTGAGTGGCTGAAACCAGTGGGTGCAGTGGGTTGCACCCATTTCCATTGCCCAACGTTTCATGCCCTGCGCAATAGAATCGGCCACATTGAGGTTGAGCGGAGTGCCTTGCTCAATGGCTTCACAGTAGCGTTTGAACGTTTCTTGAGGGAGATAGTGAAACATCTTCTCTCGATTGAAGACGTACTTAGCGTAGTATTCTGATGGTCGCTCCTTGGGAGCTACAACTTCTACGGGGACTTTCTTAAAAGCGTCTTCAACGACTCTGAATCTTAAACTCATATTGTATTGTTTGTTACGAGATACTTTCTAAATATAGAGGAGGTTTTATAAAACCATTTGTTTGTGTCCGAGTTCTGCTATCTGTAAATAAGTGTCCCCCAAAACTCCAAGGAGAGATGGGGGACTATCATTATGGTTATTGTACATAAGCTATCATGGCACTATTGAACGTACTGACAGCAGAGCAAGCTATACAGCTACATCCTTCGTTAGAAACTTCTGATAGATTTTTTGACGAGTTCAGCAAGCAAAACCATGCAGTTGTGTTGTACATGTTTGTTAATTCAATCTTATGAGCCATGAGCTAATTTGATTTTCGACTGCAAATATAAGATGAATTTTAGGTAAGAAGAAAACCTTCCGACAAAAAGCCATCATTGAGAGCTTCGAGAGAGGAAAGTTTGTACTTGGTATAGGCCATAAAAGTTGAACTTCTTATGATTTTATTACCTTTGCATTGGAAACCCCAAAAAAAGAACAGGAAAATGCAAATTGCTATAGTTGTTCCGTGTTATAACGAGGAGCCCGTTTTGTCTGCTACAAATGATGTGCTGCTTTCTGTGTGTGAGAAATTAAAGGCAGATCAAGCAGTGGATACTCGTATTCTCTATGTTGATGACGGATCGAGTGATTCCACTTGGGATCTTATCGAAACCTATTCGCAAAAGAATAGACGTGTGGGCGGTTTGAAATTAGCGCATAATGTGGGGCACCAGCGTGCGCTATGGGCAGGACTGGATTGGGCAGCACATCATGCAGATGCGGCTATTTCTATTGATGCTGATTTGCAGGATGATGTTGAAGCTATTTATGAAATGGTTCAGCGTTTTCTTGAGGGAAAAGATATTGTTTATGGTGTTCGCCATGCTCGTAAAACTGACACATGGTTTAAGCGTACAACGGCACAAACATTTTATAAAATGGTGAGAGGGTTGGGAGGTGATGTACTCTATAATCATGCCGATTTCCGACTGATGAGTCGTCGTGCCCTCGAAGCTTTGTTAGAATATTCAGAGCGCAATCTCTTTCTTCGAGGTATGGTAAGAACCTTAGGATTCCAAACCGCGATAGTTCTCTACGACAGAAAGGAGCGTCAAGCCGGGGTATCGAAATATCCTCTTGGTAAGATGCTAAGCTTTGCTGTTGACGGGATAACATCTTTCTCTGTGCGCCCCCTGCGCTACATTACGTATCTCGGACTGATCTTTATGTTTATTTCTTTAGCGGCAATCATCTACGCCATTGTGGTTTATGCTGAAGGACGAACCATACAAGGTTGGACCAGTTTGCTTGTCTCTCTTTGGTTTATTGGCGGAGCCATTCTTGTAGCTCTTGGCGTGATAGGAGAGTATGTTGGAAAAATTTACTCTGAAGTGAAGCGTCGCCCACGTTATATTGTTGAGAAAACAATTTAGTGTAAAGTTATTCCTTAAATCAGAACAATTTTGTGCTGGGACGGGAAAAACATCTGTTAGAAAGAGAGGGCGAAAGTTTTGGGAACTTTTCGATAGAAAAAGAAACGGGTAGGACGAAAGTTCTACCCGTTTCTCACTTTTGTATCTTATTGTTTGTTTACTTCACAATAATTTTTTTACCATTTATAATGTAGAGTCCAGCCTTTGTAGGTTGCAGAATACGACGACCTTGAAGATCGTAGACAACGTTCTCACGTTGGTTGTCAGTTCTCTCTACGTTGTTGATTCCCGTAGGAATATTGAATACACCAGTGTTGGCTGCTTCTCGCAAAGCTTCAACAAGCTTCTTGTTTGGTGTGATGCTGAAATTATCATACAGATTCCAATAAGTGCCATTTTTAGTGGAATTGCTGCTCTGCGTTAAAGCTGCACCATTTGCGGCTGTAGGATCTGCAGCCACGTTTTTACCTGTGGAGTAACGCGTTGACTGATCAACTGGTGTAAAGATAAATCCATATGTGCTCTTGCGCAGACGTACGTAAACAGGACTATCGCTCATGGAACTTTCAGAACCCACACTTCCTGCAGTAGGGTTAAGGAACTTTTGGGTTGCCATGTTGTAGATGAGGTACTGCTTTCTGCTATTTTTGTCCGTGCCTACAATCAACCAACTTGCCGCAGGGTCAGCTAGTTCAAACTTCTGCTGATAGAGACTCAGAGGAACTTTTCCATCTGTCGGATTAGAAGCGCGCAGAGTTGGATAATTTTGCCCCGCAATGTTCATCAGTGTTCCGTAGCCGTATGTATTCTCGATGATGTAAGCATTTTCTGCGTTTAAATTAAGATCGTTGAAGACTGGACCATATTTGGCCAATTTACCATGGAGAGAGAGTTCTGTAAGAGCATTCTGCATCTCATCGGCTGTGGCAGTTGTTAGGTTTGCATAGACATTGCCTAAATATGTCTCAACGTCTGCCTTAGAATAGTTGTTTAGTGTTCCTGCATTCTCGTAATACTTTTTCACAAGTGTTCGCAGAGCTTCGATACTCTTGGAGTAGAAGTTTACTTCAGCTAATGCCATGAAGTGTGAACCACCATTGCTGTAACCTTCAGTGAAGTAGAGACGAAGTAAGCTACCCGTGGGAAGAGAAAGAGGAGCGGAAAGTTGAATATTCTGAGAAGTGCCGTTTGTCAGAGTGTATGTACCTTGTGTGCTCCATGATGCGCCATTGTTTGACGATACCTGTACTTGCACTTTCTTAGCGAGATAGTTTGTAGAACTATGGCCACTGTGCGTAGTCAAAGCGATACGATCAAGCTCAATGTCTCCATCGTGAGAGAATGTGATGAAGTGAGGGTAATTGGAACTCTGACCAGAATACCAATCAGAATGCCAATAAGTGTCGAGCTTACCATCGAGAACGAGAGCAGCACGACCATTAGTGGCGCCTTCGCCTACAGTTTCTTGAGAGTCGAAACCTTTAACTTTCCAGCCAGATTGGGGAGAAAGAATGGAAGCGTCTTCCAATGCTGTGTGCATGCGCTGAAGATCCTGCGTGCGAAGTGCTGGTTTCACGTTGCGTTCAATGAGTGTTGCCAGAGTTTCGTTGGAAGGGAGATAATCTCCTGGTTCAAGATAGTTGATTGAGAAAGAAGAACCATCGCCTTGCGGTTGATTCGGCTCTATATAGCCACCCGATTGCATCAAGATGGCCTGTTCTCCATCGTATGTAACATAAGTTTGGTGGCGGTCATTGCGTGCGCCTTTACTGTTTCCACCATCAGTGTGGCCAAACGAGAAGATATTACGATTGTACCAGTTACCTCCCTGCATAGAACGTGTAAAGACACGGCGATAGTAAGCTTGATGCTTAGCATTTCCTTGACTATTGTTTCCACGTGTGTATTCTTCAAGGAAAGCATTGAAACCTGAGCCAAAATAGAGCGTTTGTCCTGCCATGCGCTGTGAGGAGATATAGTGCCATTCGTTGTCTTCACCACGAACATTGTACCAAGCAGAAATGATGGTGTTTTCGTAGTTAGAGCCATCCTTGAGCTGAATCTGTTCGGGGCGAACATTCAGCAAGAAGCGCACCCATTTACCGGGCTTCCAATAATCGCCATTAAGGATGACATGGCAGCCCGTTCCCTCTCCGCCGAAGCGCTCTACAGTGGTGTTCTGCAGGGTGCTGTCGATACCGATAATACCGCTGCGCTTGTAAGCGGCCAAAGATGCGTCTGCGTCTGTATCACCATTATCCCAAGATGAGAAGATGACAGTGTGGTTCATTGCTCCGTTCTGCATCTTACCATTGTTCTGAATGCCGATGTAGCCATTCTTGAAACCAAAGGCTTCAACGTATGTGCCCAAATAGTCGGAAGTCTCAGGGATTTGCACTTCATCGTAAATCCAATCGAACACATCTCCCTCAGGCAAATTTGCGCTTGTTGAGCCAAAGCCGTTAAGGTGGAGTGAGGGGATACTACGCCAACTAGCCAAATAAACAGAATTTTCTCCGCTAACATTTGTAGATGAGATCGTAAAGTCGCTCATCGAAGTGTTTGCTGAAACTCCGCGCAAAATGAAGCGATACCAGCCTGCTGAAGGGGTGGTAAAAGTGAAGTTGCGCGCATTGTTGTGTGTGCTGACGTCAACTTCTGTGTTCATATTGCGAACATCCACTGTGCCGCTATTGTTCGACTTTACGGTGTACGTACCTTTAGGGAAACGGATGTACCATGCGGGGCAGAATCCCGCGCGAGGATACAAAGTACTATAAGCTACCTTGTCGGTGCTGTTGCCCTGTGTGTCAACAATGTATCCACCCGACGTTCCGCCAGGTGCTACACTGATTGTCCAGGTCGTCTGTGCTGATAGCGATAACACGCTAAGCACTATGGCGAAACTGAAAAGAAGTAATTTCTTCATTTTTTTAATAGTTAGATATAATAGTATTTACTTTTTGTTTAGTATGACAAAAGTACAAATATCTTTGGAAGTTCAAAATGAGAGATAAGGAAAAAGAGTTTTTTATAACAAAAATCCTAATAATGCAACTATGTAGATAACACACAAGCAGACAGAAATGTTCTTTTCTGTCTGCTTGTGTTCTGAGCAAGAGAAGCTGTTGCTAGCTAATCTTGTTTCATATTTTTCGTCTGGAACTCGTAGAGAAGAATGTTTTGGCGAGTGTCACAACTGCGATGATGGAAGTCGCGAATAGGCTCTAGTTGTATGTTTGGATTGAGACGACTAAAGGTTGCAACGTCGCGGTCGCCAATGAGGAGTAATCCCGAATGAACTTCAGGATTAAAAATTTGGATGCGGTTATGACAGTAGAAGTTGAGCGTGAAGAAATGTAGCATCTTATCCTTATCGTCCACAAAAGAATAGAGCGATTTTTGCTTTGTATAGTTTTCCACTTCTGCTGCCAAGGGTTTGTCGGAGCGCGAACTCATCAGGGGCGGTAGCAAAAGAGCATCGAGCAAGAGGAAAATGAGTAGGGCATTATAAGCCACATTTTGAATGAGGCGTCCTAATGGGGATAAAGAATAGTAGAGATAAATAGCGATGGCACACACAATGAGAAAAATGCTATTGGTGCTGCTCATGATTGAGTTGTCTGCCAATGCGTGGAGCATTGCGATGTTTTCAGTAGCATGTCGGCCGTGAAAAATGCTATCGGGTATAAAGCCTGATTTGATAATAATCATACCAATGAATACAATTCCCACTATTGTAGCTAACACCCAACCGAAAAAAATAACAATACGAGGGCGCACGGCTGAAAGGTACTCGATTAGTCGCGCCACAAAGTATGCCACGAAAGGATATACGGGGAGGATGTAGACACCTCGTTTACTTTTGGGAATGGTATAGAAGCCGATGATGAGAACAATGGCTAAGAGGGAAAAGAGTTCCACTCTGTCCATTTTGCGGATATGCTCCCATAATCCTTTCCACCAAGCACTTTTCAAGACTTGGAGCTTTCGCCATTGTTCGCGTTGGATGGTAAAGAGCGCCATGAGGCAGATGAGCGTATAAGGAACTGCACTGCTTAATAGTACGACGGGATAATACCACGCTCCATTCTCATGCGAACTGTAAGGCATCTTACCGAGAAAGCGTAACACGTTTTCTTCGTAAATCAGATACAAGAATTTATCACCTCCTTGTAGCCATGCAGCATAGTACCAAAGGCACGGGAGAATCATTGCGCTCATGGCAATGAGAGCAAAACGCCACACGACAAACCAGAAGTGGCGGCCTTGTATCCAGAGATAAACGCAGCTTACCAAGCATGGTAGGATGATTGCTACAGGGCCTTTTGTCAGCATTCCGCAACTCATCCAGAGAATAGCCCAAATAGGAATACCGCGTAAATCGCGCTCCGTCCATCGGAAGAGTTGATATAGAGCTAGTACAATAAAGAGTGTGAGCATCATATCTACTCGGCAGTTTGTGGCAGCTCGATGAACTTCAAATGTCGTGAGCATGATGACCGAAGTGAGAAGAGCTATGTGTTGATTTTTGCGCCGAGCAAAGAAGCAGAAGGTCATGACGGCTAAAACAACTCCAGCCAAGGCGGAAGGAAAACGGGCGCTAAACTCATTGACACCACCAATAACAACCGAGGTTGCAGCTACGAACCAATGGAACATGGGAGGTTTGTAGGCAAACTCATCACCATTATTCTGCGGCAGAATCCAATTATGAGTGTCGATCATTGTAACGGCTACAATGGCTTCGCGAGGTTCACCCTTAGTATTGAAGTCCGTCAAACCGATAAATGGGATCAGCGTCAGGGCGGAAATGAGAATAATAGTGAGGAGGTTGGAGCGATATTTTTGAGAGTCGTTCATCTTTTAGAATATGAAATGAGCGTAAAGAGAGTTGGTTATGCTTCTGATTGATCTTCTATTCCAGTTTTCGTTTCTTCAGCTTCGTCAACAATTATAGTTGAGTGTGTATGTGTTTTTTGGAATTTTCTGATTTGCCAAGCAGAAACAAATTCCAAGATTGAATAGAGGCAGAAAGCTGCACCAATGATACAGAAGGGAATACTTGCAGTCTCTAGAGGGAAAGCTATGACAACAATGCCTGCTAACAGAGTGAGTACGGGGACAAAGTAGGAAAGTTTGTCGAGCTCAATACCCTGTTTTTGCATTTGCCAGCGTGAAGTGAACTGTACTGTGCCAGCCAGGATCAAAAGGCCTGCTAAAGTGTACATAAGAGCACTGATAAACATAGAGGGCCAAATAAGGAGTATTGTTCCTAAAATGATGGTAGCACTTCCTTGAATGAGAGAAAGAGCCACTTCGCCTTGCGATTTCTTTTCACGGAAAAGGCTGCCGATAGAGAATAGTCCAGGAACGATGAGTAAGGCTCCAATAGCTTGAACGATAGCACCAGCTATACTGTTAGAGTAGACAAGTAGGATAACTCCCAAGACCAACAGGCAAAAGGCTCGTAGCACTAAATTTTTCACTGAGTTTGTCATAAATATTTGTTTTTTTTGATTTTTCGCAAATTTACGCATTCCTTGAGATATTTTGCTCTCTTCGTTCGCTTTTGTCTGATTCTCTTTGGATATAGCGTATGAAAAAGGAAGTATGGTGCATTGGTGTATTTTCTTTCGCTGAATAATTGCGTACCTTTGTCGCGCATAAAGAATTAAAGAATCGAGAAATGGTACAATTATATTTAGTGCGTCATGGCGAAACAATAGAAAATGCTGAAGGAGTGTTGCAAGGATTGATGCCTGGTAACCTTTCAGAGCAGGGGAAAGAGCAAGTTCGCGTTTTGGGAGAAGAGCTGAGAGGGCAGCATTTCGATGTGATGTTTGTGAGCGATTTACACCGTACAGTACAAACTGCAGAACTGCTAAATGAAGTATTGCAGCTACCGATAATAAAAACGCCGATTCTGCGCGAAAGAGATTGGGGAGAGGTGACAGGAAAGAAAATTACGGATATAGATACTTATGATTTTCCTCCATCCGTAGAAACTGTGGAACATATTTTTGAGCGTGCTGCAACCTTTATAAATATGTTGCTTCATGACTATGACGGAAAACGAATCTTGGCCGTTAGTCATGGCTTATTTAGTAGAGCTCTCCAGGCTTGTAACATAGGAAAAACAATTCGCGAAGTGCCTCGTATGAAGAATGCCGAGGTGCGACTTCTCGAACTAATACACCCCATCGTATTGCAGCATCAAGAGGCAGAAGAGACTGGAGCAACGGCTAATTAGTAAATTCGCCGTTGCGATAGGGACTATACTTTTCAATTGCAAAATATTACGTATGGATGAGGAGGAAAGGTAGGTATAAAAATAAGAGGAGTCTCTGTTCTCCTGCCATAAAAGAAACTTGTATATTTGTTGTCACGTTGTCACAGATTTTAAAAATGTGTTGATAATTAGATACTTATACGCGTGACAATAACTTTAGCTCTTAATTTTGTTGTCACACCGTTGTCACGCCTATAATATAATCTATTTCAGACCGTTATGCTTTGCTTGTGACAACGTGGCAACGTGACAACGAAAAAATAAAGCGAGGCGAAGAGAATTTCTTTCTGATTTCTAGATTCCCGTATCGTTTTCTCAATTACTCTTATTGCGTCAGCCAACGCAATAAGGCCGCCAGTTCACATCCTTATTGTATTTTCAAACGTAATAAAGCTATTGGCAATTCGGGGCTGAACCATAAAAATCCCGCAAACCTCACGGCCTACGGGATTTCAAAAAATCAAGATAATATTTATTAGAAGTTGATATCCAAACTTACACCAAATACATCGTTAGTGCGGTCGAAACGATCCGTACCTGCTGTATTGAAAGTTGCTAAAGCTGTTGGGAGCTTGCTCATCACAGCTTGTTCAGTAGGAGTTAAGCTAACTTGTCCTGCTCTAGCTGCATCGCCGAGAGCTTTGAACTTCCCAGAAAGTTGTCCTCCAAGATTTGCCTTCAAATCGTTGTAGTCCTTCATGTGCTTATCGAAGCCAAGGTAGAAGGTCTTGAAGTAAGCCACGTTGATGGCGATATTCTTTCGAACCTGGAATTTAGCACCAAAGCCAAGGCTCCACGAGTCTGTGACGAAAGAGATGTTGTTCAGGAAGTCGCCTTTGCCCAAGCCATAATTAGTGTACTGAGCACCGAGACTGACTGTAGCCCATTTCTTAACGTCCCATTCAACACCACCAAGGAATTCAAAGCCATCGCCGCCAAGTTTGTTTTCGCGGTGCTGATACTGTGTTGCTGCTTTGTCGCGATACAGGTGAGCACCAACATTAAAACGCAAGCTGCTGTCATTGAGTGCTGTGTATTGAATACCACCTGCAAGAATGGTCGGAAGGTCGGCAGGAATAGTCTTGCCATCGTTAAATTCGTCTAAGCCGCTAGTGTTTTCTCCACTCTTATTTTTTAGGCGCAAACGAGTCTTAAGTTCCCACTTTGCAGCTAAGTTCCAACGGCCGCTCTTCCAATCGATACCCAAAATAGGTGTTACACCCCAGCCGGACTGATCGCAGTTTAGATTGCGGTCATTGGTTAAATTGCTAACGCCCTTAGCAAGCGTAGGCATATTGAATTGTGTGAGCAGAGTGGAAAGATCAACAGCTTGTCCTGTTGTAGTAATCACTTTCATGTCGCGCACATAACCATAATAGTTTGTAGTGGCATAAACGGCACGCACACCCAATGAGAGATTCAATTTATTGTTGATTCTATAGCCTGCATTGAACTGGCCACCAATATAGTATTGACGACCGCTAACATAGCTGTTGTAAGAGTAACCTGCAGCTGCATTTTGTCCAATAATGGCATTAGAAGCTGTGTTTACAATGACAGGGAGCATTGCCACTTGGCTTTCGAATGAGCCAAGTCCTTTATCATAGGTACATTTCCCTCCACCGCCGGTGATGCCAAAGTGAGCGGAGAAGAACCATTTATTATAAACTGCTGCCAAATCGAGCGTAGGGAATACAGGTGCTTGCGCTTTTCCCTTGAATGTTTTCACGCCATCAGCAGGGTTGCCTTGTCCCAAAGCAAAGAGACTACGATTGTTTACAGAACCAAAGTTACTAGTGATTTCGCGAGTTTGATAAGCACTTTCAACATTCAGAGAAAGATGCCAACCACGGGAGAGAAAGCCGATACCCGCAGGATTAAAGTAGGCACCATCAATGCCAATGGCTGCATCGCGAGCTGGATTGCGTAAGAAAGCTACGCTCTGATTAGTGTTGGTAAGATAACCGCCTGCATGAGCAGAAGCACACAGCAGTAGGGCTGTAGCTAGTGTTAATTTTCTCATATTACAGTATTGAGCAATTTGTTTAATTTTCCTGTTTCTTGTTCGAAACGGCGGCAAAGGTAGACTATTTACGCACAACTTGAAATTTTTTGTGCATAAATTTTGCACCTAATATGATAAAATGTGCAAAATACGTCTAAAATGGAAACTCTGCATAGCAAATTCCCGTAAGGCTCCTTTTATTAGCTGGAAGAACCTCATTAAGTTTTATATTCTGATGATAGAAATAGTTATTTAGCGCAAGAAGCTATATCATATTTTTAGGAGGGGAAAGGTGTTTCTTGCTTACATCATTGAATCTTCGTATCTTTGCGCGCAAATTTAACTATGTATGTTTGAAAATCTTAGTGAAAGACTAGAACGGTCTTTTAAAATATTGAAAGGTGAGGGTCGCATTACAGAAATAAATGTGGCCGAGACGATGAAGGACGTGCGCCGTGCACTGATTGATGCCGATGTGAACTATAAAGTGGCAAAGTCCTTTACCGATGATGTGAAGCAGAAGGCTTTGGGACAGAACGTTCTGACGGCTGTAAAACCAGGACAATTGCTTGTTAAGATAGTCCATGACGAATTGGCACAGTTAATGGGCGGTGAGACTGCCGACTTTAAGGTGGAAGGACATCCCGCAGTGGTGCTCATGTCGGGTCTTCAAGGTTCTGGTAAAACCACAATGAGTGGTAAGCTAGCCTTGCTCATGAAAACGAAGAAAAACAAGAAACCATTGCTCGTGGCTTGCGACGTTTATCGTCCTGCCGCAATTGAGCAATTGAAGGTTCTTGGTGAGCAAATAGAAGTGCCTGTTTACAGTGAGCCAGATTGCAAAGATCCTGTTGCGATTGCTCAACGAGCTATCCGCGAAGCCAAAGCAAAGAACTATGACTTAGTGATCGTCGATACTGCAGGTCGTTTGGCTGTTGACGAGCAGATGATGAACGAGATTGCTGCAATTAAGGAAGGTATCAATCCCGACGAAACGCTCTTCGTTGTTGACTCAATGACAGGTCAGGATGCTGTTAATACGGCAAAGGAATTCAATGAGCGTCTCGATTTTGATGGTGTAGTACTGACTAAGCTAGATGGCGACACCCGCGGTGGTGCAGCGTTGAGTATTCGTACGGTAGTGAACAAGCCCATCAAATTTGTAGGTACGGGTGAGAAACTGGAAGCTCTCGACTTCTTCCATCCGGCGCGTATGGCTGACCGTATTTTGGGTATGGGCGACGTTGTAACTCTTGTGGAGCGCGCTCAGCAGCAGTATGATGAAGAAGAAGCTAAGCGGCTTCAGCGTAAAATTCAGAAGAATCAGTTTGATTTTAATGACTTCTTGGCTCAGATTCAGCAAATTAAGAAGATGGGTAATTTGAAGGAGTTGGCTTCAATGATTCCTGGTGTTGGAAAAGCTTTGAAAGATGTGGAGATTGACGATAATGCGTTTAAAGGAATTGAAGCAATCATTCAGAGTATGACACCTGAGGAGCGTCGCCGTCCTGAGATCTTAAACACGAGTCGCCGCAATCGAATAGCAAAGGGTAGCGGTACGAGTACGCAGGAAGTGGGGCGCCTCATCAAGCAATTTGATCAGACGCGTAAGATGATGAAAATGATGACGGGTAATAAGATGGCAAATCTTATGGCACGAATGCCTAAGGGAAAGATGCCAAAAATGCCCGAAGGTATGGAAATGCCTGATTTTAATAAATAGAATAACAAAGAGTCTGTGTACATATTTCATTGTATGCAGGCTCTTTTCAGTTTGGAATATATCCTTAAAAATAAACTTATGCAGTTAATAGACGGGAAAACTACAGCTGCAGCCATCAAAGCAGAGTTGGCGGCAGAAGTTGAGAAAATGGTGGCAACAGGACAGAAACGTCCTCATTTGGCCGCAGTTCTTGTAGGCCATGATGGTGGAAGTGAAACCTATGTGAACAACAAAGTGAAAGCTTGTGAGGTTTGCGGCTTCAAGTCTTCGTTGATTCGCTATGAAGATGATGTAACAGAGGAGGAACTTCTTGCCTGTGTGGCTCGCTTGAATGCTGATACTGATGTAGATGGTTTTATTGTTCAGTTGCCTTTGCCTAAACATATTTCTGAGCAAAAGGTTATTGAAGCCATCGACTATCGTAAAGATGTAGATGGTTTCCATCCTATCAATGTAGGACGTTTAGGTGCCGGATTGCCTTGTTTCGTATCAGCTACTCCGCGTGGAATCCTCGAATTGCTGCGTCGCTACAATATTGAGACAAGCGGGAAGAAATGTGTGATTCTGGGTCGTAGTAATATTGTTGGTAAACCTTTGGCTAGCTTGATGATGCAGAAGCAATATGGTGACTCCACAGTGACGGTTTGCCACAGCCATAGTGCAACATTAAAAGAAGAGTGTCAACGTGCAGATATTGTTGTTGCTGCTATTGGTCAACCTGAATTTGTTACTGCTGACATGGTGCATGAGGGCGCGGTTGTTATTGACGTTGGTACTACACGCGTAGCTGATGAGACACGTTCTCGCGGATATCGTTTGTGTGGCGATGTGAAGTTTGACGAGGTTGCTCCTAAATGCTCTTATATTACTCCTGTTCCTGGTGGTGTAGGTCCGATGACTATTGCTATGCTGATGCTCAATACAATGTCGGCAGCAAAGAAAGAATTCTACGATTAAAAAAAATGCTCTTTGGCGAATGTGCTGATGTGCTAAAACGTTTGGCGTAACTTCTATTGTGGTACATTAAGAAGATCTTTTGGTTTTTCTCTTGTACTTTTTCAGGAGGTTCACCACTGATATTGGCACATTAGCACATTTTCTCATTAGTACATTAAATAAAGATATGTATCTTTGCGAATAAATGCAAATAAGGCAGGAAGCAAAACAAGCCGTTAAGTATGGCGCTGTCGGTGTATTAAACACTATGATAACAGCAGTTGTGTACTATCTTCTGCGAAAAATAGATTTTTCCGTAGATGGGGCAAATCTCATATCTTACGAAGCGGGTTTTCTCAATAGCTATATTTGGAATAGGCTGTGGGTTTTTCAATCTCATCAAAACGACTGGCGGAAAGAAGGACTCATCTTTTGGGTGGGAGCACACATCTGTTGGGTTTTACAATGGCTTGCGTTCAGACTTTTTCTCCTGTTTTTATCCGAAGCCTGGGCCTATGGGTTGGGAATGTGCGTATTTCCTGTCTTGAATTATCTTTTTAATCGCTTTGTTACATTTCAAAAAAATAGAAACGAATGAAGAAATTGCTATCTCTACCGCCTAATGTGGTTGGAAGTTTTCATGATATTACAGGTTTGAGTAGGGCTGAATATTTCTGTACTTCTGATCCCGTTAACCAAAAGTTAGGATCGGGAGGAGGCACGGTTTGGCTATTACAAAACGCCTTTACTGCCGAAAAATCTACACAAGACTTTTCAAAGTGGCTTTCACAAGAGAAAAGAATTCTTCTTCATGCAGGAGGACAGAGTCGCCGTTTGGCTGCCTATGCACCTAGTGGGAAAGTATTGACTCCTATTCCAGTGTTTCGTTGGGCACGTGGGCAGCGCGTCGATCAAAGTTTACTCGATATGCAATTGCCGCTTTATGAGATGATTATGCAGAAAGCTCCTCAGAGCCTTCATACTCTCATTGCTAGCGGAGATGTTTTTTTGCGGGCTACCCAACCTTTGCAAACTATTCCCGAAGCAGATGTCGTTTGTTATGGCCTTTGGGCTACTCCTGAACAGATTAGTCATCATGGCGTTTTCATGATGAATCGCGAAAATCCTACAGCCTTAGATTTTATGCTTCAAAAGCCGTCGACGGAGAAGCAAGCGGAACTCATGCAAACCCACTTTGCATTGATGGATATTGGTGTTTGGCTTTTGTCTGATAAAGCGGTTGAGGTTTTGCGTAAAAAATGTGTAGGTAAGGATGCAAATATCAATACTTATGATCTTTATTCTGAGTTTGGTTGCGCCCTAGGAACACATCCCTCGAAACCTGATGCGGAATTAGAGAGTTTGAATGTGGCTATTCTGCCACTTCCTGGAGGAGAATTTTATCATTTTGGAACGGCCCCAGAATTGTTAACTTCTACCATTTCTCTACAAAATTTAGTGAAAGACCAACGCTTTATTATTCAGAAAGGAGTGAAGCGTCAAACAAGTGTATTCACACAAAATTGTCTTTTAGAGAATCGGCCGACTAAGAAAAACGAATACATTTGGATTGAGAATTCAAAACTCTCAGCTGGCTGGGATTTATCTCGCCACAATATTGTGACCGGTGTTCCTCAGAATAATTGGCAGATAAGCTTAAAAGATGGCCAATGTATAGATGTTGTACCTATCGGAGAAAAAGCATATGCGTTGCGTGTGTATGGTTATAATGATCCCTCTCGTGGAGCTTTGGACAATGAAGATACTATTTATTTAGGACAACCTTTTAAGGAATGGGCTGCAGCCCGACATTTGCCGTTACGCGAATTTGGGATTCAAGATGATATTCAATCTGCACAACTTTTCCCTGTAAGTGAGTCTTTGGAAGAGTTAGAGGAATTATTGCATTTTATTCTGACTGGAGAGGGGGAGGCGGAACTTTTCCTTCATTCTGCACGACTTTCTGCGGATGAACTCTCTGTGCATGCTAATTTGTATAGACTTTTTAAACAGCGCCGCGAAATCCAGTTACAAAACTGCCAAACTATGGCTTATAATTGGCGTCGGAGTGTCTTTTATCAAGTGAATCTAAAAGACATGGCACAAAAGTATGCCGATGCTCAACTTCCACTACCTTCTCTCTTGTCTGTGGAAGATCCCTTGATGGTTCGTATGCATGATGCTATGTTCCGCTCAGAAACTCTGCGCCATTTAGGACAGACGGAGGGGGCAGAGCTCTTTTCAGATCAGGCCTTCGGACTATTGCGCGAGGGGTTAACTGGAGAAGCTTTGCGCTGCAAGGTGACGCCGAGTCGCACTACGTGTGATGACCAAATTGTTTGGGGAAGAAGTAGTGCGCGTATAGATTTAGCTGGTGGTTGGACTGATACACCTCCATATAGCTTAATGGAAGGTGGAAATGTGGTGAACATCGCTATTGAAATGAATGGGCAGCAGCCTTTGCAAGTGTATGTAAAGCCTTGCAAAGAACCTGTCATCATCTGTCGTTCTATTGACCTCGGTGCAATGGAGCGTATAGAAACTTATGATGAGCTCCGACAGTATAATAAAGTTGGCTCGCCTTTTTCTATTCCTAAAGCAGCATTGACGCTGTGCGGTTTCCTTCCAGGGTTCGGAACAGAAGAATATCCTACACTTCGCCAACATCTAGAAGCTTTCGGATGTGGTATAGAGCTGACTTTGCTTTCTGCGATTCCTGCTGGTAGCGGATTGGGGACTAGTAGTATCTTGGCTGCTACTGTTTTAGGGACATTGTCTGAATTCTGCGGTTTAAACTGGGATAAAAATGAGATAGGCAATAGAACTCTCATTCTCGAACAGTTGCTGACGACAGGTGGTGGCTGGCAAGATCAATATGGTGGTATACTTGGTGGAGTTAAACTTTTGCAGACTCAAGCCGGTTTCCTCCAAAATGCAGTGGCTCGTTATTTACCTGCTACGATATTTACCGCTCCAGAGAATAAAGCTTGTCATTTGCTTTATTATACCGGTGTTACGCGTACGGCCAAGAATATACTTACGGAGATAGTTCGAGGTATGTTTCTCAATGACACTCATTCTTTATCACTATTGAGCGAGATGAAACAGCACGCTCTTAGTTTGAGTGAATCTTTGCAGATGGGCGATATTGAGCGTTATGGCCTCTTGGTTCGTAAAACTTGGGAGCAAAATAAAGCACTAGATGCTGGTACTAATCCTGCAATCATCGAAGAACTTTGTAAGCGAATCGACGATTATAGTCTTGGATATAAACTCCCTGGTGCTGGTGGTGGCGGCTTTATGTATATTGTAGCTAAAGATCCTACAGCAGCACTTCGTATTCGTGAAGAATTATCTCAACACCCACTTGCCCCGAATGCTCGCTTTGTAGAAATGAGCATCTCAGAGCGCGGATTGCAAATAAGTCGTTCTTAAACAAACAAAATATAATTATGAATATCAGAAATATCTTTTTAGCTGGTGCGTTGGCCTTCAGTCAATTCTTGACAGCACAGACTAATAAGCCTATAACAGTTGCTATTTTTTCTCTGAATGATTTTCATGGCGCTTTTGTTCAGAATAAATCTCAGGGAATTCCAGGTGCTCCTTCGGTGTTGCAATGCCTAGACTCTTTGAAGTCAGTTTACCCCTATAATTTAACAGTGGCAGCTGGCGACAACTTTGGTGGTAGTTATTTCTACAACGCTACACACGGAGTACTTCTCCCAGTCTTTTTTAATGATATGGGTATCCGCATTTCAGCTTTGGGAAACCATGAGTTTGATGATGGCCAGAAAGTCTTGGCCGAAAAATGGAAAAATGATCCTTTGCGTCCTGCAGGTTGGGATATTGAATATCTTTGTGGGAATGTCTACGATCAAGATGGTAAAGTTCCTTCTTATTTAACGCCTTTTACTACAGCAGAAATTCCGTTGTCGCCCACCAAGACTCTTCGAGCTGGTTTTGTCGGTTTGCTGGCATCTTCTGCAAAAGAACAGATTCGTGCTAAGAATATCGTGGGTATGATATTTTCAGGAAACTATACGCACGTTCTTGATAGCATAGAGGCTTTGCCTGCTTTTAAAACCGTTCGTGATGCAGAGATTCGCAGTTTGTTGGTTCATATCGGTACTTATATGAAGAATGGAAAACCTGCATGGACAGATAAGAATGAAGCTGAACTTTATGCTATTAAGTCGCCGCTTTATCAGAGTATTCTTTCTGGTCATAGTCATGAACCTGTTTGTGGGCGCATCAATGAAGCTGGATATCCCGTAGTGCAAGGTTGGTGGCATGGCAATTATATTTCTGTTATGAAGTATCAAGTTGATACGACTTCTATGAAAGTTCTCAGTGTTGAGCCAGAAATTGTACGCGTTGCTTTGAAAGATAGATCGCAGTTAGGTCCTGTTCCTCTTCGTCTGCAATGCCAGATAGATTCTCTGCTTGCCTCTACAAAAACAAAAGGGGGAGTTCCTATTGGTACTAAATTGACTGTAGCTACTGAAGATATGCCTCACGATCGTTCCGTAAAGTATGTTGAGAGTCGTATGGGAAAACTCGTTTGCTCTTCTTTTGCTGAAGCCTTCCGCAAGATAGCAAAGAAGTCGGACAAAGAAGTTATTATTGGTATGAGCCATTTTGGAAGTATTCGTGGCGGTTTTTCTAAGGGCGATGTAAGTGTACTAGAAGTGGGTGAAGCACTTCCTTTCTCTAATCCATTGAAAGTCTTCAAACTCACGGGACGTCAACTTCACGATCTTGTTGATTTTGGCTTCCACAATAAGCGCTACGGTTGGATTCAGACATCCAATCTGGAAACACAGCGCGATGCGAACAATAATGTTTTGAAGATGACATACGTAAGCCCGAAAGGGAAACGTGTTGCCATTAAAGACAATGGGACATATTATGTTTGTGCTGATGAATTTATGACGACAGGAGGCGATGGCTATGATCCTAAATTCTTCCCCAAAAGCCAGGAAGTAAAAGTTTCTTTGCCTGAAACCACAGATGCTTTTATCACCTATCTTAAGCAACAGAAATCAATTCATTGAATTATCATCTAGATTATGAGTCTATTCTCGCTTCCGCCTAAACAGCCGCAGGCGGATTTGGATTTGGAATTCTTTCTGAAGAACGGCCTTGTTGCACAGGACAATAAACGCTTCAAGCGTATGTTAGCTCCCGAATGGTTTCCACAAAGTGCGGTACAACTCACATGGCCGCATGCAGGTACCGATTGGCTTGATATGTTACCTGAAGTCATTGCTTGCTACAAGCGTATGGCTTACGAGATTGCTATTCGTGAACCTTTGCTTATCGTAGCTCCTAATACGGCAGAAGTTAAGGCTTTACTGGAAGAGCAGTTGCCGCAAAAAGCTCTGAATAATATCATCTACAAAGATTGTCCTACCAATGATACTTGGGCACGCGATCATGGTTTCCTCACAGTTGTTGGCTCTGGAAGTCCAGAACTTTTGGATTTTCAGTTCAACGGATGGGGAGGAAAGTTTGATGCCGAGAAAGATAACGCTATCAATAAGCAGCTTTTCGATGCTGGTTTGTTAGATGGTACTTATGTTTCGCTTTTGGATTTTGAACTTGAAGGCGGAAGCATAGAGAGTGATGGCTGCGGTACGCTACTCACTACGTCAGAATGTCTGCTCAATCCTAACAGAAATCATACTCACGATAAAACACAGCTAACAATGAAGCTGGAAGAATACTTTGGCGCAACTAATGTTTTGTGGCTCGATTATGGCTATCTGGCTGGTGACGATACCGATAGCCATATTGATACACTTGCCCGCCTTTGCCCCAATAATCGTATTGTTTATGTGCGTTGTGATGATTCTAGCGATGAACATTATGAAGCTTTGAGGCAGATGGAAGCTCAGTTGCGTACATTCACCAATGCTGAGAATAAGCCTTTTGAACTTATTCCGCTACCGATGGCTTCTGCTGTCTATGAGGATGGAGAGCGTCTCCCTGCAACGTATGCTAATTATTTGGTGGTAAACCATGCTGTGCTTTATCCTACTTATAATCAACCAGAGAATGATGAGAAAGCACGAAAAGCTTTGCATCAAGCATTTCCTCATCATGACTTGGTGGGAATTGACTGTTGCGCGCTGATTCGTCAGCATGGCTCGCTCCATTGTTCTACTATGCAATTCCCGAAAGGAGTTCTCAAAATCTAAGATTATACTAACAAGATACGAGAAGCATCAAAGTCTTGCTCTCTCGTATCTTGTATTTTACCTCCTAAATAGTAATAAAAATGAAATCATTAAAGGTTGGGCTTATCCAGCAACGATGTGTTGCCGATGTTGATACGAATCGTCAAAAATTGGCAGCTAATATAGAAGATGTAGTCACGCATGGTGCAGAATTGGTGGTGCTGCAAGAACTTCATAATTCGCTTTACTTCTGCCAAGTAGAAAGTGTGAATAATTTCGATTTGGCAGAGCCTATTCCTGGACCTTCTACTGATTTTTATGGTGCCTTGGCTCGTAAGTTTGGTGTTGTTTTGGTTACGTCTCTCTTTGAACGTCGTGCCGCAGGTTTGTATCATAACACTGCTGTAGTCTTTGAAAAAGATGGTAGCATTGCAGGGAAATATCGAAAGATGCATATTCCTGATGATCCAGCCTATTATGAAAAGTTCTATTTTACTCCTGGCGACCTTGGTTTTCATCCTATTCATACCAGTGTTGGAACATTGGGCGTTCAAGTGTGCTGGGATCAATGGTATCCCGAAGGAGCACGTTTGATGGCACTTCAGGGAGCTGACCTTCTTATCTATCCAACTGCCATTGGGTATGAGAGTTCTGATCAGCCAGTAGAGCAGGAACGGCAGCGCGAAGCATGGACAACTGTACAACGTGGGCACGCTGTGGCCAATGGGATTCCCGTTATTGCTGTCAACCGCGTAGGCTTGGAAGAAGACCCCAGCGATCAGACCAATGGTATTCAGTTTTGGGGTTCTAGCTTTGTGGCTGGTCCACAAGGTGAGTTGTTAGCTCGTGCCTCAAACTCAGAAGAGGAAAACCTTGTTGTGACTATCGATCTTGAGCACAGCGAACAAGTGCGCCGCTGGTGGCCTTTCTTGCGCGATCGTCGTATTGAAGAATTTGCTCCTCTTTCAAAGCGTTTCATCGACTAACTTTCTGAATATCTCCCATAGATCTGCGAATACTCCTTACCCTTAATCAATTAACTGATGAAACGTTTCTGCTTTGTCTGTTTGTTGGCTTTTTTTGTAGCCAGCAGAGTTTCGTCCCAAACTTATACTTTTATGGACGAAGGTGGGCAACTTTCCACAAATCCTGCCAGCAATGTCCTTATTGAAGTATTGCCGCATACTGCAAAAACGAAAGTAGATGCTCGAGGCTATCTGTCGATAGGAGGGAAGGGACAAGAAAGATTTCAGCGTATCACACTGACAGATACGCTGAAGTCTCCAATTCAGGAACTCCAGGTAGTTTGCGACCGTTCTGCTGCAGCTGAAGTTTCGCTACAAGTATTGCTCGATGGACAGCAACTCAGTGAGCCGCAATCCGTGAAGTTTGGTTCCACGGCTTTGGTGTTCCAGTTTCCAACACAGATAACGGGGGTGTTGCAACTCATATTCTCTTTGGTGAATACGGAAATCTCTGAGAAAAAGAACTACCAGTTGGGAATCTCCAATTTTTCTTTTCATGCCACGACCACTGGTATTTCTTATTTCAAGAATAAGTCGTATAACAAAGTTTTCTCACTTCAAGGCATCCCTGCTTCTTCAGTCCATCTTGCGCCTGGTCTTTATATCATCAATGGTCGTAAAGTCTTGATTCGTTGAATGTAGAGAGGTAATGGACACTTATCTATAAATGAGTATATCACAGCTTGAGAACTAAGCAGTGATATACTTTTTGTTTATTCCAAGTTGTAAGATATCTATGAGGCATTTTACTTTTAGTCTTTTTGCAAATTAATGGAGGTCATCCGTCTCTTCGGAGCCTCCATTAACCAACACAAAAACTAAACTAGACTTAACTAAACACGTTACCTCACGGTAATTTGGTTATGTTTACTTCGCAAATGTAAGGTAAGGTTTTCAATTTTGCAAGAAAAAGTGTGAAAAAAAGTTTGTTTTTTTTATTTCTCTTCTATATGCGCGTCGTTTTGTTCTTGAGATAGGCATCTAAGAGGGTCATCGCCGCCATTGCTTCAACGATAGGAACAGCTCGTGGTAAGACACAAGCATCGTGTCGCCCGCGTGCTTTCACTATGGTTGGTTGGCCTTTCGTATTCACGGTTTCTTGTTCGCGCAAGAGGGTAGCAACGGGCTTGAAGGCTACGCGGAAGTAGATGTCCTCACCGTTGGAGATACCGCCTTGTATGCCTCCACTATTGTTTGTCTGGGTACGAATGTTCCCTTCTTTATTTGTGTAGAAAATATCGTTGAGTTCTGAACCTCGATATTTCACGCAATCGAAACCACCGCCGTATTCAAAGCCTTTAACAGCATTGATGCTCAGCATTGCAGCGCCGAGTGCAGCGTGAAGTTTGCCGAAGGCTGGTTCCCCCAGCCCTATGGGACAGCCCTTGATGATGCAGGTAATCACCCCACCAATGGTATCGCCCTCAGTTTTGACAGCTTCAATTTTCTGAGCCATCTCTTCTGCTTTCTGCGGATCAGGGCAGCGCACAGCATTCTTTTCTATCTCGCTGAAATCATATTGCTGATAGTTTTTGTCCAATGTAATTTCGCCCACTTGCGAAGTGTAGGCAATGATGTCTACATTGAGTTGTCTCAACGCCATCTTTGCCAGCGCTCCTCCAACCACCCGGGAGATAGTTTCACGTGCCGAAGAGCGTCCGCCGCCACGATGATCACGAATACCATACTTATAGAAATAAGTGTAATCGGCATGCGACGGGCGGAATATATCTCTTAGGTTGTCATAGTCGGAAGAATGCTGATTCTCGTTGCGAACGATAAAACCGATAGGACAACCAGTGGATTTTCCTTCGAAGACACCTGAAAGGAGTTCCACTGTATCGTTCTCTTTGCGCGGTGTGGTCAGTCGGCTCTGTCCAGGCTTTCTGCGGTTGAGTTCTGCTTGTAGAAAATCCATGTCGATCACTATGCCAGCTGGCATTCCATCGACAACGCCGCCTACTGCTGGCCCGTGGCTCTCGCCAAAGGTGGTTAAGCGAAAGATATTACCGAATGTGTTCATGGGTTGAAATATAAAAATTCTCGGATGAATCAAATAGGCCTAACTGTTTAGGCTTTTCCACATCATCCGAGAATAGAAAAATTCTTAATGTTCGCAGTTACAGCCGCCTCCGCAACCTTCGCAGCTGCCGCCACAACCTTCTTCACCGCCCATCATCGCGAGCATTTCTTTCATCTCTGCTTCTGTTGCGGGGCGTGAAGTAACCACCTGACCTTTGAAGCGAAGCTCTTTGCCTGCCAGCTGGTCGTTGAGGTCGATTTTTACTTTTGTGTCGCTCACTTCGAGCACAAGTCCTTGGAAGCGATTGCCGTCCTCATTCACAAGGGGGATAACGTTGCCAGGGTAAACAGTATTGCTGTCGAAATGTCCATCGATGGTAAAAATATCTTTGTCTAATTCGATGACGTGTTCCTCTACGTAGGGACCATAGGCTTCTTCCACATCGAGGGTGAAATCGAATGTTTCACCCTCATTGAGGTTGGCAACATTGTTTTCAAAAGCTTCGAGAGTTACTCCCATACCTGTGATAAACTGGAAGGGGTGCTCTACGGGAGCTTTCTCAACGAGTTCGATTTTTCCTTCTTCGTCTTTTGTGAAAAGTTCGTAAGAAACGGTTACATACTTGTTTTCAATCTTTTCCATGTGGGATATGTTTTGTTTTATTGTTATGCTAAATCAAGTTTCAACTCTTCACAAAGACTCTTGAAGGCAAGGCTTTTCTCGCACATGGCCTCAAACTGTTCGCGCCGGCTAATCGGCCGATTTTGCTGATTGGGCGGGAGGAGTCTCAGTTGGAGACGTACGTTGTCATTGTGTAAGTAGCTGCGGATATAGTCTTCTATCTTCGGCTGCAAACGCTTGTAGTCCGCCATGACCATGTCATTCTCAACGGGAACGTCTATGATGCCGCCTTCCAAGAGTTTTGGGACGAGCATCTTCATACGCCCTTGCTGCGCAACCTCTTCGATGGGCAAGCGTTGAGCAAAAGCTACCCACGCTGAGAGCATATTGGATTCCGTGAATGCCTCGTTGCCATAGGAGCGCGGAGCAGAAGATTCTGAAGTCTCTTGAGTGGGCGAAGACTGTGAGGCTGTCTGCGCGTGACGCAAAGAAACAGTGCGGCGCAACAGAGTCTTGGCCACAGGTCTTGCTTGTGGCGCAGCGGGTGGGGCAGGCTGTTGCAGCTTTGGTTGTTGTGGAGTTGTTGCTTGGGAAGCTGCTGCAGGGGCAGCAGAGGAGGCTTGCGTTTGTTGCTGAACAGACACAGCCTTAAAAATGGGTTTTAAAATCTTCGTAGGGCCAAGCCCAGACCCAGGCGCATCATCAGAGCTGAGTTGCGCCACCTCGATGAGAGTGATTTCCACGGTCAGTCGTTTGTTGCGGCTGGTGCGGTAGTTGATGTCGCAATCGTTGCAGAGTTTGAGCGCCTTATAGAGAAATTTAGTTTTACATTTCTGAGCTTGTTCAGCATATCGCTGGCGTACGCTATCGGCCACTTCCAAAAGTGGTAGTGTGGCAGCATCTTGGCTAACGAGCAGTTCGCGAAAATGACTGGCTAAACCACCCATGAAGATATTGGCATCGAAACCTTTTCTAAGAATATCATTGAAGGTGAGCATCACCTGCGTGATATTGTTGGCCAATAGTTCGTCTGTGATTTTGAAGTAATAATCATAGTCCAGCACGTTGAGGTCTTCAATCACCTTTTTGTAGGTGATGTCGCCTTCAGAGAAACTTGCCACTTGGTCGAAGATGCTTAAGGCATCGCGCATACCACCATCAGCTTTTTGTGCAATGATGTTTAGAGCTTCGTCCTCGGCTTGTACGCCTTCTTTGGCAGCCACATTTTTGAGATGTGCAACGATGTCGGCAATCTCCATGCGGTTGAAGTCGTAGATTTGGCAGCGACTCAGAATCGTTGGGAGAACCTTGTGTTTCTCCGTTGTTGCCAGAATGAAGATAACGTGTGCTGGTGGTTCTTCCAGAGTTTTCAAAAAAGCGTTGAAGGCCGCAGGAGAGAGCATATGCACCTCGTCGATGATGAAAACTTTGTATGTTCCCACTTGTGGAGGTGTATTGACCTGTTCTATAATTTGGCGAATATCGTCAACAGAGTTGTTGGAGGCCGCGTCCAGCTCAAAGATATTCATCGAACGCCCTTCGTTGAACGCTTGGCAACTTTCACATTCGTTGCAGGCCTCTCCGCTGGCTTGCGGACTGAGGCAGTTGATAGTCTTGGCAAAGATACGCGCACAAGTGGTCTTCCCCACACCGCGAGGCCCGCAGAAAAGGTAAGCATGAGCCAGCTTACCATTGCTGATGGCATTCTTCAGTGTCGTGGTAAGTGCCTTTTGTCCGACAACGCTGTCGAACGTTTGTGGGCGGTACTTACGTGCCGAAACAATATAATTGTCCATGCTGAATTTTGGTTTGTCTGCGAAGTTACTTTTTTTTGAGAAAAAGGCAAAATGGAGATGTGCTTCTTTTGGCGAGAAATGGTTCTTAAAACATGACAGAGGTGTACGGAAGGTTCTTTTCTCTTTGGGAGCTTGCATTATAAACCCTTCTGTTTCTTTGTGAATGTCAAATAAATTCGCAGTCTACTGCCTCGAGAGTGGCTTAAAAATCAATTTCTTTGCCTGCAATCGAAACTAACGCTGTTTTGACGCATTACCAAAATAAGCTTATTTTGAATTCCTCAAGGGGAAATTTTATTTTCTATACTACAAATTTTATTTTCTATACTACAAATTTTATTTTCTCCTTGAGAAATTGAAAATACAATAAGGGAATTTTTGAATGCAATAAGGATGTTAGCTGATTTCCTTATTGTATTTTGGAACAGAATAAGGGAAAAAACGACTTTTTAGGAGAGAAAAGTGGGGGTCTTTGAGCTGTTGAGCCGGTTCTTAAAGAGAAAAACGATAGTGTGGCTTCATTTTTTTTGACGTGAAGCATCTGCTTGCGAGCTGGAAGGTAAAAGTTATTTGTCAAATAATAATACCGAAAATAAGAAAGCTGTTACTTGTCTTTGCAACTGACGAATCTAATTGTGCAATACTTTTAGCAAAGAAAAGATGGGATGAGAGCTTGTCTTGACGAAAGAAAAGGGGAGGGACGTTAGGAAAAGGATACAAAGAAAGCTGCATCGATGATGTGATGAAACTCCGAGCTAAAATAAGGATTTGAGCGCCACTCCGTCTCTGTAATCCGACCCCGCCGAAACGTGTCGGCCCGCCATTGACGAAGGAAGCATTCTCGGTATTTCTAGTAATTATTGATGAGTATCCCGATCAAACCGATGCAGCCAAATATGTCTAAGTTGTGGGGCTTGGAGGTGTTCCGCAGCTCCCTTAACTTGTTGCTGCAAATATATGCTTTTTCTTTTCTTATCTCCAAACAGAAAAAGAGAAAATTTTAGCTTCTTGCAATTATTTTTGTTTTTCGTTTCGTTTGATAATACTTTTTGTATATTTGCCCTTTGGGGCATATTGATAAAGTATATATGTGCTTCTGTAAGTGGTTGAACCATACAAAAAATGTGCTAATGTATCTGCTTTCGCTAAAACGAAATCCTACATTAGCACATTTCTTTTATTAAGTATCTCCGTATTTTTTCCTATACGCTTCCTATGATGTCATGAATATCCTTTACTCCGTGAGCATCGAGCCAAGTGTTGATGCCGTCGATTACTTTCATAGTGACTGCGGGATCAAGGAAGTTGGCTGTTCCAATTTGGATGGCTGTAGCTCCCGCCATGAGAAATTCCAGAGCGTCTGTGGCGTTGCTGATTCCTCCTAAGCCAATGACAGGGATTTTTACAGCTTTTGCCACTTGCCACACCATGCGCAGAGCCACAGGTTTGATACATGGGCCGCTCAACCCGCCCGTCCCGATACTTAGGCGGGAGCAACGACGTTCGATATCAATGCTCATTCCCATTAGTGTATTGATGAGCGAAACACTGTCTGCTCCCTCAGCTTCTACAGCCCGTGCAATCTCTGCAATGTCGGTTACGTTGGGCGATAGTTTTACGATGAGTGTCTTGGGGTATCTTTGACGCACTGCTTTCACAACACTGGCGGCTGCCGCGCAGGAAGTACCGAACGACATTCCTCCATCTTTCACATTGGGACAAGAGATGTTGAGTTCAATGCCTGGTATGTTGTCCAATTCGGCTATGCGCGCAGCACATTCAGCATAATCTTCGGGTGAAGAACCGCTCACATTGACCAGTACGTTTGTTTTCAAATTCTTCACCGCATCATAAATATGCGTGCAGAAGTAGTCTGCACCCTTATTTTGTAGTCCAACACAGTTGAGCATACCTTGTGCTGTCTCAGCCATGCGCGGATAATCGTTGCCCTCTCGAGGATTTAGAGTCGTTCCTTTAACAATGATTCCCCCTAAACGGTCTAAATCAACAAGGTCTGCAAATTCGAAACCATAGCCAAATGTTCCGCTGGCCGTCATGACAGGGTTTTGGAGTTGGAGATTTCCTATCTTTACTTGTAGCTGTGCCATAATTTTACCAGTCTAAGTTGTTAATATCAAACACAGGACCTTCTGTGCAAACGCAGCGGTTGCCTTGCACGGTTTTCTCAACGCAGCAAAGGCACGCGCCTAAGCCGCAAGCCATCATGTTTTCAAGTGATGCTTCGCAATAGATATTATGTTCTTTGGCAAAGGCTGCCACTGCCTTCATCATCGGTTTTGGGCCACAAGTGTAAATGGAATGAAAATCTTCTTGTAGGACACTGTGATTCGTGACAAAGCCTTTTGTGTCGAGACTTCCGTCTTCCGTTGTGCAGCAAAGGCGGCCGTATTTTTCAAAATGCTCGCGTTGCAAAATATCGCCTTCTGTCTTTCCTCCCAGCAAGAACACGGGCTCGTGGCCAGCATCGCGCAAGAGTTTTCCAAAATAGAGAAGTGGAGCTGTTCCTACGCCACCTCCAATGAGAAGTAGGCGTTGATGAGGTTCGGAAGGCATAGAGAAGCCTCGGCCTAAGGGGTAAAGACAATTCAACTTATCGCCCGAACGCATTTTTGTGAGAATTTCTGTGCCTTTGCCCACGGCGTGAACCAATAGCCATAGCTCGTTGGTGTCGCGGTCTACAAAATTGATAGAGATGGGGCGACGAAGGAACGTTTCTGGTGAGCCGTCGACGCGAATCTCTACAAATTGTCCGGGTTGCATTTCTGGAAAAACTTCTTCGTCAGTCAGACGGAGTACTGCGTAGCCAGGGCGAAGAAGTTCAACGGCACGCACCTGTAAGTCTTTTAGATGTTTCATCGGTGATGATTAATACAATAAAGAGAGTGTGCTGCAAAATTACATGTTTTTATTGTAAAAGCTATATAAATAAGGAAGAGGCGCGTGTTTTGGCCTTTGAGAACGATAAAATATGTACTTTTGCCCTATGGCACAATTAGAAATATGTACAGGAAGTTATGAAAGTGCATTGGCGGCTCTTCGTGGAGGGGCTGACCGAGTAGAACTCTGTTCAGGACTTGAGGAGGGAGGCATCACTCCATCATTAGGACTTGTTCGCGCTATTTGCAAATTGCAAGGAATTCGTAAGCACGTGCTTATTCGTCCTCGAGGAGGCGACTTCCTTTATACGCCTGCTGAGCAGGAAATTATGATAGACGACATTTTTGCTGCACGTGAAGCTGGAGTGGATGGTGTTGTTATTGGTGGACTTACTGCTGCGGGCGATATAGATATGGCTTTCTGTCGGAAACTGATGGATGCTGCTGGTCCTTTAAGTGTTACTTTTCATCGGGCTTTCGATGTTTGCCGAGATGCGTCTCTTGCTCTTGAACAGATTATAGATTTAGGGTGTACGCGCCTTCTCACTTCTGGGCAAGCTGCAACGGCTGAAGCTGGAATTCCTGTTCTTTGTCAATTGGTGCAGCAGGCCGCGGGGCGTATCACAATTATGCCAGGTAGCGGAGTTGTGTCCCAAAATGCAGCAATAATTCTTCAACAAACTGGAGCTACAGAGATTCATGCTTCTGCGCGTTCGGATTTTCATAGTAAAATGGAGTATCGACACGATGGAGTAGGTATGGGGCGAAAAGATGCAGATGAATATATCTGGAAAGAGACCGCTGAAGGGGTTGTAAGGGCTATTAAACAGGAAATTTTGTAAGGAAAAGAAAAAAAATGCGCAAAAGTTTGGTAGTTATAATAATTTCCTCTACTTTTGCACTCGCAATTCAGAAATGAGGGCGCTTAGCTCAGCTGGTTTAGAGCGTCTGCCTTACAAGCAGAGGGTCGGCGGTTCGAATCCGTCAGCGCCCACCGATATATTAACATGGGATTTAATCTCAGGGGCGCTTAGCTCAGCTGGTTTAGAGCGTCTGCCTTACAAGCAGAGGGTCGGCGGTTCGAATCCGTCAGCGCCCACCGAAAGTTAAAAGGACTTCCGAAATGGAGGTCCTTTTCTCTTTTTATATACTTATGATAAAATGAGGTCTGAGCTGTAGAGAGCATAGGGAAGAGAAAAAGAAACGGCACTTATTCCGCAACGAATAAGTGCCGTTAGAGTTTTATCTATGTCTTTTATTGTTCGCCAGCTTGACGCTTAGCTTCTTTGATCATCTGGTCGCTTGGGATAACATATACTTCTACGCGACGATTCTGCTGCTGACCTGCTGCCGTAGAGTTACTAGCTACGGGGTTAGATTCGCCGTATCCTTTCACTTCTTTCACCTGATAAGAATGAATACCATTCTTAAGAATGAAAGAACTTACGCTGTTTGCACGCTGCTCAGAGAGCGCTAGATTCTTTGCCGAACTCTGTTCTGCTGTAGAGTTTTTCCAACCTTGGTTATCTGTATAACCATAAATCTGCAAGTTCATGTCAGAGGTAAGGTTCTTAGCGAAAGTGCTGAGATCTCTTTGTGCAGCTGCGCTCAGAGTATTCTGGCCCGTAGCGAAGAGCAGGCCAGAGTCGAACGTAACCTTTACATAAGTAAGACCTGTTTGTGAGTCTTTGATTACCTCAGCTTGTGCATTGGCCATCTCTGCTGCTTTCTTAGCTTTGTCCATCTTGTTCCCAATCAGAACGCCTGCTCCACCACCAACAGCCGCACCAACGGCAGCTCCAATGGCAGCACCTTTTCCTTTACCTGCAAAAGCTCCAATCAGTGCACCGAGGGCTGCGCCTGCAGTACCGCCGATGGCTCCGCCTTTAGCTTTGTTTGTCATACTGGATGTGTCACAGCCGCTGAATAACGTTAGAACGCACAGCAACATAACTGAAAGTTTCGTTCTCATAATGTTTCGTTTTTGAGTGTTGTATATTATAATTGGTTGCAAAGCTACGAACTTTCCAATTATATTAGTTAATTTTGTAGGCAAAAATAACTAAAAAAAGAATATGGCAGCAGAATTAAAAAATCTGACTAAACGTAGTGTAGATTACTCTAAATGGTATAACGAATTAGTTGTGAAAGCTGATTTGGCCGAACAAGCAGACGTTCGCGGATGTATGGTTATCAAACCTTACGGTTACGCAATTTGGGAAAAAATTCAGCAAACACTGGACGGAATGTTTAAGGAAACGGGAGTGCAGAATGTATATTTCCCGATGTTGATCCCCAAGTCTTTCTTGTCGAAAGAGGCTGAACACGTGGAAGGTTTTGCAAAGGAATGTGCAGTAGTGACACATTATCGTTTGAAGACCAACGAAACGGGCGATGGCGTAGTGGTTGACCCTGCTGCAAAGTTGGAGGAAGAGCTTATCATTCGTCCAACGAGTGAAACGACTATTTGGAATACATATAGAAAATGGATTCACAGTTGGCGCGACCTGCCACTTTTGTGCAATCAGTGGTGTAATGTGATGCGTTGGGAAATGCGCACACGTCTTTTCCTTCGTACTAGTGAGTTTCTTTGGCAAGAAGGACACACTGCACATGCTACACGTGAGGAGGCAGAACAGCGCGCGCAGCAGATGCTGAAAGTTTATGCAGATTTTGTTGAAAAGTATATGGCAGTACCTGTTGTTCAAGGCGTTAAGAGTGAGACAGAACGTTTTGCTGGTGCGCTTGATACCTATACCATTGAAGCTATGATGCAGGATGGTAAGGCACTGCAAAGTGGTACTAGCCATTTCTTGGGACAAAACTTTGGTAAGGCATTTAATGTACAGTTTGTTGACAAAGAAAACAAGATGCAATATGCTTGGGCTACTAGTTGGGGCGTTAGTACGCGCTTGATGGGAGCTTTGATTATGGTACACTCCGATGATAACGGTTTGGTGTTGCCTCCGCATCTTGCTCCGATTCAGGTCGTAATGGTACCTATTTACCGAAAGGACGAAGAGTTAGAAGCTCTCAATGAAAAGTTTGAAGCTCTGGCTCAGCGTCTTCGTCAGCTGGGTATCCGCGTGAAATATGACAACTCAGAAAACAAACGTCCTGGCTTTAAATTTGCCGATTACGAATTGAAAGGTGTTCCCGTGCGTCTTGTTATGGGACCGAAGGACTTGGAAAATGGAACAGTAGAGGTTATGCGTCGTGATACGCTGGAAAAAGAAACCCGCCAGTTTGAGGGTATCGATGAATATGTAAATACGCTACTGGAGGAAATCCAAACAAATATCTTCGAGAAAGCTAAGAAGTATCGCGATGAACATATCTTTGAGTGTAACAACTACGAAGAATTCAAAACGCGTGTAAAGGATGGTGGTTTCTTCCTTTGTCCGTGGGATGGAACTACAGAGACGGAAGCACGCATTAAAGAAGAAACTCAGGCTACCATTCGTTGCGTCCCCATAGGTGTAGATCAATCTAACCCTGGCGTTGATATGGTGAGTGGCAAGCCTGCAAAATATAAAGTCTTAATAGCAAGATCTTACTAGTATTTTGATTTCAGTTAATAATCTAACAATAGAATTTGGAGCACGTCCGCTTTTTACGGACGTGTCCTTTGTTATTAACCCCAAAGATCGTGTTGCACTGGTTGGCAAGAATGGGGCAGGGAAGTCGACCTTACTCAAAATCTTGGCTGGAGAGCAACAGCCTACGGCTGGTATTGTGGCTTTGCAGAAAGGTTCTACTTTAGGATATCTCCCGCAAGTCATGATTCTTAGCGATGAGCACACCGTGCTAGAAGAAGCTGAGAAAGCCTTTGCGGATATAAGCCAGTTGCAAGAACGTATAGCTCAAGAGAATCAAGAGTTGGCAGAGCGCACGGATTATGAAAGTGAGGATTATCTGAAGTTGGTAGAGGCGTTTGCCCATGATAATGAGCGCTTCACGATGATGGGGGGTCTCAACTACCATGCCGAATTAGAGCGCACGTTGCAAGGGTTAGGTTTTCAACGTTCAGATTTTGATCGCCCTACGCGTGAGTTTAGTGGTGGTTGGCGTATGCGTATTGAACTGGCTAAACTCTTGATGCGTCAGCCAGATGTTCTTCTCCTCGATGAGCCAACCAATCATCTTGACATTGAAAGTATCCGTTGGCTGGAACAGTTTTTGGCTAAAAGTCCAAGTGCTGTTGTGCTTGTGAGTCACGACCGCGCCTTCATCAATAACGTAACGAATCGTACGATGGAGATTTCTTGTGGGAAGATAACGGATTATAAGGTGAAGTATAACGAGTTTATGGAGCTTCGCCAAGAGAGGCGTGAACAGCAACTAAGGGCCTATGAGAATCAGCAGAAAGAGATTGCCGATATTCAAGACTTTATTGAGCGTTTCCGTTATAAACCTACGAAATCAGTGCAGGTACAAAGCCGTATCAAGCAACTGGAAAAGATTGTGCCGATTGAAGTAGATGAGGTGGACAATAGTTTTCTTCATCTGAAGTTCCCTCCTTGCAATCGTTGCGGCGATTATCCAATCATCTGCGAGGACGTTACGAAACGTTATGGTGAACATACTGTTTTTCACAATGTAAATCTCACGATAAAGAGAGGAGAAAAGGTGGCGTTTGTGGGGAAGAACGGCGAAGGTAAATCAACTTTGGTTAAATGTATCATGGATGAGATTCCCTTTGACGGTCACTTGAAGTTAGGGCATAATGTAGAACTTGGATATTATGCCCAGAACCAAGCGCAGTTGCTGGATGAGAATAAAACTGTGTTCCAAACAATTGACGATGTGGCAAAGGGAGACATTCGTTTAAAGATTAGGGACATTCTTGGTGCTTTTATGTTTGGCGGTGAAGCCTCAGACAAGAAAGTGAAAGTGCTGAGCGGTGGCGAGCGAAGTAGGTTAGCAATGATTCGTCTCTTGCTTGAACCTGTAAATCTTCTCATTTTGGATGAGCCTACGAACCACCTGGATATGCGTACGAAGGACGTGCTCAAAGAAGCCATTCTTGCTTTTGATGGAACGGTCATTCTCGTCAGTCATGATCGCGACTTTCTGGATGGATTGGTCTCTAAAGTCTATGAGTTCGGAGGTGGAAACGTCCGAGAGCATATAGGCGGTATTTATGATTTTTTGCGAACAAAAGATATTGATACTCTTGATCAGCTTCCTAAGAAAGCTGTTGTTGAGGATGTTGTAACCAAGGAAGAACCGAATGCAGGAAAGCTTAGTTATGAACAGCAGAAAGAGCAAGCTAAGCTGAGACGTAAAGCAGAAAAAGAGGTGGCAGATTGGGAACGAAAGGTTGAGGAGATAGAACAGCGTATTTCCGAAATGGAACAACAGATGTCTACTCCTGAAGGTGCCTCAGACATTGCTTTAGCTACACAGTACGCCGAAGTAAAAAAGCAGCAAGCCACGGCCGAAGAGGAATGGGAGGCAGCAGTCGACCGCTTGTCGGCTTTGGATGAAGAATGAAAAATCATTTCTTAAAAATATAATAGTATGAAGTTAAAAGCATTAATGCCTGTATTGAGTATGGCAGCTTGTTCAGCCTTTGCTCAATCGTCGGGACTTGATAAGGCCAATATGGACTTATCTAAGAAACCTGGTACAGACTTTTATGAGTATTCTTGTGGTACATGGATGAAAAATCATCCGCTGACTCCAGAGTATGCTCGTTATGGTCAGTTTAATTATTTGAGTGATGTGAACGAGAAGCAGATTCACGAACTGATTGAAGGACTAGCTTCCCATCCACAGCAGCAGGGTTCTTTGGCGCAGAAAATTGGTAGCCTTTATAAGTTGGCCATGGATAGTGTACGCCGTAATAAAGAAGGATATGAGCCTATCAAACCTGTTCTGGCAAAGGTGGCTGCTCCTACAAATAAGACTGAGTTGCTTCTCATGTTTGGACAATTAGGACATCGTGGAATAGATGTTCTGCCGTTCTCCATTTATGCTGATGCTGATTTGCGTAATGCAAAAATGAATTTGGTGGGGATAAATCAAGGTGGATTGTCTTTGGGAGACCGTGATTATTATCTCAACGATGATGAGGCAACTTTAAAGATTCGCAATGCCTATAAGGACTATGTGAAGAAAATTCTGGAGATGGCAGGCAATGATGCAGCCACTGCTGAACGCAAGATGAAAGCTGTTCTCGATATTGAAACTGCCATTGCGAAAGAAAGTTATAGTGCCACTAAGCAGCGCGATGTAGAAGGCAACTATCACAAGATGACTTATGCTCAGCTGCTCAGTGATTATCCGGGCATTGATTGGGGAAGCCTTTTCTTGCAATTAGGATTCCCTGCTTTTGCTGAGGTGACAGTGAATCAACCAGAACCGATTCATGCTGTAGAAAAGCTGTTGGCAGAAAAGAGTCTTGATGATTGGAAAGCATATGCTGAATTCAAAGTTGTGAACGATGCTGCCAATGCGCTCGATGATTCTTTCCGCGCAGCCTTTTTTGATTTCTACAGTCACACTATGAGTGGCGTTATGCAGGACCGTGCTCGCTGGAAACGTGCTGTTGATGCCGTGAATGGCGTATTAGGTATGGCTGTGGGTAAACTTTATGTTGAGAAATATTTCCCTGAAAGTAGCAAGCAACGTATGCTTGAACTCGTCAACAATCTTAAGGTTGCATTAGGACAACGTATTGATCAGCAAAACTGGATGAGCCCAGCCACAAAAGCACAAGCTCACGACAAATTGAATCATTTCTATGTAAAGATAGGTTATCCTGATAAATGGCGTGACTATAGCAATTTGCAAATTGATGAGAATCTTTCTTATTATGAGAATTTGCTTCGTGCAGGTGAGTTTATGATGGCAGATATGATTCAACGTAAGGTAAATAAGCCTACGGATAAAACAGAATGGCTCATGACTCCGCAGACAATCAATGCTTACTATAATCCGACCACTAATGAGATTTGCTTCCCGGCAGGTATCCTTCAGCCACCTTTCTTTAATCCTGAAGCTGACGATGCTGTTAACTATGGTGCGATTGGCGTTGTTATTGGTCATGAGATGACACACGGATTCGATGATCAAGGTAGCCAGTTCGACAAAGATGGTAACTTACGCAATTGGTGGACTGAGGCTGATAAGAAAAATTTTGAGGCACGTACCAAAGTAATGGCAGATTTCTTTGATAAGATTGAAGTATTGCCAGGCTTGAAAGCTAATGGTAAATTGACTTTGGGTGAAAATATCGCCGACCACGGAGGTCTTAATATTTCGTATCAAGCTCTTCAGAATGCAATGAAGAAGAATCCTCTTAAAACTGTTGATGGTTTCACTCCTGAGCAACGTTTTTTCCTGAGCTTTGCTTTTATCTGGGCTTCAAACATTCGTGATGAGCAGTTGCGTGTTCTTAATAAAGTCGATCCGCATTCTCCTGCTCGCTGGCGAGTGAATGGTGCTCTCCCACATATCGATTCTTGGTATAAGGCATTTAATATCACTAGCAAAGATCCGCTCTTTGTTCCCAAAAAGAATCGTGTAGATATCTGGTAATATAGAGTCTTTAGATTACACTCTTTTATTGATAGCAAAACTGATGCAGTAGACAAGCAAGTCACTGCATCAGTTTTTATTTGCATATATTCTATAGTTTGATATTATTTTTTGCTTTATAAACAAAAAGAGTTGAAGCTAAGACTTCAACTCTTTCGCGGTGCGTACGGGACTCGAACCCGTGACCTCCTGCGTGACAGGCAGGCATTCTAACCAGCTGAACTAACGCACCTTTTTGTGTTTTGCTCTCATTTCCTGATTGCGAGTGCAAAGGTAAGAGGAATGTTTTAAACTACCAAATATTTTTTTGAAAAAATAAATTTAATCTAAAAAAAGTTGGAAAACGCTGATGTCTTCAAACGAGCCATTGATGAAATGCCACTGTGGAAGCGTGGCTATGTTCTTGTACCCGCTTTTTTCAAAAACTCTACTCGAACTCGGATTAGCGCTTGCAGAAACGAGTGCATAGAGTTGGTGTAAATTCAGTAATCGTCGAGCGTGTTGTTCCAGTTTCTTGAGAGCTTGCGTTGCGATACCTTTTCCGCGTTCCGACTTTAGTATGGAAATACCTACTTCAGCCCGTCCATCATTTGCATTGTAATTAAACAAGTCAAGGATACCTACGCTTTTCCCTTCTCTCTCGATAATCATTCTCAATTGCTTTGTTTGAAAAAGATCTTGAGGTTGATTTTCTAAGTATTGTTTAAGGGCGTAGTGCGAGTAGGGGGCAGTTGGAGTTCCCACGCTCCAGATGCTTGGATCGTTTTCTATTTCGTAGAGAAAGCCTAAATCTTCAGGCTCAATAGCTCTCAAATGGATTGTATCATTCATATAGAAAAATTTCTCCGCCTGTGATTAGTTTCTTTTCTTCAGGATAGAAGAGGCCAATGTATTGTTGGTGTGAACTCTTACTGAAAAAGTTTAGAATGAAACTAAATAAATAGTCGCTTGTATCGAAACAAACGATGGTATATTTTGTCTCAATTTCGTCTGGAACTTTATCCACGCAAGTAAGTTCAAGTCCATTTCGTTCGGCCAGTGCTGTTATTTCTTTGGCATGACTACCTATATAGAGATAGCTATTTAAGAGTGACCCTGATGCGGGAAATAAAAATTTTCGAAAGAGTCGGAGTTGTTGCTGGAGTAAAGCTATGATTGCTTTTATCACAATGGCCGTCTTGATAGGAATACTAAGCCACAAGCGCGCTTGGGGATAATGCTTGCGGAAGAAGATAAGCATGGCCTCATAAAAGACATGGACATATCTGTACGAGTTCTTTTGGGTACTCTCACCTTTGTAGTGAAGAATTTCTGTGGGAAGATAGAAATTCTTATATCCGCTTTTGAGTGCACGATAAGATAGGTCAATGTCTTCTCCGTACATAAAGAATTGTTCGTCAAATCCTTTCGTTTCTCTCGCCGCTTGTTGGCTCATCATCATGAAGGCACCCGAAACTATGTCAATCTCTTGTGCAGATTTCTCATCTTGGTATCTCATGTAGTATTTTCCAAAAATGCGGCTTTTGGGGAAAAGCGTTGCCAATCCCGTCATTTTGCAGAATGAAACCCATGGAGTGGGTAAACCTCTGCGTGATTCAAAAGCAAAGCCTCCTGCATCTTTGAGCATACGCACTCCAAGGCAACCTATCTCTGGGTGTGTCGTGGCAAACCGTAAGCAGTCGGATAGCGTATGTTCAGTGAGAACTGTATCGGGGTTGAGAAAAAGGATGTAATCTCCTGTTGCTTGTTTGAGTGCAAGGTTATTGGCTTTTCCAAACCCTAAGTTTTTCTTGCTTTCTATGAGATGCAACAACGGATATTCTCTCTCAGGAAAAGATTTTCTCAAGAAGCCAATGGAATCGTCTTTTGAAGCATTGTCCACCACGAATACTTCCACATCCTTTTCATCGGATCGCCAAATAGACGTTAGGCATTGTGCTAAATAATGCTTAACGTTATAGCTCACTATGATGATAGAAAGTTTCATGCTTTAGGGATACACAAGAGGGATGCAGTGAGGGCAAGGAGCATACAATAGAGAGCCGTTGTGTCTGCCAAACCATAGTAGCAAATGGCACTGGGAAAAATGGCCAACGAATTGATGGCAAGTCGAACAAGGCTCCATTTTTCCAAAGCTTTCCCTGTCGTATCCTTTTCCACTTCTTGTTTGATGCGCGGAAAAGCCAAGAGTCGACATGCCAGCCATGAGCCTCCCACAGCTGTAATAACGCAGAGCGTGGAAAAAATATAGTTGAGCATCGGGCTATGCCCCAAAAATCCTTCTATAATAAAGTTGGTTTCGCAAGAAAGGCACCAAAGCCCCACCAGTAACCACATACTGAAAAATAAGAGTCGTAAAAATTTCATTGTTTTAATTCTACACGATTTATGATAGAACGTCCTAATGTGATTTCGTCAGTATATTCCAATTCGTCGCCTATGCTGATGCCACGCGCCAAAGTTGTCAGGCGTACATTGAAAGGAGCGAGCTTGCGAGAAATGAAAAAGTTTGTCGTATCGCCTTCCATTGTTGGACTCAAGGCGAAGATGATTTCTTGAATCCCACCTTCTTCAACACGTTTTATCAAACTTTCGATTTCTAGATTATTAGGGCCGACACCATCCATGGGAGAGATGATGCCACCCAGCACATGATAAAGTCCACGATAAATACCCGTGTTCTCAATGCTCAGGACGTTACGGATGTTCTCCACTACGCAAACTGTGGATTGATCGCGCAACGGGTTGGAACAGATGTCGCAAATGTCTGTATCGGAAATGTTATGACAAACTTTACAGTATTTCACGCCATCAATGAGCTGGCTGAGACTTTCCGAAAGTGCATGCCCTGTTTCGGGTTTCTGACGGAGCAAATGCAGGACAAGCCGGAGGGCAGTGCGCCGTCCGATACCTGGAAGTTTTGAGAATTCTCCTACTGTCCGTTCTAAAAGTTTGGAGGGATATACTTCATTCATTTTCACTGCGAAGTTAAAAAAACAATTTGGAATTAGTATCTTTGCTGCAAATATAGTAGTGCTTTTATGAAGATAAATTCCGCAGAATTTGAGATTAGTAATAGTCGTGCAGACCAATGCCCCAAGAGCAACATCCCCGAATACGCTTTTATTGGACGTAGTAATGTAGGGAAAAGTTCTCTTATAAATATGTTGACACAGCGCAAAGGGCTTGCCATGACTTCTTCAACTCCTGGAAAGACAATGCTGATCAATCATTTCCGTATTAATGATGAATGGTATCTTGTGGATTTGCCTGGCTACGGCTATGCGAAGCGTAGCAAGAAAGACCAAGAAAAATTGCAGAATATCATTTCTTTCTATGTCCTTGAGCGCGAGCAACTCACGAATCTGTTTGTGCTGATTGATTCTCGCTTGAAACCGCAGAAAATCGACTTGGAATTTATCGAGTGGTTGGGTGAAAATGGTGTTCCCTTCAGTATAATATTTACAAAAGCTGATAAGAATAAGAAGGGTGAACTAAGAAAAAATGTCGATACCTTTTTAGCTACTTTACGTGAGCAGTGGGAAGAATTGCCACCTCATTTTATCACAAGTAGTGAAAGTCGATTGGGGCGCGAAGAACTTCTGAACTATATAGAAAATATCAACAAATCCATTGAAGATACCAGTACTAAATAATTTATCCATGAGCCATGTTAAAGTGGCTCTTGTTGTTGCTGCCGTTCTCATAGCTTCCGTATCGTTGCTGGTGAGTAATTTGCTCGTGCGCGACTTGACGCGTGAGGAACAATCGCGCATGGAAGTTTGGGCCGAAGCTATGCGTTCGCTAACGCGCGCCGATGAAAATACGGATCTAAACTTAGTGCTGAAGGTTATCAATGGAAACAATACTATTCCCGTGATAGTGCAGGACAGTCGGGGCGACATTTTGGCAGCCCGCAATATCGAAGACGATGGAGGCTTTGTTTTTTGGAAAAATCGCTTGGTGCAAGATTCCATAGATATAGCTATTACCGAACCGCATACGGCTTCCCACAAACAGCTGCTCTTGCAGTTGCAGCAGAAGGTGGAGCAAATGCAGCGCGAAGGCTATACGATGAAGATGAGTTTGGATGGTGCGGGTGCACAAACCACACTTTCTATCTTCTACGAACCTTCTTTGATGCTACGCCGCTTGGCGCTTTATCCTTATATTCAATTGGGGGTTGTGGCCTTATTTATCGTTGTGGCTCTGTTAGCTTTGTTGAGCAGTAAGCGGGCTGAACAAAATAAGGTATGGGTGGGACTTTCTCGAGAAACAGCTCACCAGTTGGGTACTCCCATTTCTTCGCTCATGGCGGGCGTGGAAATGCTCAAAGATCTTTATCCCGATGAGGCTTTAGTACCGGAGATGGACAAAGATGTGCAGCGCTTACAACTTATTGCTGAACGATTTTCAAAAATTGGTTCTGCTCCAGCCTTGGTCAATGAGGATTTGTGTCTAATCATACCACGTGTGGTGGAATATATAGGGCGCAGAACTTCTGATAAGGTACAGATAACTACAGATTTCCCTGCTTCTTCTGTTTTTGTTCGTGTTAATGCTCCACTTTTTGAATGGGTCATTGAGAACTTATGTAAGAATGCCATCGATGCTATGGCTGGTGTTGGACACATCAATATATGTGTGCGTCAGCGTGGAGCAGTGGTAAATATAGAGGTTTCAGATACGGGAAAAGGTATATCTAAGAAACGTTGGAAACGTGTCTTCAAACCTGGGTTCACCACGAAGCGTCGCGGATGGGGATTAGGTTTATCGCTTGCCAAGCGTATTGTGGAAGAATATCACGAAGGACATATCTTTGTGAAAGCAAGCGAAATCAACCACGGAACTACTTTCTGCATCCAGTTGAAAGCAGATTTACAGAACACATAAAAACTAAATAAAAAATGTTGAGACTTCCTCAAGGATTGCCTGCTGTGGAAATGTTGCGGGCTGAAGGATACGCAGTAGCAGAGTACAACCTCTGGGCTGTTCCTACGGATGCTCGTGTGGTTTTGCTCCTCAATCTTATGCCGCAAAAGGCCGTGACGGAGCTGGATATTGCTCGCGCTCTGTCGTTTCCCGATTCTGATGTGCTTTTGCTACCTGTGCGCATAGCAGGGCAAACCTATAAAACTACGCCGATTGAACATATCCTGGCGTATTATGTTGATATAGAAACGATATTGTCCAACAAACTTCACTTTTCTTCTGCTCCTTCGCTCATCATTACAGGTGCTCCTGTTGAGCAGATGCCTTTTGAGGAAGTGCGATATTGGCCGCAACTGTGTGAGATTATGGACTGGGCTTTCCGCCAACGGCTCAATACTTTATATATCTGCTGGGGCGCGCAAGCTGGCCTTTATCACCATTATGGCATTCCAAAGTATGACAAAACGGCAAAGTGTTTCGGTGTTTTTTCTCAAGATGTACTCGATGATAAGTGCCCTCTCATGCGTGGGCTTTCGCCTGCGTTCTTTATGCCCAACAGTAGACATACGGAAGTGAGACGTTCTGATTTTTCTGCACCTCAGTTGCAGATTGTAGCGGAAAGCCAAGAAAGTGGAGTAGGGGTAGCCTATGATGCGGCACATCGTAGCACGTTTATTGTTGGCCATTTGGAATACGAACCTCATACGTTGGAAAATGAATATAAGCGGGACTTGGCCAAAGGTTTATCGATTCTGCCGCCTCAACATTATTATGAAGCCGATGACCCTAATGGGCGAATCCTATGGCAGTGGAAAGAGCATGCTCGTCAGTTCTATCGGAATTGGTTGGAACTTTAATATCGTCCTCTCTTTCTTTCTCTTTTTTAATTCCGTTCTACGCAGTTAAGAAAGAGGCTTTGAACTGTCTGAAAATACAATAAGCGCGTCAGCTGACAGTCTTATTGTGTGAGCTGACACAATAAGGAAATTTTGAAATACAATAAGGAAACCGACGCCCTGCTTTATAACGCTCATAAACAGTAAGTTATTGAGCTATGAAGCAGGGCGTCGGTTGTCTTTTTTTCTTCGTTACTTAATCCCGAAATACGGTTAGTTGATAAAATTCCAACTAATGCCGAGGCGCAGAACTAGGCGGTTGAGCGGATAGTGAGGCACTAGGAATGGATTACCTGCACCGCTAGAATAGTTGACATGACTTGCCATTACATAGAATCGCGTGCGCTTGAGATGAAAATTAACATAAGCGTTAATCATCGGATAATTGCCCAACTGTATGCGGTAGTTAGGATCTTGTATGGCGTATTGTCCCATGATGGGCGAGTAAGCAGGTGCGTAATACTTGGTGAAATAGCGCATGTCTGCACCTAATTCTGTTTGCAGAACACGTGCTAAGCGGAATTTCAAATAGAGATTGGTCCAAACGGAAAAGGCAGGGAGAGGGTAGCTGTCCTTGTCGGTCGTGGCCTGATATATGAATTCATTCTCCCAATGCAAAATGCCCAGGTGAAAGTCTTGGCGCAAGGAGGCCGTAAGGAGTTGAACGCTACCACTTTTTTGTTGCACACCAATGCTATGAGTGTAGTGTTGCACATTGTTGGTAAAGTCCGACGGAGTTAAGGTTTCAGCGAAGTAGGCCAACTTCTGAATGTTTTGCAGGTGGAAGGAAAAGCGCGTGTTCTTCCAAGAAAGGCTACCGCCGAGGCGCACTGTCAGTTGATTGTCGAGATCTTTGTCCCACCAGGCGTTGCGCGCGTGAAAATGGCGTAAGTAGAAATTGGGTTGCTCGTTGCGAATAAAACCATCTAAGCGTACAGATACTGTGTCTTTCCAGAGAGGCAGATCTACATCTGCTGTGCCCTCAATGTTAAACTCTCCCCAATTTGAACCATTACTGCGAATTTCTCCCAATACATCGTAGTGGAACACGCGGCCTTGCTTCTTCATCAGTTGAGCGCCCAAGGTGATGTAATGATTTGAGTATTTCTGCACGTACTGTGTACCGCTTGCCGTAGTGTCGGGTAAGGTGAATCGATAGTATTCGTGTTTGGCGAAGAGTCGCATTCCTGTTTTGACCCAGCGATTGAAGCCTTCGTTAATTTCCAACGCCACTAAATTTTCCACATGGGTATAATTCGTTTTATCACGCGCCGAATCGTTGTTCAGATAATAGTCGTTAAAAAAACTACGTCCACCATTGGCTGCATCGCTGATAAAGCGACGGTTGTTGAAGTCCATTCGCAACGTGTGGATTAGACTGGTGACAGGCACAAAGTGGGGAGTGAGTTTCAGTGAGTCTACATTTGTTTTTTGTTGGATAGAATCTGTGAGTGTCGTAACTTTTGTTGCTGCTCTATCGGCCCGCGTTGATATAACTTTTCCGTTTTTGTCTGTCCAACGTGTCAGGCCAATGCTGTAGCGATGGGTAAGGAAGAAAGTATTATCTTGTTGCTTGCTGTTGCTGCGAGCCAAATTGATGGGCATATCATCCGTATCGTAGCGCGTAGGAAAAGACTCAGGACTTGTTACATAAGCATCGGTCTCGATACCTCCATTCTCGCGATTCTTCAAATGGTTGGCTGCAAAGAACGAATGAAGGGAGTAGTGATCAGAACGGTATGAACCGAAGAGCGTACCATTGAATGCAGATGTGGCTTGACTATCGTAGTAGCCACGTCCATAGAGATAATCGAGCTTGAAGCCCAAACCTAACTGCTGATTTACATTGGTTGAGAAAAGAGCACTGATGCGATCTTCACCATTCTGCTTATTGCCACATTCATGATAAGTCAGATTAGTGAACGGAGATTTGGTGTTTGTGAATAGGACTTGATCGGGGCGACGAAGGAAGAAATCAAAAGGCTGAGAAAATAGAAATTGTCCATCGCGAAAACTATTCTCCGTGCGATCTGTGAAGATGCGACTCAATCGCGGAGCTCCCAAATTGCCCGTAAAGTTATAGTGTCCTCTTATTCCTTCTGTGAATGCTTCATTGGGAAAGAGATGAGGGATGGTGTCATAGTTTGCAAGGCGTACAGAACCGAAACGACTGTCAATAGTCCAAGCATAAATGCCCTCGGGTACGTCCTCTTTTTCGATAGAGTCGATTGCAAAATGATTTCCGCGCGTGTCGGTGTTTTGCAGGAGGTGTTGGGCGTCAAGCGGCTTAAACAGCAGACACAGGACGATAAGAAAAAAATATTTGATATACATTCTAATAAGTCTTTTCTATTGGGATGCGAAGTTATACATTTTTCATGAAATAATAGTGACCAAAGATGATGTGCTGTCCGACACCTCTCTTCTAAGAATGATTTGTCGGTTTTCTTCTTGTTTCTGGAAAAATTAAAAAAGAAAGAGCGTTAATGAGGAGATTGTACGGAGTATAGCTAATTTTCAGTAGCACATGTTATTTTCTATGTACTATTTATTTTGCATAGCTTTTGCTTTAAAACTTAGTTTTCTCTGATGTTTTTATGTTTTTCCTTCACGAAGTAAAATTTTGTAGTTCACAGTTGTTGCATTAAATTTGCAAAATCATGTTAGAAGATAAACAAAACGAATGGGATTGGCGGCAAATAAACGCCTTTGCAGCTCAAAATGGGGCGCTATTGGGGACTTATGGTCTCCTTAGTTTGGTAGTTTATGCCGTAGGTCTACGCTATTCGCAAGTTTCTATGTTGGGATTCTTGCTTGTTCTTTCCAGTCCTTTCGTTGGCGCTTTCCTTTGTGTCAGATTCAGAGAGACAATCACAGAACGCAACGCTTCGTTCTCATTTGGGAAAGGTTATGTTCATTGTTTGTTAATGGGTATTTATGCTGGCATACTGATAGCAATGGGCCTATACATGTGGTTTGCCTTTTTTGATAATGGTGTATTTGCAGATGCTTTTCTGTTTGCTGCTAGTCAGCCTCATAGTCAACAATTCTTACAAGAAATGCAACAACAAGGAGGAATGTCAAATCTCTACGAGCTCACTGGTGCTACAACACCACAGCAATTGGCGGATGCTTTCCGCATCTTGCCGGCTTCTGTTTGGGCTTCGTCAGTGCTTTCTCTAACGTTCTTCGTTGATCCCATAATTTCTATTTTTATTGGACTATTTACCATGCGCCGAGGTATGGGAGTATAGTTCGTTGAATTCTAATGTAATATATAAAAATATAATGGATATATCAGTAGTAGTACCTCTCTTTAACGAGGCTGAAAGTTTGCCCGACTTATATTCTTGGATTGTCAGAGTTATGAAGGAGCATAATTTCACGTACGAGATTATCTTCGTTAACGATGGTAGTACGGACGAATCATGGAATATAATTGAGAAGTTCTCGAAAGAAGATACCAATGTCCATGGTATTAAGTTTCGCCGAAACTATGGTAAGTCGCCCGCATTGTTTTGTGGCTTCCGCAAGGCGCAAGGAGATGTTGTGGTCACGATGGATGCTGATCTCCAGGATTCCCCAGATGAGCTTCCCGAATTGTATCGGATGATTACAGAAGATGGATATGATCTCGTTTCGGGTTATAAGCAGAAACGTTATGATCCCATTTCTAAGACACTTCCTACAAAACTGTTCAATGCTACTGCAAGAAAAGTGAGTGGTATTAAGAATCTACACGATTTTAACTGCGGCTTAAAAGCCTATCGGCGAGATGTTGTGAAGAACATAGAGGTTTACGGCGAAATGCACCGTTATATTCCTTGGTTGGCAAAGAATGCTGGTTTCGACAAGATTGCAGAGAAGGTAGTACAGCATCAAGCTCGTAAGTTTGGACAAACTAAGTTTGGTGGTTGGAACCGTTTCTTTAATGGTTATCTGGACTTGTTGAGTCTGTGGTTCCTTAATAGTTTTGGCTTGAAACCTATGCACGTCTTTGGCTTCTTAGGTAGTCTGATGTTTATCCTTGGTTTTATTGCAGTATTAGTTGTTGGTGGTGTGAAATTAGTGGCTATCTGCCAGAGTGTTCCTGCTCCTTTGGTGACAAATTCTCCTTATTTCTACATTGCTCTTACTATGATGATTCTTGGAACTCAGCTCTTTGTAGCTGGCTTCTTGGGCGAACTTATCTCTCGCAATGCTGAAGGCCGCAACAACTATCAGATAGAGAAAGAAATATAGTGAGGTTTGGGATACCTTGCTGCTCTAATGATTTCATACGATGAATATAGGTAAAATTTTCCCCTTCATCGCTTCCTTGTTTATATTAGAAGCGTGTAGCAATATAGATTGTCCACTGGATAACATTGTGGAAATGACGTGCGGATTGTATTCTGCCGATAAAAAAACGCCGTTTACACTGACTGATACATTAACTATCACACCACTTCATAGTGATAGTATACTGCTCAATAAGGCACAAAATATTAAATCCTTTGTTCTTCCATTGAGCTATGCTGGGAATATGGATACATTGTTGTTTCATTTTTCCAATGCTGAAGGACAGAGTGCAACAGATACCATCTGGATTGAGAAAACAAACCAAAAGCATTTTGAGAGTGCAGATTGTCCGTTGAGCATCTTCCACACGCTGCAAACGGTGCGCTGGTCGTCACACAACATCTCTGTGATGCCTGTGACGATAGATAGTGTGAGTTTAGTTAGACCTATAGTGAATTATGAGAATATTGAGAACCTTCGTATTTTCTTGCGTACTGCTCAGTAGTTGTGACCTTTCTGCCACTGCAATGGAGCGTGATACGCTTCAGGCGCAGTCACGTTCGACAGTGTTGAAACCTGCCACTAAAAAAGAGCCTTTTTGGGCTGGATGCAGTGTGGGGTACGATTTATGTGGAACAGTGATGGCGCTGGCTACTCCCTTTGGGCAATATGAGGGTATGTTTCGACTAAATCTCAAAAATCGGTTCTTCCCAACAGCTGAGTTAGGTCTGGGAATCAGCAATCATACAGACGATACTTCAAACATTAAGTATAAAACAGCCTCTCCGTATTTCCGTTTAGGAGTGGACTATAACTTTCTGAAAGATCTCCATTCTGGTAATCGTCTCTTTGGAGGTGTTCGTTTTGCTTATACTTCTTACAAGTTTGATCTCTCAGCTCCCGATTTGAAAGACCCTATTTATGGGACAACAGTTCCTTTCAACTTATCAGGCATCAAAGGAAATATGTTGTGGAGTGAGGTGGTATTTGGTGTAGAGGCTAAAATCTGGAAGTTTTTTCATGTGGGCTGGTCGGTTCGCTATAAGCTGCAGCTCCATGAAGGTAAAACGGCTGTAGATAATGCTTGGTATGTTCCTGGTTTTGGTAAGTATGGTTCGAATGGCTTGGGAGGAAGCTTCAATGTAGTCTTTGATATTTAGGATACAAAAGTTTTTGCACAACATTTTTCTTACGGTTGCGATGTGTGCAGAATAGATGTTTTGCAACGGTAAAAGAACTTTTATTTTAATATTTGATAGAATGATTGGCCCTTTTCCTTTAGGTAAGTTTTGGCGTAGCAAATGGGGTGTTCTCCTTTTTCTTGCACTCACTGTAGCAACGATCTTTATTCTTAGAAAATCGAACTCAGCTGTTCCGCAGTACGACGAAGGCCCTATCTTTGGAACAGTATATCATATTAAGTATAAATATGATCACAATCTAAATAAAGAGATTCTTACAGAACTGGACCGTGTGGATAATTCTATGTCCATATTTAATCCAACTTCTACTATTTCGAAAATCAATGCGGGGACTGACTCAAAGACTGATGAGCTTTTTCGGGAGGTCTTTTCCTTGGCAGAAGACATATCGAAGGAAACTAACGGAGCATTTGATATCACTGTGGCTCCTTTGGTGAATGCGTGGGGATTCGGCTTTAAAAATCAGCAGTTGCCCACAAAGTTGCAAGTGGATAGTTTGCGCTCACTCGTGGGTTTTAACAAAGTGAGTTTAGATGGTATAATGTTGAAGAAAAAAGACCTGAGAGTGATGCTCGATTGTGGAGCTATTGCCAAAGGATTCGGCGTGGATTGTGTGGCACGTTTGTTTAATCGCTTGGGAATTAGCGATTATATGATAGAGATTGGCGGAGAGGTTCGAACGCATGGAAAAAACTTTGAGGGAAAGCCGTGGACTATTGGGATCCAGCGTCCTTTGGTTGGAGAAAATGAAGTTTTGTCTGCAATGCATCTTCAGGAAAAGGCTTTGGCAACTAGTGGGAATTATCGCAATTTTTATGTGAAGAACGGGCGTCGTTATGCTCATACGATAGATCCTCGTACGGGGTATCCTGTACAGCATAGCTTGCTGTCGGCTTCTATTATCGCATCCGATTGTGCCACAGCCGATGCCTACGCCACAAGTTTTATGGTCTTAGGCCTGGATGGAGCAAAGGAAGTGCTGAGTAAGCATCCAGAACTGAAGGCCTATTTGATTTATGAGCAGAACGGGAAACTACAAGTCTGGATGTCGCCAGGCTTGGAAAAAAATATAGTAGAATGATGATGGAAAAACAAACAGGCAAAGAGTCGCAACCTCATAGGAAAGACTCGCCCTCTTCGCCTTCGGAGAGTTTTATTTTCGACAAACTTTTACAACTTCCTCTCTTGCAAGGAATGGGACGCGCAGATGTGTTGACCATTGCAGGACAGGCCAAGATTGGCTTTGTGAAAAAAGAGAAAGGTTCTTGCATTGTAGAGCAAGGAAGCGTTTGTCAAAGCCTCATTTTTGTAGTAGAAGGGGAGGTCTGTACGTACACGTCAAGTGCAGATCGTGGCTATCAACTCACGGAATGGATAAATCTTCCTCATGTGATTCAACCAGAATGTCTTTTTGGTGTTCAGACACGCTATCTTCGTAGTGTTTATGCTGCAGGGAAAGTTCAATTGCTTGAGATTACAAAATCAGCGGTGCGCGATTTTCTGTTCGACTTCCCAACGTTTCGTATCAACTTTCTGAATATTTCCTGTTGGCAGTCGCAACAATATATGCGTAGGCTGTGGGAAAATTATGCTACAACAATAGAAGCGCGTTTTGTTCAGTTTGTTCTGCACCGCTCACAGCGTCCTGCTGGAAAAAAGGAACTGAAAATAAAAATGACGCGTTTGGCCGAAGAACTCGGAGAAACGCGCCTAAGTGTCTCCTTTATGTTACGCAAATTGGAAGCAAAAGGGCTCTTAGAAAGTAACAGGCAGAGAATCACGATTCCTGCTTTTGAGCAACTCGTTAATAGTTAGGGCAATAACGAAGTAAGTAGCTCAGCGGGGTGATGAATAATCGTAGTGACTCCTATCTCTTGCAGAAAGGTTTCATCGCGAAAGCCCCATGAACAAGAGATACAAGGGATACCTGCGTTTTTTGCTGTTTCAAAATCCACCTCGCTATCACCAACGTAGACACTCTCGTTCTTTCCACTTCCTAATTGTTGCATTGCTGCCCACACTGTATCGGGATTGGGTTTTCTCCGCACTTTTGCACTTTCACCTACGGCGATAGGGATGCAATCTTCAAAGAAACGATGAGCTAATTCTTTCACAGCATCGTTTCCCTTGTTAGAAACGATGGCCATCTTTATACCTTTCTCTTTTAGGTTTTGGAGCATTTCTCGAATACCTGCATAAGGTTTGGTTGTGTCCAAACAGTGCTCTTGATAATACGACTTAAAAGTGTCTAAAACTTCAGCAATTTTGCTTTCTGGTGTATTCTCTGGTACGGCGTGTGAGATAAGATATTTATAACCATTGCCCAAAAACATACGAATCTCAGAGAGGGTGCGTTTGGGGAAGTTGTGAGCGTAAAGGGAAAAGTTCACACTGTCCACTAAATCCTGTAGAGTATCAAGCAAAGTTCCATCTAAATCAAATATGACTGTCGTTATCATTATTTCTACTATATTTGCAAATGCAAAGATAAAGAATCTCTTATGAAATATCACTTGTTTGGCTTTGCAGCCTTCTTGTCGCTGTCGATTTCAGCCCAGCGCCCAGAACTTTCACAACGTAAATTTAGTTCTCCCGTAGTGGAGAAGTGTATCAAAACGATTTCTGCCCGTATCACTCAACCCAAAGTTCGTGAGATGTTTGCGCAGTGTTTTCCCAACACCTTGGATACTACGGTTCGTTATGGAAAAACATCAGATGGCGACGACGACACGTTTGTTATCACGGGAGATATTCCTGCTATGTGGTTGCGTGATAGCAGTGCTCAAGTGTGGCCTTACCTACGTTTTGTTTCCAAAGATCCCAAGTTAGCTCGTTTGATTCGAGGTGTATTGCGCCGCCAGTTCCGGAGTTTGCTTATCGATCCTTATGCAAATGCTTTCATGGAATCTCCTGATTCAATGAGTACCAACTGGACGGGCGACATCACTGAAATGAAGAAAGGCGTCTTTGAACGTAAGTATGAGCTCGACTCTCCATGCTATCCCATACGCTTGGCTTATGGCTATTGGAAGGCAACGGGGGATAAGACAGTTTTCGATAAACTTTGGGTGGATTGCATTCGAGAGGTGCTTACAACTCTGCGTGCTCAGCAGCGTATGGATGGCACTTCTCCATATCTTTTTATGCGTCGTACGCACGCAATGCACGATACACAATCCAATAGTGGCTACGGGCATCCTGGAAAACCTTGCGGCCTTATAGCTTCATCGTTCCGTCCATCCGACGACAGTACAGTGTTCCCTTATAACATTCCCGGAAACTTCTTTGCCGTGAGTTGTCTTCGCAAGGCGGCTACTATCCTTCGCGATGTGAACAAAGAATGGGCTTTAGCAGATAGTTGCCAAGCGTTGGCGGAGCAGGTGCAAGCCGCTCTCAAGCAATACGCAGTGGTAAAAACAGCAGATTTTGGTGAAGTTTATGCTTTTGAAGTTGATGGTTTTGGTTCTCATCTACTGATGGACGATGCAAATATCCCCTCGTTGCTTTCTCTTCCCTATATTGCCGATATTCCTGTCGATGATCCCATTTATCAAAACACGCGTCGCTTCGTCTGGAGTAAATCTAATCCTTATTTCTTCTCGGGGAAAGCAGGTGAAGGTATTGGCGGTCCTCATGAAGGAATTGGCTATATCTGGCCTATGTCTGACATTATGCTGGCTATGACTTCTACTGATTCTACTGAAATTAAAGCAGCTCTACAGCGCCTCATTACCACAGATGCTGGAACCAATTTTATTCATGAAGCTTATCGTCAAGAAGATGCTTCTAAGTTTACACGTACTTGGTTTGCTTGGGCTAATACTCTTTTCGGAGAACTTGTCTTGCATCTTATTGACAATAATCAATTAGAACTTTTGAATTCTCTCAAATAAGGCTTTGAGCGAACAGTTATTTTACTTGTTGGCTACCTGCAAGCTTTTCTCGGTTTGTTATAAAGAGACGAGGGCTTGCAGGTAGCTTTATTGAGTATGAATAAATAGTATTATGCATCTCCTTTTACAAACTCTCAAATTTCCTTATTGCATTTGAAAATACAATAAAAATGTCAGCTGACGTAATAAGGATGTCAGCTGACAGGATAAGGATATTTACGAAGAGGCGTAAGATGCGATGATATAAAATAAAAAAGACCGTAGTCATATAGGCTGTGGTCTTTTTTATTTATACTTTTATTCGTCTAGAGAATGGCTATCCATTTCGGCTTCTACGATGAAGATAAGATCTTCGGGAGAAAAATTACCGATATGTTCTCGTTTAGCTGTTTTTGCTAAGTAAGCAGCAATAGCTTCAATATCGATATCTATGAATCCATCTTTATCGGGCTCTGCATCAAGGATACCACTTTCAGCGTAGTATTCAGTGATGACATCTAGGAAGTAGTAGAGTTGTTCTTCAGTGAACTTCTCTTTTAGCTCCTGCGGTATTTGCTGTTGAATAAAGGCAACAGTCTGTGCGTCATCGAGCTCGTCTTGCTGGAGTTCTTCTTCAAAACTTGCCATGTCTTAAAGGAGTGTGTCAAACTTTTCAGCAAACTTGCTTTTGGGAGCAGCACCTACCATGCGGTCGACAAGTTCTCCATCTTTGAAGAATAGAATTGTTGGAACGCTAGCAATACCATAGCGAGCAGCCAATCCTGCACATTCCTCAACATCAGCCTTGCCTACAGTAACACGGCCTTCGTATTCTTCTGCCAATTCAGTCATAATTGGGGCTACCTTTTTGCAAGGACCACACCAAGTGGCTGAAAAGTCAACTACAAGAGGTTGCTTTGACGCTAATTCTGCATCGAAATTCTGTTCAGTGATAATTTTTTCCATATTATATTTGTTTTAGTTCAATGTATGCGGGACAAAGATAATGCCATTTATCCAATTTCATATTCTAAACAAGGACTTTCTTCTAGGAAAGTGATGAGATCTGTATCTACAAGTGCAAAGCAACTTTGCGACATCAGCTGGACGTTCATCTTTGTTTCATCGTCGTAAACGTGGAATATAACTTCAGTATGGCCTTCATCGCGGCTCATTATTGAAGCAAGTTCTGTTGCGGTGTTTTGGTCTAGGCGATTCACGTGAATAGTTATATTGATGCGTTGAATAATTTTATCTTTCACGTCACCTAAGAACTCTACTTTTCGGACTTGTACTTCGTATTCATCTTGATTGTAACGTCTTGGCCCAACAAAGGCAGTGATGAATACGGAATTACCAATGTTCATATAACCACTCCAGCGAGCCCAGTCTTCTCCCCAGAATGCAATCTCACCACTACCGCTATAATCTTCTATCGTAACAAAGCCGTAGGGATTTCCATTCTTTTTAGTGAAACCTGTTCGTACATTGGTGATAATGCCGCCAAATGTGATATCGCGCTTAGCCAAGGCTGATACTTCTTCTAGTTCGGGCATTCTGGTTGTACATATTTTCTCGATAATAACTTTGAAGTTGTCGAGCGGATGTCCTGAAATGTATATGCCAATAAGGTCGCGTTCTTTGTTGAGTTTCTCTAAGTTACTCCATTCAGGGAGGCCTTGAGGAATCATAGGCTTAGAGATTTCTATGGCATTGAAGTCTCCAAAGAGTGAATTTTGGGCTGTGTTATTCTCCATCTGGAATTGTTGGCCGTAGCGAACAAGTATATCAATAAAGGTCTCCCCGTTTTCGCCTTTTTCAACAAACTGTTCACGAGCTATGCCAAAGCTGTCAAAAGCCCCTGCTGTTGCCAGGTTTTCGATGTTCTTCTTGTTGCAACTTGATAGGTCGATACGTTCCACAAAATCGTAGATATCTTTGAATACCCCATTTTTCTTTCGTTCGGCAATGATATTTTTCATTGCCGCCTCTCCGCAACCTTTAATAGCAGCAAGTCCGAAACGAATTTGGCTATGGTGATTGACGCTGAACTTCATCATCGATTCATTGATGTCTGGACCTAAGGTATCTATTCCTAAGCGTTTGCATTCGTCCATCAACTTTGTGAGCGTTGTGATATTCGTTAGCCACGAGTTCATATCGCCTGCCATAAATTGTGCGGGATAGTGTGCTTTCAGATAGCCTGTTTGATAAGCTATCCAGGCATAGCAAGCAGCGTGACTCTTATTGAAGGCATAAGAAGCAAAGGCGCGCCAGTCATTCCATATTTTCTCCAGTGTCTTTTCATCATACCCCTTCTTTGTTCCACCTTTGATGAATTTGGGGTACATATGGTTTAGCTTATCGATGAGCTTCTTACCCATAGCTTTGCGTAATGTGTCACTCTCTCCACGGGTGAAGTCGGCAATTTCACGACTCAGCAACATCACCTGTTCTTGATAAACGGTGATTCCATAAGTATCTTTCAAATACTTCTCCATGCAAGGTAAGTCGTAAGTAATAGGTTCTTCACCGTGCTTACGTTTAATGAACGAAGGAATATAAGCAATAGGTCCTGGTCGATAGAGAGCATTCATCGCAATAAGGTCGCCTATGCAGTTGGGCTGCAATTCGCGTAGATATTTTTGCATACCAGGAGATTCAAACTGGAACGTACCAATCGTTTCCCCACGGCTGAAGAGCGCGTAAGTTTCATCGTCATCGAGCGGTATCTTTTCAATATCTACTTCAATACCAAGGCTATCGTGAATATTCTCCAATGTATCCTTAATAATCGTCAGAGTTTTTAGTCCCAAGAAGTCCATCTTGATGAGCCCAGTTTCCTCAATGACGCGGCCTTCATACTGCGTGCAGTGGAGTTTTTCTCCCGTCTGTTTGTCTTCAGCAGTAGATACAGGTACCCAATCGCTGATTTTATCACGACAAATGATAAATCCGCAGGCGTGTACACCAGTGTTGCGTACATTGCCCTCTAGCATGCGAGCATAACGGATGGTATCGCGCATGAGCGGATTGGGAGACGTCTCTGCTTCACGAAGTTCAGGTATTGCCTTTATGCAATTATCTAAGTTCATTTTTGGTGATTTCCCGTCTGGTCCTTCGGGGAGTTTATCGGGGATGAGTTTGCAGAGGCGGTTGCTTTCGGCAAGTGGTAACTTTTGCACACGCGCTACGTCCTTGAGAGCCAATTTTGTGGCCATCGTGCCGTATGTAATAATATGTGCACAGTTTTCTTCTCCATACTTTTGTGTAACCCACTCTAAAACGCGTCCACGTCCGTCATCATCAAAATCAACATCAATATCGGGCAAAGATATACGGTCGGGGTTAAGGAAACGTTCAAACAGCAGGTCGTAGGCAATAGGGTCAAGCTGTGTGATTCCCAAACAATAGGCTACACAACTTCCTGCGGCAGAACCGCGTCCTGGTCCCACGCTAACGTTCAGTTCTTTGCGTGCGGCGTTGATATAGTCTTGCACTATGAGAAAGTAGCCCGGAAAACCCATGGTCTTCATTATATGCAATTCGAAGTTGATGCGTTCTTTTACCACATCACTCAGGGGTTCACCATATCGTGCAATAGCTCCTTCGTAAGATATTTTTGCAAGAAAGTCGGCTTCAAACTTGATTCGGTAGAGTTTGTCGTAGCCGCCAAGATTCTCAATCTTTTTGCGGCCCTCTTCCTCGCTCATTATTTCATTCCCATTCTCGTCGCGAGTAAATTCTTTGAAAAGATCTTCTTCAGTGAAACGTTGGCGATATTCTTCTTCTGTACCAAAACTTTCAGGGATGGCAAAGTTAGGCATAATAGGCGAGTGATCAATGCTGTATATCTCTACCTTGTCGCAAATCTCACTCGTATTTTGTATGGCTTCGGGAATGTCATAGAAAATCTCATTCATTTCCCGTTGCGTCTTAAACCACTCCTGCTTGGTGTACATCATTCTTTTCGGATCGTCCAAATCTCTGCCAGTAGAAAGGCATATCAACCGATCGTGCGCCTCTGCGTTCTCTTCTTCTACAAAGTGTACGTCGTTAGTACATACAAGTTTTATATTGTGTTTACGAGCTATATCAATAAGAACCTTATTTGCTCGTTGTTGTAAGCCAAAAGTTTCCTTGTTTGCTTTAATCGTCTTATCTTTTACTTCGTGTCGCTGAAGTTCAAGATAGTAGTCATCACCAAAGATATTTTTAAACCACAAGGCCGCCTGTTCTGCACCTTCAATGTCGTCACGCAGAGCCTTTGATGGAACTTCTCCCGCAATACATGCAGAACAAATAATGAGCCCTTCATGGTACTTTTCCAATTCCGCATGATCTGTACGCGGTCTCATATAGAAGCCATCCACCCAAGATTTTGAAACCAGTTTGATAAGATTGTGATAACCTTTTTCGTTTTTGGCCAAAACAATCAAGTGATTACCCCCCTGATCTTGACGTCCTTCTTTTAACTTCATGGAACGTCGAGCTACATACATTTCACAGCCCAAAATTGGCTTGAAATTAGCACGCCGCTCTAATAAAGGCATTTGTGCTTCGATACTCTTCAATAACTCTTCATCAGATACTCCCGCATCAGGGTCTTCTTCCGGCCGTTTGTATGTGCCTGCTTGAAGGGCTTCCATTTTTGCCTGCGCAGCAGCCAATTCATTTTTTGCTTTTTTGATTTCTTTCTTAGAAGTATTGAAAAATTCCTTGATCCCCATCATGTTACCATGATCGGTGATAGCCATTCCTTTCATCCCGTCTTTCATGGCCTTTTTCAAGAGAGCGGAAATAGAGGATTGTCCGTCAAGAATAGAGTATTGAGTATGAACGTGTAAGTGTACGAAATCTTCCATATCTGTTGTGATAAAGTTTCCAAAAGTACGAAGAAAATATAGAATAGTGAACACCCTATAAGTTCTTGTCATTTTTTTAGCACTCTCCCTTACCAAGAAATATAGAATATTGTTGTCATGTTGTCACAAAGGTGTATAGTCATTGATATACAGTGATTTAATTGAGTAGTAATGGTGCCTTTTGTCGTCACATTGTTGTCACGCGTATAATGCATACACTTTTAGTCGTTTATGAGAGAAATGTGACAACATGGCGACGTGACAACAAAAAATAAAATGGAGGAGAGGGAAGAGAATCATTCTTGATTTTGTTTTCCTTATTGAAGTCACTGCTATAATAAGGGCGTCATCTAACGAAACAAGAATGTCAGTTGATAGCCTTGTTGTATTCCCAAACGTAATAAGGATATTTGAGATAATATAAAAGAATTAAAAGTCTTCCAAATGGATTTTTGTTTATATAAGTATTTGTGTACAATGTTCTTGCAGTTCTTTTAAGTGTTTTTGAAAGAATGTAATTTCTAAATCTTAGAGAGTATAGGTTTCTTCTCCAAATATTGAATAATGCGAGTAAAGTTGGCATTACTGTTCTTGAAGATGTTGTCTTTCTTGCTTTTTTGCACTTTTTATAGATGCCTTAAAGGGAAAAGAACTACTTTTGTCAGCAAAATAAAAATCGATTTAATATGGCAAAATCAGTAGATATTCGAGAATTAAATGAGCAAATAGAGGCTCAAACAGGCTTTGTGACCGATTTGGAAACAGGTATGTCGAAAGTCATAGTAGGGCAGAAATATCTAATTCGTTCTTTGCTCGTTGGTTTACTTAGTAATGGCCATGTGCTTTTGGAAGGTGCTCCAGGACTTGCCAAAACGTTAGCCATTAAAACACTGGCGAAACTCATAGAAGGAGATTTTAGTCGTATCCAGTTTACTCCCGATCTCTTGCCTTCTGATGTTATAGGTACACTTATCTATAGTCAACGTGAGGAACGTTTTGAAACAAAGAAAGGCCCCATTTTTGCCAATTTTGTTTTGGCAGATGAGATTAATCGTGCTCCAGCAAAGGTGCAGAGTGCACTACTTGAAGCGATGCAAGAGCACCAGGTGACGATAGGTGAGACCTCTTATTCTTTGCCAGACCCTTTCTTGGTCTTGGCTACCCAAAACCCAATAGAGCAGGAAGGGACTTACGAACTTCCTGAAGCCCAGGTGGATCGCTTTATGCTAAAGGCTCTGGTGGACTATCCTACTTTAGAAGAAGAGAAGACCATCGTTCGCTCTCATCTCAGAGCAGATTATTCAGAAGAGGTACATTCGGTAATTGATGTGAAGGGTATAATAAAAGCCCGCGAGGTCGTAAAGCAGGTTTATGTGGACGAACGTATTGAGCAATATGTGGCCGATATTGTGATGGCCACAAGAAATCCGGAGAATTATGGCCTAGCCGACTTGAAGAAATATATCAACTTCGGCGGCTCTCCGCGCGCTAGTATTAATCTGGCTTTGGCTGCTCGCACCACAGCTTTCCTCAAACGTAGAGGCTATGTGGTGCCAGAAGATGTGCGCGAAATTGTTCATGATGTTTTGCGTCATCGTATAGGTCTTACTTATGAGGCTGAAGCCGAGGAGATAACAGCTGATGGCATTATTAAAGCTATTATTGATAAGGTCGAAGTGCCCTAAGTTCTTTAGAAGCAGTTTCTTTAAGTAGGATAGCATCTTTAAGAATAGATTAGAGAAACTGTGGCATAAATGTAAAAAGATGAAAGTAGGAAGAGAGTAAAATTCCAAGACGAGATATAGTGGATACAGAAGAATTATTGAAGAAAGTAAGGCGCGTAGAGCTTAAAACTCGCGCTTTGACAAATAATGTATTTGCAGGTGAATATCGGTCGGCTTTCAAAGGTAGAGGAATGTCGTTTGCCGAAGTGCGTGAGTATCAGCCAGGAGATGATGTTCGAGACATTGATTGGAATGTAACAGCGCGTACCAACCGCCCTCATATTAAAATATATGAAGAAGAAAGAGAGTTAACAGTAATGTTACTGATTGATGTGAGCGGTAGTCTTGTTTTTGGTTCGGGGGAGAGTTCTCAGCGCGACGTGGTCACGGAGATTGCTGCAACATTGGCTTTCTCTGCTGCGCAAAATAACGACAAGGTGGGAGCCATCTTTTTCTCTAATCAAGTGGAATACTTTATTCCTCCCAAGAAAGGGCGTAAGCACGTACTTTATATTATCCGAGAACTACTGAACTTTATACCTAAGTCGCGTCGTACAGATATAAGTGTAGGCTTAGAGCATCTTATGCGTGCAATTTCGCGTCGCAGTATTGCTTTTCTACTCTCCGATTTTTTAGATTCAAAAGATTATAGCCAGCAACTCCGAATGGTAGCTCATCGTCACGACTTAGTGGCTGTAAGAGTTTATGATAATCGTTTGGCACAGCTTCCCAATGTCGGTCTCCTGCAAGTAGCAGATGCTGAAACGGGCCATGTTGAATTGTTAGATTCTTCCAGCGAGAAAGTGCGTCAATGGTATGAGGCCCATTGGGTGAAATCGCAGAAGCGTTTAGAAGATACTTTTAAAAAAAGTGGCATCGGCCTAGCCTCATTGGCTACAAATGAAGATTACATCGAAGGTTTAAAGCGTTTGCTACACAATCGATAGAAAGAAGAAGAAAGCCTTGTAGCTTTCAATCGTTTGCTACTGCGCCTTTGGGTTGCGATAGAAACATAAATGAGAAATAACGAGCGAATGAAAATTGTTGTTATTCGAAATATTTTTTTATTACTTATTTGGATGACAGCCTCGGTCACAATGGCGCAGGTTGTTGTTGAATCAAAACTTGATACATCTGAAATCCGTATTGGAGAACAGGTGCAGATACAAGTGAAGGTAATGGCTGGACCATCGCAACGTGTGGTTTTTCCTCGGTATGAGAAAGGACAGGATTTAATACCTGCTGTTGAAGTGTTGGTCGCCACTCGTGTAGATACTACATTGTTGAATGCAGGAAGGCGCATAGAGCTGAAGCGCCGCTACACAGTGACAAGCTTTGATTCCTCTCTCTATAATATTGTTCCCTATGTAATAGTGAATGGCGACACTGTGCGCTCGAGAAATTCTGTGGGATTGAATGTAAATACAGTCCCCGTAGATACAACTCACTATGACCATTTCAATGGCCCCTTTGCTCCTGTTGATATGCCCTTTAGTTGGACTTGGCATTTGTGCTTTCTCTCGCTCCTGCTCATTGTGATGCTAGCTCTGGTTGTTATGTTGGCCATACGTTTGTCTAACAAAGCTCCTCTTACAAGAGTTGTAACAGTGCAGCAACCTGAAGCGCCACACCTTGTGGCAATGAAAGAAATTGAAAAGATGAAACAACAGGTGGATTCTTCTGCTTTATCTCACAAGGTATATTACGAACACCTCACCAGTATCTTACGAACTTACATTAGTCAACGTTTCGGTATCAATGCGCGAGAGATGACATCTCAAGAAATTATTAACGCCTTGTCCATATCAAATGATAAAGTAGGTTTGAAGGAGTTGCAGGAACTTTTAAATACAGCTGATCTCGTTAAGTTTGCCAAATATGAAAGCTCTTTTATAGAAGCGAAACATGATTTGTTTGTAGCGGTGAATTATGTCAATGAAACCAAACAACCCGAAGTGGAGAGACCAGTCCAGAAGAAGGTTGTTGTTATTGGTGGCGAACAAAGGCAGCAGCGTATACGTATCGGAATGTATATAGGTATAGTTCTCTTGGTCTTGGGTTCCTTAGCTTTATTAGTTTATCTGTTGGAAGAAATCGTTAATACCTTCCTTTGATAATTATCGTAATCGTATTATCTATTAACTTCTAAGTAAAACGATAGAACAATGACTTTTGAAAGTCCATTATATTTCCTCTTTCTTTTGTTGCTAATACCTTTTGTGGCTTGGCATTTTCTCTTTCGTGAACGGCGTCAGCCATCGCTGCTTTTCTCTTCAACGGAGTTTATGACAGATATACCACAAACATTGCGCGTACGTCTGCGACACGTTCCGTTCTTTCTTCGTGTCATTGCCTTCACGGCATTGGTTGTAGCCCTAGCTCGACCACAAACTAATACTTCTTTGAGCACGAAGGAAACAGAGGGAATCGATATTATGATGGCTATGGATATCTCTACAAGCATGCTTACGCCCGATTTGCAGCCCAACCGACTAGAAGCCGCAAAACAAGTGGCTTATGAGTTTATCAACAATCGCCCCAACGATAATATAGGTTTGACGCTCTTTGGTGGAGAAGCTTTTACACAATGCCCACTGACCACCGACCATACTGCACTCTTGGGTATGTTCCAAAATGTGAACTGTAACCTTCAGGCGCAAGGCGTTATTAGCGAAGGAACAGCCATTGGGATGGGGATCGCCTCCGCTGCAGCCCATTTGGAAAAAAGCAAAGCTCCCAGCAAAGTCATTATTCTCTTGACAGACGGAGAAAATAATGCTGGTGAGATCTCTCCTCTAACAGCTGCGGATATGGCTAAGAAATTGGGAATCCGTATTTACACTATTCTTCTGGGCTCTTCTACAACTACGCAGCAAGCCGTTGCTACACTGCCCAATGGAGAAACATATACCGCTCCTATCGAAACATCTTCAGATCCGTCAACGCTAAAAGAGATAGCTCAATCCACAGGTGGTATTTTTTATCAAGCTGGCAGCAAGCAAAAACTTCGCGACATTTATAAAGATATAGATCAGTTGGAGAAAACAAAACTGAAAGTTGCCAACTATGATCGCCACTATGAAGCCTACCAGTTGTTTGCTTTCATTGCTTGTGTGAGCCTCTTATTGGAGATTTTATTGCGTATCACTTGGTTTAGACGTATTCCATGAGTAAAATTTTAAAGTGAAAGTATCGTGTTTCATTTTGCAAATCCTGAATATTTATATGGACTAATAGTCCTTCCGCTACTTGTCCTCTTGTATATATACACCTCTTTCCAACGTGTCAATAAAGAGCTGCGTTGGGGCAGTCGGAAAATGTTAAAGTCTTTGGTTCCTGGCATCTCTGCTTGGCGTCCTCTGACAAAGTTTACCTTGCTTCTCTCGGCCTTGGCGTTGTGCTTTGTGATGCTTGCTCGTCCGCAGCTGGGAGCGCGGCAGATAACAAAGGAAAAATCGGGTATTGAGGTTGCCTTTATGCTCGATATTTCTAACTCGATGCTTGCTGAGGACGTGCACCCCAATCGTTTGGAACGAGTAAAACTACTTGTTTCTACGATGATAGATAGAATGCAAAACGATAAGGTTTCGCTGGGTGTCTTCGCTGGAGAAGCTTATCCGCAATTACCTATTACGAGTGACTACGCTTCGGCAAAAGTTTTTCTCAATACCATCTCTACAGATATGGTTACTTCCCAAGGTACCAATATAGGTGCGGCCATACGTTTAGCTGATAAAAGTTTTACAGATGCAAAGAATGTGGGAAAGGCTATTATCTTAATCACTGATGGCGAAGACCATGAAGGGGGAGCTGTTGAGGCTGCACAAGAGGCTGCTAAAGAGGGACGACAAGTTTTTGTCTTAGGAGTAGGCTCAACAGAGGGAGCGCAGATTCCTACGTCTGAAGGACCTCTGCAAGATGAAAATGGACAACCTGTTATCACGCGTCTAAATGAGGATATGTGTAAGGAGCTAGCGAAGGCTGGTAGTGGACAGTATTTTCATATAGATAATACGAGCAATGCCCAAACACAGTTGCAACATGAGCTGGATCAAATGCAACACGCACCACTAAAAGACACAGAAACGGCCTACAATGAGCAGTTTCAGGCTGTGGGGCTTATCGTCTTATTTTTATTGATAATGGAATTTTTTATGTTTGAGACGCAGAATCCTTGGATTGATCGTCTGCATATCTTTAGAAAGAAGTAGTAGTATGAAAAAAAGTTTTTTATTTTTCCTGCTGTTGATGTGTACTGTTTCAATCTATGCTCAAACAGAAGATTGGAAACAAATCCATATAGGGAATAGAGCGTTTCGTTCAGGACGTTACGATGCTGCCGAGGTGGCTTATCGCAAAGCTTTATTGCAGTCGCCCAATAATGCACGTGCCTATTTTAATCTTGGAGATACTTATATGGCCAAGAAAAATCCCGATGCTGCCATGCAACAATTCAAGTTGGCCACTCGCTACGAGAAAAATCCTCGTATCAAGAGTATGGCTTTCCACAATATGGGGTATATCAATCAGCGAGCAGCTTTGACAGCGTCAGTTGATCAGAGACAGCAATTGCTCCTACAAGCCATTGATAACTATAAAGATGCTTTGCGCCAAAATCCTGATAACGAACAATCCCGCTATAACCTTGCTCTTTGCCAAAAGCAACTCAAGAAAAATAAGGATTCGAACAAGCAGAACAACAAAAAACAAAAAGATAACAACCAGCAGCAAAAACAACAGCAAAAACAGCAACAGAATTCCCAAAATCAGAAATCGTCTAATCAACAACAGCAGCAAAGCGATCAACAAGTACAACAACTCCTTAATTTGGCGCGACAGTCGGAAGAACAGGCTAAAGAGAAGGTGAATAAGGCTCTGCCAAAGCACAGGAGTAAGAGAAATAATTGGTAGATGACAGACTGTAATATGGTGGAATATTTCGACTTTCTTTCTTGATTTTACATTATCCTTTTTCTTGAGTGTCCTTTGAGCTATATAGGTTTGTTTAATTTGACAAAACATTTCTTTGTTTCAGAGAAAATTATGAGGAGGAAACAATGGAAAGTGATGGATAAGAGGCAAAATTGTATTACTTTTTTGCAGCGTATCTTAATTTTGTAGAAACAAAATCAGCAATAATGCAGAAATAGCGTGAATTGTACATGCTTTTTAGTTTGAGAATTTCTTTTTCTCTTTATTCTATTTGAGAATACAATAAGGATGTCAGCCGACATCCTTATTACGCTTGAAAATCCCCTTATTGTATTTCTCGAAAGCCCTTGAGAAATTGTAAAAATCCCTATTTTTGTGTCACTCTAAATTTGCTTCCTTTTCAGCTGTAGATAGCTGTCCTGAGTTTTAAGCTATTCTTGAGTCAGTAAAATAAGAAATATGTTTGCAAAATAAAAGAAAGGCCACAAGGAAAAATATTTATTCCTTCGTGACCCTTAGAGAGTAAAGATGCGCTCAGTTCTTTGCGTAAATAAACGGAACTTACAACTTTTTGAGTTTGTTGAGAATGTTCCGGTTGAGGCGCTTGATGCCCACTTGTTGTTTCCTCAACACTCTTTGTTGCGATACCCACCATTCGTCTACATCTTCCATGAGCAGTTGGAAAAGTTTTTTCTTGGGAGTATGCGCCTCTGGATTTACAATGATATTAAACTGCTGAGGAACGAGTTTTACATCGATGGTATTGCTCATTGATAGCGGGTCTCCATCGCAGTGGGCAGCACCTTCCGAGGTACGCGAAATGCGAATGTGGGATGATTGGAACATTTTGATGTGACTGTTCTTTAACAGGCTCTTGTTAAAGAGTTGAATAGCGATTTGCGGAGCTTCGAGTGCACTAAACGGCTCAATAATGATGATATCCATCAATCCATCCTTCATAGATGCTTGCGGAGCTATGTATGCATTATTTCCATATTGTGAAGCATTGGCGCAAGCTATGAGGAATGCTTGATATATATGAGGCTGATTGTCGGAAGAAGTAGGGGAGAGGTCCTCAATAGTGTATATTTCGGGCTTATAACTGAGGCTTTCTCTCAATACGTTTTCTATATATGTAATAGGACCACGACGTCCGCTTTCTGCAAAGCGTTTGCTGATGACCGCATCGAAGCCAACGCCACAAGTGCAGAAGAAAGGATGATTATTGATGAGCCCATAATCAAGACAATGTACTACATTCTGGTTGATGATCTTGATGGCATTAACGGAGTTCATCGGAATTTGCAGATGGCGAGCAAGTCCGTTTCCTGAGCCACAAGGAATAATACCTAGCGCAGATGGTGTGCCTACAATGGAACGGGCTACTTCGTTGATCGTGCCATCTCCCCCCACGGCAACAATAGCTTCTATGCCAATTTCTGCCGCGGCTTTTGCAATTTCTGCCGCATGACCTGCATATTCTGTCTTTTTTATTTCAAAATCGAAAGTATTTGTGTCTGTATACTTTTCGATATCGCAGATGATGTTTGCCTTTTTCCCATTTCCTGAAATGGGGTTGACAATATATAGGAGCTTTTTTTTACTCATTGTGCTTTTTATTCGTGGTGCGAAGATAAAAAGAATATATGGGAAAATAAAATATAGCTAAAGCCTTAACTTCTGGAGTGATTAACGATTGCCCAAAAATCAAAAAAATGTGTTATAGCCCTACCTATTAGAGATTAAATTCATATCTTTGCGGCCGAAATTACCAAAAGTAAAAATACACAAATAATTGATATGAGTATTTTAGACGAGAGATTGGCCAAGTATACTTTGCCTCAAGAGTGTATGGAAAAGGGAATCTATCCTTACTTCCGAGAAATTGAAGGCAAGCAGGGTACTGAAGTCGAGATGGGTGGACACAAAGTCTTGATGTTTGGCTCTAATGCGTATACAGGTCTTACCGGCGATGATCGTGTAATTGAAGCAGGCGTAGCAGCCATGCGTAAATATGGTTCTGGCTGCGCTGGTTCCCGCTTTCTGAATGGAACGTTGGATATTCACGTTCAGTTGGAAAAGGAGCTTGCTGAATATGTTGGTAAAGATGAAGCTCTATGCTTTGCTACGGGATTCACGGTTAATTCTGGCGTTATACCTCAATTAGTAGGGCGTGAAGACTATATTATTTGTGATGATAGAGATCACGCTTCAATCGTTGATGGTCGCCGTTTGAGTTTTGCAACTTGCTTGAAGTATAAACATAATGATATGGAAGACTTGGAGCGTCAGCTACAGAAGTGCTCGCCCAAGTCTGTGAAACTTATCGTTGTGGATGGGGTGTTCTCTATGGAAGGCGATTTGTGTAATCTTCCAGAAATCGTGAAACTCAAGCACAAATATGATGCTACAATTATGGTTGATGAGGCACATGGCTTAGGTGTCTTTGGTCGTCAGGGGCGTGGTGTTTGTGATTACTTTGGTTTGACGGATGAAGTGGACCTTATTATGGGAACATTTAGTAAGTCACTTGCAAGTATCGGTGGTTTTATCGCTGCTGATAAGACTATCATTAACTGGTTGCGTCACAATGCTCGTACTTATATCTTTAGTGCTTCTGCTACTCCTGCTGCAACAGCTTGTGCGCGTGAAGCTATTCGTATTCTGAAAAGTGAACCAGAACGTTTGGCACATCTGTGGGAAGTGACAAACTATGCACTGAAGCGTTTTCGCGAAGAAGGTTTTGAGATTGGCGATACACAATCTCCAATTATTCCCCTCTATGTGCGTGATGTGGAAAAGACCTTCTTGGTTACAGCTAAAGCATTTGAAGAAGGTGTTTTCATAAACCCTGTGATTCCTCCTGCGTGTGCGCCGCAAGATACTCTTGTACGTTTCGCTTTGATGGCGAATCATACCATAGAAGAAGTGGACCGTGGAGTGAAAATTTTGGCTAAAGTCTTCAAAGAACTCGATATTATTAAATAGTTAGGAGAACTACTATTTAAATAAGAACGAGAGAGGCACGGATGGATTTCGTGCCTCTCTCGTTCTTTTATTTGTTCAGTAAATTCTACTTAATAGAATATTAATCCGATTATACCGCAGATGAATAGAATGAGTATAGGATTTACTTTCTTGACGTTTGTGGCAAAGAATGCCGCAGCAAAAATGATGATACTCAAACCAAAAATATAAGGTGTGTTCGACGGTGAACCAAAATTGTCAGGTGTCATCAACAAAAGTGCTGCTGCAGCAATGAGTCCAATAATGGTGGGGCGAAGTGTCTTGAAGACATCTTTCACTTCTTGCGAGTCTTTGTGAGAAATTAAGTATTTGCTAACGCAGATCATAAGGATAAATGAAAGCCACATCACAGCAACAGAACACATTACAGCACTGCAAACAGCAGCCCAATGTGGATAGCCAGCATTGATAATGGCAGTGTAACCTACATAAGTAGCGGCATTGATACCGATAGGGCCAGGTGTGCTTTGACTTATGGCAACAATGTCCGTGAATTCTGCATTTGTCAACCAATGGTTTTTGACCACCGTTTCATTCTGGATAAGTGACAACATAGCATAGCCGCCGCCAAAATTAAAGATGCCTATCTTAGAGAAGACATAAAATAGTTTTAGAAATATCATGGCCTTTGTTCTTTATGTTTATTGTATTGTCCCCAGAGATATCCGCCAATGCCAGCCGCTAAAATAATCCAAATGGGAGAGACACCCATTAGCCAAATTAGTAGACAACTCACAAGTGGTATCCAAGAGGTACTCCATGTTATGTTCGCTGTTTTTGCCATCTTAAAGCAAGGAGCAGCAATCAGAGCGACTACAGCAGGACGTACTCCGCAGAAAAATTTGTTTACATAGATATTGTCCTTGAAGTTTTGAAAGAACATGGCTATCAAAGTAATGATGATAATGGATGGGAGTGCCATCCCCATTGCTCCAACAATACCGCCCCAGATGCCTTTTAGTTTATATCCAATATGACTAGCGATGTCTATACTAAAGATGCCCGGAGTGGTTTGGGCTACTACCATAATGTCCATAAATTCCTGTTTATCCATCCATTGGTGCTTATCGACAAATTCACGTTCCATAATAGGAATCATAGCATATCCTCCACCCAAAGTGAAAGCTCCAATCTTACTACAAGATAAGAAAAATTTAAATAACATCTCAATACTTTTTAATTCTCTCTGCAAAGTTACATCTTTTGAATGAGTTGCTAGAATCTTTCTTTTTTCTTGAGTAAAGATCCGAAGGATAAAACTTAATTCTTGATATACCTCAATAGGTACTTGGCCGATAGAGATAGCTTTATCTAGTATGCCTAAATATGATTATATCGGATTTGGGGAATTCTGCTGTAAGATTATGCTTATTTCTCCTACTCCTATTAGCAGTCCGTTTTCTAGTTTTTACTAGAAAACTGCTTTGTGAACATTGCAAACAAAGCATAACTGAGAAAATGTTTCACATTTCACATGATTTTTTTGTGATAGTCCTTGCAGGTTTAAGAAATTGTTGTACCTTTGCATCGCATTTGAGAGGAATGCCTGCTGAAAAGCAGAAAAATGCGGCAATAGCTCAGTTGGTAGAGCGCAACCTTGCCAAGGTTGAGGTCGCGGGTCCGAGCCCCGTTTGCCGCTCTCTTTTTTGAACAGATGATCTGCTATGCCCAGGTGGCGGAATGGTAGACGCGCTAGTTTCAGGTACTAGTGACAGCAATGTTGTGCAGGTTCGAGTCCTGTTCTGGGCACTACCCATGTTGATCATCAAGAAATCTATTTGGAGAGGTGGCGGAATTGGTAGACGCGCTACTTTGAGGGGGTAGTGACATTATGTCGTGGGAGTTCGAGTCTCCTCCTCTTCACTAGATGCTTTCAGTTAAGTACTGAAGGTTTTGCGGCAATAGCTCAGTTGGTAGAGCGCAACCTTGCCAAGGTTGAGGTCGCGGGTCCGAGCCCCGTTTGCCGCTCTCTTTTCTATTATAACTTACATGGGTTAAACCAAGTTTGTTATGATAGATTTTTTTTACATATTAGACAGCTCTGCTTATAACCGCAAAAAATGAACATTTACGCAAGGTTTTTCGATCAAGACATTCTTGTACATTCTGTTGACGAGGTAATAGATTTTCTTCAAAATATTCCAGATGTTGTAATATCTCAAGAACTGGTGGACGATATTCATCGTTATGTAGAAAGCGATATGCCATATCCAAAACGTTATAAGATTCGCCCGCGAGTTTATTTTATCTTAATAAAGACAACGGCTGAAACAATGGAGGAGTTTAAGTCCAATCGTAAACAGCAAGTAATACCAGCACCTGTTCAAGCAGAGTTGTTGAATCGTAAAGACTATAAAGTTTCGCTCTTAGCAACTCAGAATTTTGGTTGGTATCATTGTTCCCTTACCTTTAAACGTGTAACATTGATTCCTGGGACTAATAAATTTCAGTATCAAGATACTCCGTTTGAGGCTCTTATTAAGGCAAATAATGGTCAGGAGTGTTATAATAGAATGATGGAATATCTGAAGGGTCGTCAAGATATTGATATGCGCAGTCAGTTTCCTTCTGCCAAAGGTTCTAGTTTTCAGTTTGAATTCATAGGAGATACTTTAGTTGGAGATACTCCAGAAACAGCATTAAAAGAGGATTCTGTATCAACAGAGGAACCTGAAATAGCTGAGACTGGAACGGGCGAAGCGTAAATTTGTAAAATCGTTTTGCAGACACTAATTAAATTATTACTTTTGTACTCGCTAATGGTTCCGTAGCTCAGTTGGATTAGAGCAACGCTCTTCTAAAGCGTGGGTCATGGGTTCGAATCCCATCGGAATCACAAAATAGGATGCCTATATTTAGGTATCCTATTTTGTTTTGGTGAGTTATGAAAGTGGGCAGTATTAAGATGTATCGTTAGAAATATCTTTTTCTATTAATTTCTGACTTTCTCCTGACTCTCTTCTGATTTTTCAACCGTACTCTATTATTATTTTATTTCGTTTCTATAAAATACGTCAAGATTAAAAAGAGGAGCAGTTGTTTTTAGTTGCGAAAAGAGCCGTAATCGAAGTTGACAAAGAGGTTCTAAAGAGCTGCGCTATATGTAGTGACGTAGCAAGGAGTGCCGAATAGACCTTGCATGCGACACGACGATGCTGAGGATAGACACTTTAATGAGGGCGTGCAGCGAACGCTTAAGCGCTTATAAGGAACAAAAAATAACTTTTATTGGTAGGAGGATATTGGGTTGATTGTATGAAGAAAAGATATAGGAGATGAATCATAAAAAAGTAGGTATGTCTAAGAAGACACACCTACTTAATAGTGGTTTTATTTAGTGGAAGTTTACTTACCTTCCATCTGTGCTTTCAGAGCTGCGAGAGCATCGTTATCACCGAGGCTGTTTGTTGCAACTTGGTTTTGAACGTTTGTGCCAGCAGTTTCTTTCTTAGCAGCTGTGCGACGAGGACGGCGTTCCTCTGCTGCGCCCTCTTCGAAGGTGCGGCTGTGAGAGAGGATTACACGCTTGCTATCCTTGTTGAATTCAATTACCTTGAAGTCGAGAGTTTCGCCTTCTTGAGCCTTGCTGCCATCTTCCTTCTGGAGGTGTTTCGGAGTTACGAAACCTTCAACACCATCTTCGAGAGATACAACTGCGCCTTTATCCATGAGCTGAGTGATAGTGCCTTTGTGTACGCTACCAACACTGTATTTCTGTTCGAATACATCCCAAGGATTCTCTTCGAGCTGCTTGTGACCGAGGCTCAGACGGCGGCTGTCCTTGTCAATTTCGAGAACAACAACGTCCATTTCTGCACCGAGCTGTGTGAATTCTGAGGGGTGTTTAACCTTCTTGGTCCAGCTGAGGTCAGAGATGTGAACGAGACCGTCAACACCTTCTTCAAGCTCAACGAATACGCCGAAGTTTGTGAAGTTGCGAACCTTACCTGTGTGCTTACTGCCAACGGGGAATTTCTCTTCGATGTTCTTCCAAGGATCGTCTTTAAGCTGCTTGATGCCGAGAGACATCTTGCGTTCCTGACGGTCGAGCGTGAGGATAACTGCGTCAACCTCATCACCAACTTTGAGGAATTCTTGTGCACTGCGTAAGTGCTGGCTCCAAGACATTTCGCTAACGTGGATAAGGCCTTCAACACCAGGAGCAATCTCAACGAATGCACCATAGTCTGCCATAACAACAACCTTGCCGTGAACCTTGTCACCAACTTTGAGGTCAGCATCAAGAGCATCCCATGGATGCGGAGTGAGCTGCTTCAAACCGAGTGCGATACGCTTCTTCTCTTCATCGAAGTCGAGAATTACAACGTTCAACTTCTGGTCGAGTTCGACAACCTCGTGCGGATCATTTACGCGACCCCAAGAGAGGTCTGTGATGTGGATGAGACCATCAACACCGCCCAAATCGATGAATACACCATAAGTGGTGATGTTCTTAACAGTACCTTCGAGTACCTGGCCTTTTTGCAGCTTGCTGATGATTTCTTGCTTCTGCTGTTCGAGTTCTGCCTCGATGAGAGCCTTGTGGCTTACAACAACATTGCGGTATTCTTGGTTGATCTTAACAACTTGGAATTCCATTGTCTTTCCAACGAATACGTCGTAGTCGCGGATGGGCTTAACATCAATCTGGCTACCAGGAAGGAATGCTTCGATACCAAATACATCAACAATCATACCACCCTTAGTGCGGCACTTGATGTAGCCCTTGATGATTTCTTTGTTTTCAAGAGCAGCGTTAACGCGATCCCAAGCTTTGCTCAGACGAGCTTTCTTATGAGAAAGCACCAATTGGCCACGCTTGTCTTCTTGATTTTCGATGTAAACTTCAACAGAGTCACCTACTTTCAGGTCGGGGTTGTAACGGAATTCGCTCACAGGAACGATACCATCACTCTTGAAGCCGATACTAACAACGACTTCGCGCTTGTTAATAGAGATGACCTTACCTTCAACAACATCGTTGTCGTTTACCTTACCGAGGGTCTGAGTGTAGGCCTTCTCGTCTTGTTCTTTGCTCTGGCTTGTTGCTACAGCACCTGATTCGAATGAATCCCAATCAAAGCCGTCGAGCGGCTGAACATTTTTAAAATCTGCCATAAATTTTTTGGTAGTTGTTTTGCGGATGGCGGCCGAAAGTCTGTTGCTTTCTGTTGCCCCACATCCATTAATAGTTAAACATGTGAACTTGTGGCTCTTTCGAGTCGGGCGCGAAGTTACACTTTCCTCTTTGAACAACAAACTCTTATGTTTGTTTTTTGCAAAGAAAGCTTGTATTTTTGCCTGTATTATGGAAAATGCGTAATTTAGCAGCAGAAATTTATAAAAAACTTATGCGGAAATCATTCTTTTATATTGTAGCACTCACATTGCTTACTGCTGTGGGGTGCGTAGGTAATAAGACAGATCAGGGGGCTGATAAATCCAAAGCCAAGGATAGTGATACTATTGTGGTTGATAGTACTCTTTATGGTAAGGTGGCTCTTGATGAGATGGGAGGTGAAACCTTTGCTTTCTTACCCGATTCTCAGAGCACAGTTCTTACTCTGGATCGTGGCGACAATAATATCTTTGGTGACTATGAAGGTAGCCACGAAAACGATCGTTGGGCACTCACTATAAATAAAAAAGGAACTCCTGACGCCTCAGTAGCTCAAGCCATCAATGTTACTCAAGTGCGTGAGTTTACACGTGCTTTCCACATTGTGAATGGACAATTAGTATTAGATGATAGTACGTTTGTTCAAGTTCTTAGTATGGATGATGACAGTCTTGTTTTCAAAGATTTGAAAACAGGTAAGAGAGATAGATTTTACAGATCAGCAGAATAATAACAAAGCCTATGTTTAGTGGTATTGTAGAGACTACGGCACGTGTCGTAGCTATAAAACGTGAAAATACGAACATTCATTTCACTTTTGAATGTCCGTTTGGTGATGAATTAGGCATTGATCAAAGTGTCGCCCATAATGGTGTTTGCCTAACTGTGGTAAGCAGAGAAGGAAAGCAGTATGTTGTGACAGCTATGGATGAAACTTTGAAGCGTTCCAATTTAGGCGTTCTTAAAGAAGGTGATGAAGTCAACGTAGAACGTTCTATGATGATGAACGGTCGCCTAGATGGACATATCGTTCAAGGACATGTTGACGAAACTGCTGTTTGCACAAAAGTGGAGAATATGGATGGAAGCTACTTCTTTACTTTCGAATATGCTGCCAATCCAGAAATGGCTCGTAGAGGCTATTTTTGCGTTGACAAAGGCAGTGTTACAGTCAATGGTGTGAGCCTGACAGTGTGCAATCCTACTGACAATTCGTTTCAGGTGAGTATCATTCCTTACACTTATGAGCATACAAACTTCCACGCTATAGAAGAGGGAACAAAAGTTAATATTGAATTTGATATTATCGGCAAGTATATCGCCCGTCTACAGCATTTCGAGGAAAAATAATGAAGAAAATAGATTTATTCCGTGAAGTCTTGGCTTATTTAGCCCCGATTCACGGCAATGTTGAAACGGAGTTGCATTTTCAAACTCCGTTTCAATTGCTTGTAGCAACGGTTCTTTCAGCACAATGTACCGACAAGCGGGTGAATATGGTAACTCCCGCTCTTTTTGAATCGTTTCCAACACCTGTAGAGATGTCGCAAGCCACCCCCGGAGCCATTTTTGAGTATATTCGTTCTGTTAGCTATCCCAATGCTAAAGCCAAACATTTGGTGGAACTTGCAAAAATGTTGGTAGAAAAGTATCAAGGGGAAGTACCTCAGACATTAGAACAACTCACAAAACTTCCAGGTGTTGGTAGAAAAACAGCCAATGTGGTTTTGGCTGTGGCCTTTGGTCAGGCAGCTCTGGCCGTTGATACGCATATCTATAGGGTAGCCCATCGTTTAGGCTTAGTCCCCGCCAGTGCCAATACTCCTTATAAGGTTGAGATGGCTCTGCGTAAGTTTATCCCCGAGGAGGATGTGGCACACAGTCATTTTTGGCTGCTTCTTCATGGACGATATACATGTACAGCTTTGCGCCCAAAATGCGAACAGTGTGGCCTATCACATCTCTGTAAAGGTCCTATCAAAGCGAAAGCAAAGTAAGCGTTTTGTGGTTTCATTGTTTTGCAGTATCTTCGCGCACAAATCTTTTCATCTAAAAAATAACAATATGACAATCGACAATTGCGATTTCAAAGGTAAGAAAGTCATCGTTCGCGTAGACTTCAATGTGCCTCTTGACGAGAATGGTAAAATCACTGATGATACTCGTATCCGCGGAGCTTTGCCCACGCTGAAGAAAGTATTGGCAGACGGTGGTGCACTCATTATCATGAGCCACATGGGCAAGCCCAAAGGCACAGTAAATCCCAAATTCTCTCTCGGTCAGATCACAGAGGCCGTTAGTGCAGCTCTCGGCGCTCCTGTTCAGTTTGCTCCCGACTGTGCAAAGGCTCAGGATGCAGCTGCCGCCTTGCAGCCTGGTGATGTACTCCTGTTGGAGAACCTCCGCTTCTATCCTGAAGAAGAAGGTAAACCTGTAGGTATCGACAAGGCTGATCCTGCTTACGACGAAGCTAAGAAAGAAATGAAGGCTCGCCAGAAGGAGTTTGCAAAGACCCTTGCATCTTATGCTGACTACTATGTGATGGACGCTTTCGGTACTGCTCACCGCAAACACGCTTCTACTGCTGTTATTGCAGACTACTTCGATGCTGACCACAAGATGCTCGGCTATCTGATGGAAAAAGAAGTTGCAGCTGTTGATGCTGTCTTGAGCGACATCAAGCGCCCCTTCACTGCCATCATGGGTGGTTCTAAGGTTTCCACAAAGATTGGAATTATCGAAAACCTTCTTGGTAAGGTTGACAATCTGATTCTCTGCGGTGGTATGACTTATACATTCGCAAAGGCTATGGGTGGAAAAATTGGTAAGTCCATTTGTGAGGACGATAAACTCGATGTTGCACTCAACGTGATGAAGCAAGCAAAGGAAAAAGGTGTAAACCTGATTCTCGGTACAGATTGCATTGCTGCCGATGACTTTAAGAACGATGCTAACACTCAGGTTTGTCTCAGCAATGATATTCCCGAAGGATGGGAAGGTATGGATGCTGGTCCCGCAACTCGTGAGAGTTTTGCTGCTGCCATTAAGAGTGCAAAGACAATCCTTTGGAATGGCCCTGCAGGTGTGTTTGAGTTCGACAATTTCGCTGGCGGTTCTCGCGCTATTGCTGATGCTATCGCTGAAGCTACTGCAAATGGTGCTTTCTCACTTATTGGTGGTGGCGACTCTGTAGCTTGCATCAACAAGTTTGGTATGGCTGACAAGGTAAGCTATATTTCTACTGGCGGTGGTGCCCTGCTCGAAGCTATCGAAGGTAAGGCTCTTCCTGGAATTGTGGCTATCAAAGGCGAATAAAAAAGATCTGTTTTCGCTCACTTGGCGGAAACAAATAAATTTCATGCAAGCAGTTGCTACTCCTCATTGAGTAGTAACTGCTTTTCTATTTGTTTTTTCTAAAACATTAAAGATCGTGCGCAAGAGAAAAAGATAAATCTTTTTTCTTTGCTCCACTTTTAATAGTAGCTTTTTGATTTGTAAAAATATTTCTTAATCTATGGTGTCGAGAATCGTTTGAAATCCAACTTTATTATCTGTGTGCGGAAATAACGCAGATATGACACGGTACAAAATAGGTCTATTTTGAATTTCTCAAGGAGGAATTTTATTTTCTATACTACAAATTTTATTTTCTATACTACAAATTTTATTTTCTCCTTGACAAATTAAAAATACAATAAAGAAAATCTCAATTGCAATAAGCCTGTCAGCTGACATCTTTATTGTATTCTTGGATGGAATAAGGAGAAAAACGTGCTTTTACTTAACTTCTAGTGGTACGAAAGAGAAAAATCGATATAAATCCCTTCTTTTGTTGCGCTTTTTTGAGTTCAGTTTTACAAGAACTATCTTCGGCGTGTTCAATTTAAAGCTGTTTAACATTTAGGTTGTGGAAATGGTTTGTCAAATAAAACGGCTGTTTTTCGTATGGATTCTATTCCTCATAAGTAGGAATCTAAAAGTGCTTATACGCATACTCTTCAGTGGTAAGAAATGGAGGTCGTTAGCTCTTCTTGTTCTGCTCATAAATTGAGAGGAGGCGTGAGATGATAGTCGCCCATATTTTTTTATTATCTTTGTCATCCAAAGAAAAAAAGTGTTTTCATGCGAAAGATTCCTTTGATTTTATTGTCCTTAGGGCTTTTGATGGCGTGTAACCAGAAGAAGGAGAATGCGACCCCATCAGTTGTTTCTGGAAACGAGGATATCCGATTGGCTGTTCTTCCTATAGTAGACTGTTTACCTTTCTATTATGCGGAGAAAATGGGACTCTACGATAGTTTGGGACTCCATTTGAAATTGTGCCCTTTCGAAGCTCAGAATGATTGTGATACAGCGTTGTTGGGTGGAAGCGTTGATGGTTCCTTCATGGACGCCGAACGTTTGGCTTTTCATCAGAAACGAGGCGTAACATTCGTTCAAGAAATGCAAACAGAAGGGGATTGGGCATTGCTCAGTTCGGGAACGTTGCGCATCAAAAAGATGAAAGATTTAGACAATAGAGTTTTAGGACTACCACAACGTACAACAGAGAATCTCCTCGCCGATCAAGCTCTTCGACAAGCAGGTATGAAACCAACTGCGCTGGTACGTGTTCAAGTGAATAGTTATAGAACGTGTGCTTCTATGCTGGAAAATAATCAGTTGGATGCTGCCGTGTTGCCCGAACCTTTTGCTACGGAAGCTCGCCTATTAGGTGCGCGCCAAATGTATGAAGCTCGAGGAGCAGAGAAAAGTAGGGGAATGATTGTCTTTCGTTCCAAATATATTGCAGATAAGTCGCACGCGAAATATTTGGAGCTTTTGCGCCGTGGTTATAACCAAGCCGTTGACAGTTTGAATCGGCATGGTGTGAAATGTTGCCTGCCCATTCTGCTCAATCACTATAAGATTTCTCAGCAAGTGGCAGACTCTTTGCATTTGCCCCATTATTCACACGTTCGCGCAACTAAATAATCGCTGCGCTTTTTAGAAAAAAGAATAAGATGGATGCTAAAACTTTTCAGGTTCTATATGACGATGCCGTGAAGGCTATCATGAGCGAGCAACTCTCTGATGCCTTATCAGCACTCAAAGGTCTTGCCGTCAACCTCCAGTTTCCTGCTGATAGTTGGCAGGCAATGATGATTCCAGATGCTCTTCAGCAGCTGACAGAAAACTATCGAATGCTGTTGCACTATTGGGAAAAGGGTGTGGATGATCCAGCACGTAAAACCATGCACCAGCAATTTCTTCGACAAGCTTCGGAAATTGCTGACAATTATTATTTCGCGCAATTATTGGAAGAAGATAATTCCTACTTTTCTTCCGTGTGGAAGCGGACACATGAAAGAGCTTCTGTAGCGAGTAGCTTGTCTGAACAGTTTGAAGCTACCTATGCTAGCGCTCCTTGGGGAAAGGAAGAATCTCAAATGCAACGTCAGCGATTTACTGATGCGACAAATTCTATCGAAGAGCAACAAACTATGGCTGCAGCCTTGTTTCTGTCGACTTTGGAAGTATTCGATCTGAATAAATTGCAAATTTTGTTGGAAGGATCTGTTTCTGCTCCTCCAAAAGTGCGTGCACGTTGCATCGTTGGTGCTTTGCTCCTACTGATTAAATATGCCGGTCGCTTGCGTTTCTACCCTGAATTGGAGGCACAGCTAACACTTTTGCAAGATGATGCTGCTTTTGTTGATGCTCTTCATAAAGTTCAGGCGCAGTTGTTTCTGAGTATTCAGACACAGCAGGACAATAAAAAGATGCGTGAGGATATTATGCCCGAATTGCTCAAGGCAGCTCACAAACTGAAAGACCTTACCAAGGGTGATCTTTCAAACTTGGCAGAAATCAATGAGGCACATCTCAATCCCGAATGGGATGCTGACGGCGAGAAATCGAAAATCAGCAAAAAGATGCATGAATTCTTAGAAATGCAGCAACGTGGTAGCGATACTTTCTATACTACATTTGCACAGATCTCTCGGCAACAAGCTTTCTTTAATGATGCTGCCAACTGGTTTATGCCTTTCAGCTATTCGAATCCTGTTTTTGGCTCGCGCGGTGAGGCTTATTCTTCTATGGATGCCGTTTTTAACAATAGGCCCGTTTGCGACACGGAGAAATACTGTATGGTATTCATGCTTCAAAGTCTTACCGATGAGCAACTGCATAACTTGGGCGATGGAGTCCGTAAAATGAGCGATATTCCTGAAGAACTGATGGGCACTTTCGACTCGGGCGAAGAAGAATTGCAGCAGCAAATTCGTTTCTACCTGCAAGATCTTTATCGTTTCTTCCATCTTTTCCGTTTTCGCAATGAGCACAACAATCCTTTCAAGTTGGACTTGAGTTTAATTTCTTATGCTCATTTACGTCCGTTCTTCTCTTCTGCGCCCATTGCTTTGCAGTTTGCCAATTCTTGCTTTAGAGAAGAGCTCTGGAAAGAGGCTCTTACATTCTTTATGGTCATTCCTCCTGAGCAACGCACAGCTTCTGTGTGGGAGAAAATGGGATATGCTGAAGAGCTTTGGGGATTTGTTTCAGAAGCCGTAGAATACTATGAGGAAGCTCTCCGCTTACATCCTGATTCAGTATGGACACTTCGGCAACTGGGCCGACTCAATGTGGCAGCAGGCAACTATGAGGAGGCCCTCGACTACTACGAACGTTTGGAAGCCTTGTGTCCAGAAGATGTCGATTTGCTCTTGCGTATCGGGGAATGTTATATGTCTTTGCATCAGCCAAAGTTGGCATTCAGCGTGCTTTATAAGGCGGACTATTTGCAGCCCGACGGGAAAGCCTTGCGTGCACTGGCTTGGTGCTCTCTACTTTCGGGTAATCTGGAACAGGCAGAAACATACTATGCCAAGATTCTTGCGCTCAATCCATCAGCTTCTGACTATTTCAATGCGGGACACTCTGCGTGGTTGAACCACAATATTGCTGAAGCAGTTCATCGTTATCAGGCTTCTGCCGAAAGTCGCAAACTGGATTTCGTGCCTTCTGATTTCTTTGACGATGATGCTTGGCTGTTAAAAGAGCATGGCGTGACACGTAACGAGCTTTTGCTAATGCGTGATGCGATAAATAATAAAATAAACTAAAGAATCTTTGGCGTAGCCTGTTATTGTTTGCCGTCAGTTTCTTGTTCTTGTAAAATGAAGTATAAAATGAAAAATTTTAAGTATTCCATTCAGATGCAATCGCTTCAAAAAGTTCTGCGCCTAGGTGTTGCTATAGGTTTGTTCTTGCTTTTTATGCCGCTTTCTGCCCAACGTCGGGCCATTACAAAATACTTTCTTCAATCTTTTCAAGGAAAGGAAACGCTCTTCCCAATGTCGAAGCCGCTCAAAGCAGACCAACTTGAAACAGCGCGGCAAGAAGTGTGGGATTGTTGGCTTAAGGCTAATGCTCAAGATTCTCCACAACTCATCCCGCTTACTACGCTTTCTGAGCAGACACACGGACAATGGGTTATTCCTGAGACACTTGAACCCAATGCTAAACTGAATTATTACTATGGCCGAAAAGGTGCATCGACTGATGCTCAGATTCCAGCTTTCATCTATCTCCATGGCAGTGGCCCACGAGATGCCGAATGGGCTACTGGACTGAAGTTGGCGCAAGTCTTTGCCGATGCTCCCAGCATCTATTTTATTCCTCAAATTCCTCAAGAAGGGGAGTGGTATCGTTGGTATCAGCGTTCTAAGCAGTGGTTTATGGAACGCTTGCTCCGTCAGCTTTTTCTCAATCCGCAGGTAGATGCCAATCGTCTTTATTTGATGGGAATCTCTGAGGGTGGCTATGGTAGCCAGCGTTTGGCTTCGTTCTATGCTGACTATTGGGCAGCCGTAGGCCCTATGGCAGGAGGAGAACCGCTCAAGAATGCTCCTGTTGAGAACTTGCGTAATACCCCATTTAGTTTGAGAACTGGTGCACAGGATTTTGGTTTCTATCGAAACTTGCTGACACGTTATACCCGCGAGGCTTTGGATAGTTTGGGCCGACTGAATGGCGGTGAATACCACCATTGGGTGGAACTGATTCCCAATGCAGGACACGCCATCGACTATAGGCGTACACCAACATGGCTGAAGCAATGGAGGCGCATTCCAACTCCTTCGAGAATTAGTTGGGAGGATTTTGAAATGGACGGTAGACATCGTCGCGGATTTGCCAATCTGCAAATTATTCAGCGCCCAAATGCCACAGAGCGCGCCCGTTATGAGGAAAGAATTGAGGGAAATGTGGTGGATTTGACGATACAAAATGTTCACTATCAGGCGTTAGAAAAAGATTCTCGTTGGGGCATTGAACTAAAATCGGCGCGCACCTATACGCCTGCTTCGGGAGGACATTTGATAGTCTATCTCACTGCTGAACAAGTGGATGTTACTCGTCCCGTTGTAGTGAGAGTGAATGGAGCAACTGTGTGGACGGGGCTTTGTGAACCAACCATGAGCGCGATGATCAATAGTTTGGCTTGTTTCTATGATGCTGAACGTATATATCCCTTTGCCATTGAGGTGAAATACTAAAGTGTACTTCTCAAAACCTTATTTTATTCATGAAAATCTTAAAGACATTAGGCCTTGCGTCTCTATTTTTGTGGGCTACATCTATCAGTGCGCAAGAAGGTATTTATGGGGATTATGTAGAGCCTGAAGATTCTGCTACAGTTGAAAGGACAGCCTGGGAGAAATTGCCCAATAAGTTGCAAATGAGTTGGGCCTCGCGCGATGTTCATTATGAGAAACATCAACCTCCTCTGTTTAGTGTGACAACAGATACAGTTGTTTATGCCTGGAGAGGAGAGCGCGTTGGTGTGCAGGCTGTTCTTTTTTCTCGAGAGGAAGTAGGGCCTCTTTCTTTGCGCATCTCTGGTAACAAAAGTTTGGGAGGAGCTGCGCGCTTTGTCAATTATGTTTGGACGGACAACTTTCGTGGTTGTGGTAATCACCCCACGGGATGGAATCCCTATTTAGTCCCCGATGTGATAGATTTAGAAACAACGAAGATTCTTGAGAAAGAAACGACACGCCCCGTATGGTGTACGTTTGAAATACCTCAAGCTGCAAAACCTGGCGCATATAGTATTCGTCTGGAAGTGCTCAATGTACAAAAGAAAGTAGTGGGGCACTTGAATCTAGATGTAGTGGTGCAAGAACGAATGTTACCGAAGCCCTCCGATTGGAAGTTTAATTTGAACTTTTGGATGCAACCCTACGCCGTTAGTCGCTACTATCGTGTCAGTCCGTGGAGTCAGGCTCACTTCGATGCCTTGCGCCCTTATATGCAGATGCTGGCTAAGGCAGGCCAGAAAGTGGGTACGGCCATCTTATTTTATGAGCCATGGGGAGCACAGAGTAACGATAAATTTGAACCTATGGTGTTGACTACAAAAAAAGTAGATGGGAGTTGGGCTTACGACTACACCGTCTTCGATCACTGGATTACGTTCTTGGATAGTTGTGGCATAAATGGACAGATAAACTGTTTCTCGATGGTTCCTTGGGATATGAGTTTCCGCTATATGGATGAAGCATCCCAAAAGTATGCTTACCTCAAAACTTCTACTTCTTCGACAGAATATGAGGAACTTTGGACAGACTTCCTTCGTAGTTTTGCCAAACATCTGAAAGCAAAGGGATGGTTTGAAAGAATAGTGATAGCCATGGATGAGCGCGGACTTGATGCGATGACAGACGCTTATCGTGTGGCGCAGCAAGCTGTGCCTGGTATCAAGATGGCACTAGCAGGCAATTACCATAAAGAATTGGCCGATAAGTTGTATGATTATTGTGTGGCCTATGGGCAACATTTTACGGATGCAGAACTCTCTATGCGAAATGCAAAGGGTTGGATAACGACAACTTATACAGCTTGCCCCGATTCAGAACCAAACGTTTGTTCCAATAATGGTCCGGCAGATGCGGCTTACTTGCCGATCTATTGTTTGGCTAATGGCTTTAATGGTTTCTTGCGTTGGGCTTGGATGAATTGGACAGATGCCCCTCTGCAAGATACACGTTTCCGAATGTTTACGCCGGGCGATACATATATGGTTTATCCTGGCGGTCGAAGCAGCATTCGCTTTGAACGAGTTATCGAGGGAATTCAGCAAACAGAAAAAGTCAGACTATTACGTGAGGAATATACTCAAACGGGCAAGACAATTGAGCTTCAGCGACTCAATGAGCTTGTTTCAGACTTTGCTTCAGGCACGGTATCCGCAGAAAAACCATCAAGCTTTTATGTAGAACGACTGGAAAGCCTCCTTAATGATGATATACCTCAAAAAACTTTCGGCAAAAGCATTGAACGCTGACATGGATATGTTGAATGGATAAGCAATTGTGTAGATCTACTTTGGTTATCTATAAATAAAAGGTCTCAACAATCTAAAATAGATTGTTGAGACCTTTTGTTTCTTTTGCAATATTTTTCTGAAATTTATCATTTGATTGAATTGTATTTAAGTTTTATTCAAATGAGAGCATTTCTGGCAAAGTTGATAGACAGATATTTTCAAAGAGCGGAATAAATAAGCCAACCTAAATAGAGAGTAAAAATGCCAATGAGCGTGAAGCCTTCCCAGCGTTCAATTTTGTGTTTTGTAAATGACATTGCCCACACAAGTATAATCGATAGGATAAGCATTGTGAAGTCAATGGTTGTGATACCACCCAAATCTCGCATAGGGGAAATAAAGCCAGTGATACCAAGAATGGCAAGGATATTGAAGACATTAGAACCTACAACATTACCGATGGCGATGCCACTCTGTCCCTTGCGAGCTGATATGATGGAGGTTGCGAGTTCTGGTAGTGATGTACCGCCTGCAACAATCGTCAGACCGATGATGGCATCCGATACGCCCAACTGTTCGGCAACTATGCTTGCGCCATTGACAAATAAGTTACTGCCAACAATCAAGCAGGCCAGTCCGATGATAATAAAAAGAATACTTTTCCAAAGCGCTTGTGATATTTCGCTTTTAGAATCTTCCGTTTTCCCATTACGAGCTACCTGTAACGTATAGGCAAGGAAGAGTGCAAAGCCGATAAGCAATAGCAGCGAGTCGAGGCGTGTGAGGTTACCGTCAAGGCAAACAGCGGTCAGAAGGAGTGAAGAGACGAGAGCAAAAGGAATATCTTTGACAATAGTTACTTGCGAAATAGGGATTGGAGCTACTGCTGCTGCTGCTCCCACAATGAACAAGCTATTGAAGATATTTGATCCTACGATATTACCCAAAGCTAATCCCGTACTGCCTTTTAGAGCTGAGACAACAGATGTGAATAGTTCGGGGGCACTTGTGCCCATAGCAACAATTGTTAGGCCGATGACAATTTCGGGAATGTTCATTTTTCGTGCGATGGCTGCAGCTCCGTCTGTAAACTTGTCTGCACCCCAAAGTACTGCGATGACACCAATGAGAATGTAAGCGATGCTAAGTAACATGGAAAATATAAAAAGTTATGTAAGTTATCTCTGAAGGCTACAGTGTGTAGCAATATTGCCGTAGGTCAATAAGAGAACGGCACGAGAGAGGATTATTTAAGTTTTGTAGCTGCAAATTTACTCAAACTTTCATGATGAACTGTAGTTTTTTGATGGCTTTCAAACTTAGGAGGTGTTGTGCAGGTATAAATGAGTAATTTTGTATCATTAAAAGAAATAAGAATATGAATGCTATAATATGTTTTTTGAAAAGATGGACATTACCTGTGGCAATAGCTATTGGAGCGATTGTTTATTTGCTTTTTGCTTATACTCCGAGATTGGAGCAGGCTAGTAGTTTTTTTGCTCCTATTATGAATGCCATTTTACCAATGTTTATGTTCTTGATCCTTTTTGTGACCTTCTGCAAGGTAGATTTCCGAAAGATGTTGCCATCTAAGTGGCATCTATGGATTGGAGGGCAGCAAATAATTTTCGTATTGCTTGTTGTAGGGGTAATATTGGCTTTTTCTTTAGAAGGTGAGAGCTTGATTTTGGCGGAAGGCGTACTGGCATGTATTATAGGGCCTTGTGCCTCGGCGGCTCCTGTGGTTACGGCGAAACTTGGAGGAAATTTGGAGAGTATGACGACTTACACGTTTATCTCTAATTTTATAACAGCAATACTCATTCCTTTATTTTTCCCTTTAATTGAGTCTAAGGCTACAATGGGATTTGCAACAGCATTTTTTCTTATCCTTTATAAAGTGGCACTTGTCTTGATTGTTCCTATGGGACTTTCTTATATCGTGAAAAATTTCTTTCATAGCTTCCATCGTTGGGTTATTAACGTGAAAGACTTGAGCTACTATTTATGGGCCGCATCTTTGACAATCGTGACAGGGACAACAGTGAAAAATATCTGCCACGCTCAGACTTCAGCTTCTTTTCTCCTACTTATAGCCCTATTGAGCTTGCTTCTCTGTTTCCTTCAATTTTTCATGGGGTGGCGGATAGGCGCTCGCTGTGGTAGTATCATAGAAAGCGGTCAGGCTTTGGGACAAAAAAATACTGCTTTTGCCATCTGGATTGCTTCTGTCTATCTCAATCCTCTTAGTAGTGTAGGTCCCGGTTGCTATATTTTATGGCAAAATATCATCAATAGTTTCGAGCTTTGGCAGAAAGGAAAAGAGGGAAAAATGAAGGCTAGTTGACATCAGTTAGTTCTCTTGGGGTTTATGGTTGCAACTAACTGAGATTACTGATAACCTCAATTCGGGATAAGCAGTTCTTCTTTTTCCTCAAAAAAAGTTTCAATAAAAGCCTAAAAAGAGGATTGTTTTTGTGCAATATTTTTCGGAATTTCAAACATTTCTATCTCTTTTATGTTTGCCGAGAACTAAAAAAA